>JBMTVN010000274.1:0-5669 GCA_049451415.1 Limisphaerales bacterium | reverse complement strand
GGCGAAATTTTGCAAGATGCGAACACGCGCGACATGATTTTTGATGTCGCAACTGTGGTCAGTGTGTGCTCTGAGGTGTTCGAGCTACAACCTGGCGACATCATCATCTCTGGTACGCCTGCAGGTGTGGGTTTCGCCCGCAAGCCGCCTATTTTTATGAAGCAGGGCGATGTGGTTGAGGTTGAGCATGCGCGAGGGGGAGGTGGGCATGGCGCCTCCCTGGTACCAGGAGACGCGCACGGCGGGGCGCCAGTCATTGGCAGGATGATCCATGTGCATCTCAAGCTTCACGGGAGTGACGTCGGGATTGAAAGCGTCGCCCTTGGCTTCGGCTGAGACGGGAAGCGAGGCGTCGATGGCGTTCCACGCGATATCCATCGTATGGCTGCCCATATCGCCGACCTGACCGCTGCCGAAGTCCCAATACATATTCCAGGAGAGGCAGTTCATGCCGGGGCCGCCTTCGAAGTAGCCCGGGTTGTAAGGGTGGTAGGGGGAGGGCCCGATCCAAAGATCGTAGTGGAGGTGTTTGGGTGGTTCGCCCGCGGCGGGGAGATAGCCGGGCCTGGGGAGCTGCCGGTTGCCCCACGTGGAGACGGCTTCAACCTGTCCGATGGCGCCATCGCGTATGAGTTCGCGAACGCGGTTGAAGTTTTCGTATTCGTGGCGCTGGGTGCCGCATTGGGTGGCGATGTTGGCTCTGTGTTTCAGGTAGTTGGCCCGGACGATTCGGGCTTCTTCCACGCTGTTGGCGAGGGGCTTTTCACAATAGACGTGGTGGCCGCGGTTCATGGCCCAGTTGGCGACGAACGCGTGGGTGTGATCGGCGGTGCAAATGACAACGGCGTTGATGTCCTTTTGGTCAAGGCACTTCCTCCAGTCGACATATTGCTTTGCCTTGGGGAAACGCTGAGCACCGAAGGCGAGGTGCTCCTCGTTGACATCGCACAGAGCGACCACGTTTTCGGGGCTGATGGCACCGAAGTGAGCTTCGCCTCGCCCCCAGGTTCCAATCAGAGCGATGTTGAGTTTATTGGAGGGGGCGTCGGCCCCGAACAAGGTCATCTTCGGCAGAATTGTGGCTCCGAATCCTGCGGTGGTTAGGGATGAAAGAAATTGTCTGCGTTTCATGGGCATGGGGAGGGGTTGGGGATTGGTGGTAGGACACGGAGCCAGATGGATAGGGACCACCTGCATTGCGCTTCCGTGGACATGGATGGCAGCGTAGATCGTTGCGATGGGGAGTCAAGTGCCTCCAGCAAAGTAGATTGTCAGCGGCTTGTCGAATGGCATACTGAAGCGAATCTCATGTGCGGAACCCGGCTCATTTTCGGCTCTGGTTCTGTGCGCATGAATTCTTGCGATGCTGCGATTATGAATAATTTCACTACTCCCATGACACGTCGTGCTTTTGGTCGGACAGCAGCTGCTGCCGGCGTCGTGCTGGCGACGGCACCTGCTCACTTGTTGGGTGCATCGGCTGCGCCGAAGAGAATTCGCACCGGGGTGATTGGCTGCGGCAGTGTGTCCAATGCGTATCTGCCGGTGTTGACTCAGTGTCCTTATGTGGAGGTGGTGAGTTTGTGTGATATCCGGCATGAGCGCGCGCAGGCGCAGGGGAAGAAGTTCAAGGTGGCCAACACTTATCCAAACATGGAGGCGATGTTGGCTGGGGAGTCGTTTGAGTTTCTGATTGATCTGACGGACATGCAGGCCCACGAGGGGATCAACCGTCGGGCATTGGAAGCGGGAAAGCATGTGTGGAGTGAGAAGCCGATTGCGAACTCGTTGAAAGCGGGGCAGGAGTTGCTGGCGTTGTCATTGAAGAGGGGGGTGAGGCTATGGGGAGCACCGATTACTGTGCAGAGTCCCCAGTTTGCCTTCATGGCAAGGACGTTGGCTGCAGGGAAACTCGGGCGGGTGGCTGCGGCGCATGCGGATTACGGACATGAGGGGCCCGGTTGGTCGGCCTTCTTTTACGAGAAACTGGGTGGTTCAATGCCGGATCTGGCGGTCTACAATATCACTTCGTTGACGGGGATGCTGGGGCCGGTCAAGCGGGTGACCGCGATGTTGAGCATTGTCACACCGGAGCGCACGGTGGACGACAAGGGGCGGATCCGCGTGACGGAGGAGGACAACGCGATGCTGTTAATGGATCACGGAAAAGGAGTGATCTCGCATGTTCAGTCCGGGTTCAACTATTTCAATCCGCATGGCCACAGCGGGAAGGATGAACAGAGGCATACGATTTCGGTGGTGGGGTCGGAAGGGTTCATGGGGATGGTGGGTTATGACTGGGAACCGCTGGGGGTTGATCTCGCAACCCACGATGAGCCGCAGCTGAAGCGTTACGCAACCGACCCGGAGGGATATATATGGCAGCAGGGAGCGGCCTTGGCGGCAGAATGTCTCTCCACGGGGAAGGAGTTGCTGGTGACGCCGGAGCATGCGCTGCATGTGCTGGAAATCATCACTGCAGCAAGGGAATCGTCAGCGACCGGACGGAGGATTGATTTGGAGTCTACGTTTCGTTGGCCCTTGCCGGTATGAGACCGCATCGCTTGATGTTCCTGGCCTTCGCCTCGGGCTTGGCGTGGATGGTCGCCGGATTTGGTCAGGACGCGTCAGAGGCTGACCGGAACCTCGTCAATACCCGATATCGGCCCGGCGATATGGCGGCCGATTCCCCCGTCGTTTTCCCCAAGGAGGGAGCGTTGCCTGCATTGTATCCGCCGGATTTGAAAACGGTAAGTCGACCGGTGGAGGACGATTACTATTTGTTCACGTCTCCATGCAGGTCGGTTGGGCAGATCAGGGCGATACGCGCGGCGATGCCCGAGGGCATATATACTCTTCCGGGGACGGACTGGAGCCATCTGGAGCAAACGCAACGCAGGCTGAAGGATGGGGGGCGATTGAGGATTCTAGCCTTGGGAGACAGTATCGTGAACGACGTGATGCGGTCGGGGTGGGTCGGGATGCTGGGGGAGGCTTATCCGCGATCGGAGGTGGAGGCCTGGGTGTATGTGCGTGGTGGAGGCGGGTGCCAGCATTATCGGGAGGCGGATCGTGTGCGTCGTTACGTTGTTCCGCTCCAACCTGATTTGGTGCTGATCGGCGGCATAAGCCAGCGGAGTGTCGATGACATTCGCGTGGTCATACGGCAATTGAGGGAAGCGCTGCCGTTGGTGGAGGTGGTTCTCTTCACAGGAGCGTTTGGAACGACGGATCCGCGTGATTCGAAGGCGCTGAAGGCTGCACCGCATTCCGGGACGGGGACCTATGGTGTGGCTTTGCAAAGGCTTGCCGCAGAGGAGGGATGCGCATTCCTGGATCTCACCACAGCCTGGGCGGAATATTTGAGATCCGCAGGGCTGCATCCGCATCTGTTCTATCGGGACGTGGTTCATGCGAACGAGTATGGTGAGCAGGTTTTGGGACGGATCCTTGAGGCGTTTTTCAAAGGCGGGGGCTGATTCACTCCGACCAACTAGCGGAGGGAGAGGTGCACTTTACAAACGTTCTTTAATGAGCTGGCCTATTTTACCTCGGGCTGTCAGTGTGCCGGCCTCATGAAACCCGTCCGACTCTGCCGTTGGTTTTCTGTCCTTGTCATAGCTTCGATCCTGAGCAGCCCATACTGTCCCCAGGCTGGTGTGGCGGAGGAGGCTGATTTCTACGTCGCGATCGACGGGAACGACAGCTGGTCAGGGCGGTTGGCGGCCGTGAACGGGGACTCCACCGATGGACCGTTTGCAACCGTGAGGGCGGCACAGGCGGCGGTCCGACGTGTCCTGACGGAACAGCCACAGCGTGATCGGCCGGTCGTGGTGAAAATTCGCGGGGGTAGTTATTGGATGGACGAGCCGTGGATCTTCGGGCCGGAGGATAGTGGGTCTGCGCGCTCGCCGGTTTGTTATGAGGCGTATCCGGGTGAACGTCCGGTTTTAAGTGGTGGGCGCCGGATCTCCGACTGGGAGGTGGACGAGCGTGGATGGTGGCATGCCGAGCTGGCGGAAGTGAGGGACGGTGCGTGGAACTTCACGCAGATTTTCGTCGATGATCAGCGTAGGTTTCGTCCGCGGTTGCCGGCAGAGGGGTATTACTTGATCGAGGGCAAGGCTGATCCATCGCCGAAGGCCGCAGGGAAGGGACATGACCGGTTTGTATTCAAGGAAGGAGAAGTGCGGGGTGAATGGGCGAATCTCGAGGATGTTGAGATCATGGCCTTTCATCATTGGGCGGCTTCCAGAATGCGGATCCAGAAGGTGGATGAGGAGACCCACACGGTAACCGTGAAGGGGAACACGACAGGTTCGAGTTGGTGGGCCGAGTTTACGCCGGGGCACCGGTATTTTGTGGATAACGTGAAGGAGGCACTAGATGCAGCAGGACAATGGTATTTGGACCGGCCCACCGGGAGGCTCACTTACGTCCCAAGGGAGGGGGAGAGCAAGAATGAGAGCATCGTTGTGGTGCCGAGGCTCGAGAATCTACTGCTGTTGAAGGGGGATGTGGCCGGGCGACGATGGGTGCAGCACCTGCAGTTCCGGGGGCTGACTTTTGCGCACGCAAACTGGGCGACACCAGAGGGAGGCCAGTCCTTTCCACAGGCCGAAGTGAACCTGGGAGCCGCAGTCGCGGCGATGGGAGCGCGGCACGTGAACCTGATGGATTGTGCTGTCAGGCATGTGGGTGAGTATGCGATGGGCTTCGGCCCAGGCTGCCGCGATAACCGCGTCACAGGCTGCGAATTGGTAGACCTGGGGGCAGGCGGGATCAAGCTCGGGAGTGCTCTGCCCGCAGGCTGGTCGAACACCTTGTCCGCACCCGAGGACGACGAGGCGTTGGTATCACATCATGTCGTGGAGGAATGTCTCATCGCTCACGCCGGGAGATTGCATCCGGCGGGAATCGGGGTGTGGATAGGGCATTCGCCGTATAACGTGATTCGGCATAACGACGTTTTCGACCTGTACTACTCGGCGTTCTCCGTGGGATGGGTTTGGGGCTACACCGCGAGTCTGGCGAACCATAACGAAGTGGCATTTAACCATGCGCATCATATCGGTCAGAAAGTCCTCAGCGATATGGGGTGCATTTACACTCTGGGGATCTCGCCGGGGACGACCATTCACGACAATCATTTCCATGATGTGGTGTCGTATGATTACGGAGGATGGGGGTTGTATACCGACGAGGGGTCGACGGGCGTGGAAATGCGGAACAACCTGGTATACCGGTGTTCGCGGGGAGGATTCCACCAGCATTACGGACGTGAGAACCGGATCGTGAACAACATCCTGGGCTTTGGGGGTGAGCACCAGATTCAGCGGACCCGCACTGAAGAACATGTCTCATTTGTCTTCGAGAGGAACATCGTGGTATGGGACAACGAAAGCCCGTTGCTGGGTTCAAACTGGAAGGACAACAACTTCAAGCTGGACCGCAACTTATACTGGCATGGGGGCAAGCCTGTGTTGTTCCCGGGGGACTTGAGCCTGGAGCAGTGGCGTGCTGAGCGTGGGCAGGATGAGCATTCCCTCGTGGCTGATCCAATGTTTGAGGATGTGGAGAATGACAATTACCGGTTGAAAAAGGGGTCGCCCGCTTTTGAACTGGGTTTTGTCCCCTTCGATGCCAGCCGGGCCGGGCGACAGAAACCG
>JBMTVN010000273.1:0-5676 GCA_049451415.1 Limisphaerales bacterium | reverse complement strand
GACAACGGATGCCGCTGTCGCGGCATCGACTACGGACTGCACGAGGTGGGTGCAATGATTTGGCGGACGACGCGCAGGTCGTCCCTACCTGTGCGAGATTGGTGCAAGGATTCGGTGCGGTAGGGTCACGCTCCCGCGTGACCGCAGGGAGAGAGGAGAGGGTGGCAAAGCGGTAAGTGGTAAGCGGGAAGCGTGGTGCAAGGGATGGCGTGGCGCTGGTTTGCAAGAGGGCATACGCCAGGCGCCACTGTGGTCAGGGAGTGGAACGACCGGTTGTCGTGCCGCGGCAGCGGCACCGTGGTCAGCTTGCCGTGAGGCAAGCCTGTGGTCTGATTCGAAACTGATGGATTTCGCTGGGCGAATTCCAGGGGCGGCGCTGGTTGTTGTGAACTGCGGAAACTCAGCAATTTGGAGGCTCTGGAGCGCGGGTTTGTTTTAGGGCATGGAGGGTTCGTGGATGAAGTAGGCGGGGTAGGTGTTTTGGGAGGCGGTATTGGAGGAGTGGAAGACGCCGGGCATGGGGCTGACGAACCAGTCGACATTGACGATGGAGCCGAAGCGGAGGCGACCGGAGGAGACGAGGTTATTGATGGTGGCGGTGATTTCGGCTTTCCACTGGGAGCGTGCTTCCTGGTAGCCGAAATCGAGAATGCCGAAGAAGAAGTCATCGGGGTTTGGCATGGGGATGTTGGCGGCGGTGATACCGGAGACGACGGCGATGAGGTCGAAGTTATTGCTGAGGTCGCCGGGGATGTTTTGTGCGGTGATATCGGCGTCCCCGGTGAAGATGGCGAGGTCTTGGGGGTTGAGGTTATAGCGGTTCATGGCGGTGGCACTGACGAGGTCGCCGACGCGGCTGAAGACGTATTTCTTTCTGTGGTCACCGAGGCGGAGCGTGTCGTTTTGTGAGGTGGAGAAGTCCTTAACGATGACAAAGTGTTTTTCGCCGACCTGGTCTTCTCCAGGGTTACGGATATTGAGGAAGTTGGACCATTCCTGGAAGGGTTGGGGGAAGGAGAAGATACGGGAGGAGTAGTTGCGAGTTATGAAGAGGGCGGCGTCTCGCTCGGTGGGCAAGGCTTCGGGGTCGGACGGGTAGAATTCTCCGAGGGGGCCTTCGTAGCCGAGGCGGGTTTGGGAGAAGCCGATGAAGAACGTATCGGCGTCTGGGCCGCCGATGAGGGAGACGACATCGCGGTTAAAGGAGCGGGGGGAGGCGCCCAGGGTATCATTGCCTTCTCCTCCGGAGAGCGTGATTTCGAATTGTTCGAAGATGTATTCGGGTCCTTTGACAACGGGGAGGGGGAGGTTTGGCAGGGACATATCGCCGAGGAACATGCGGTCGTTGCCGTTGAAGCCACGGACGATGGAGGGGTTTTCGACTTCGGGTCCCCAGCCGAAGGGGAGTTGGAAGATTTGGTCGTGTTTTTTGCCGTGATAGGGATCGCGGGCGAAGATGATGCCGTCGAATTCGTGGGGATAATCGCCGGAGTCGGAGGGTTGGCCGAATTCGTTGACTGAGTTGAGGAGTTCGTTTTGGGCGAAGCCGACGTCTTCGGGGTGGAGGGCGTGCATGCGGGCCAGGTAGCCGTAGACCGAGAGCACGCCGGTGTGGCTGGGGACGATACCGATTTCGATGTCATTGACGGGGTCATCGGCCATGCGGACGGTGAGTTCCTGGTTATTGCAATGGACGAGGTAGGCGCGGCCGGCGGTGCGGTTGAGGTCGTGGTCGTTGGCGGTGTGGAGGCCAAGTCCGAGGATGGATCTTTTTCCCCAGAGGCTCATGGCGGCGTAGGAGGTTGTGGTGTGGGCGACGGCGAGGGGGTTGGAGAGGTCGCCTTGGATGAGTTTGACGGGTTTGGTCCATCCGCCGGTGGGTTGGGTGCCGGTGATTACGCCTTTGCCACGGCCGTAGCCATCGCGGGCGTCCTCATCGAATTTGAAGTCTTCCGGGTTATTGTCGTTCCACCATCCGAGGGTTGAGAGTGATCCCATGGTGCCGAAGGCGCCGGGGGCGTAGTCGAGCGTGATGAGTTCATTGACGAGTTGGCTGGTGCGGTCGCGGTAGGCTTTGGCGGTGCGGCTGGCCATATGGGCTCCGTTGCTGTGTCCGATGAGGGTTAGCCGGTCCGGGTTGATTTCGGCGCGGATGATGAAGTCGGCGACACATTCACCGACTTGGGCGAAGACGCCGGCTTCCCAACCGGGTTCCTTGAAGTAGTCGGCTTTGTGGATCTGGCGCATGAGCTGGGCTACATCGACGAAGACGAGGTTGTCATCGGGGAAGGCTTCCTTGAGTTGGGCGAAGAACTGGCGGGAGTTGGGGGAGAAGGCGGAGTCTTTCCATCCGTGGATGTAGATACGGGTGTATTGGGTGCGGTCGATGGGGGGTTGGGGTGGGATGACGTCTTCAGGTGGGGCGATATTGATGGCGGCTTGGGCGGGGTCGGCCTGGAGGTCGAAGACGCGGGATTTGAATTCCCAGTTGACCGGGGTGCCGTCGGCCTTTTTTTCGGGGATCAAGACATTGGAGAAGAAGCGGACCCAACCGTCGGGGCGTTCCTCGACGCTGACCTTATTGACCCAGCCTCCGGGGTTGAAGGCTTCGAGTTCGTTGATGAAGAACAGGCGAGTGGCCCAGATATTGTTCCAGTCGAAATCGGCGAACACCGTTCCGACGCCGAACATTTTGAAGACTTCGCCATTGGCATCGGTAGCGTTGTAGGCGATGGAGCTGGGGTAGAAGTAGGGGTTGTCGTCGTTACTGATGGTGCCTTGGAGGGTAGTGCCGTTGAACTCGAGGTTCGCGGCGCCGATGGTTTGGGGGTCGATGGTAACTTGGAAGCGTTCGTGGGGTTCATTGGTGAGGTCGGGTGAGAGGTAGAAGTGGATTTCGGCGTGGGTGGAGCCAGCGGGGAAGAGTGCGAGGCCGGAGGGGTAGGTGGGGAGGTATTGGCCGAGTTCGTTGGCGAAGTCATTGGGGTCGGCGGAGGGGGAGGAGTTGGCTGCATGGACCCTCCAGACGAGTGCGAAGTCGGTTTCCTGGGGGATGGAGAGTTGGAGGTCGATGGTGGCTTGGGTGGGAGGGTTTTGGGTACCGGTGCCTTCGGGGAGGCTGATGGAGCCGACAGTCAGGCCGAGGGCTTCGAGGGTTTGGTTGAGGCCGGCGGTGGGGGCGGTGCTGATCGTGTTGGAGTAGCGGCTTTGGACTGCGGTGGTGCTGGAGCTGAGGGGCAGGGAGGTGAACGTGGCATCGCGCCAGGCGGCGTAGACGATGGCGGTTTCGGGGTGTTGGTCACTGGCGGGGATGGTGCCGGTGGCGCGATGTTCGACTGAGGTACCGTTGCGGAAATATGAGATACGGAGAGTGAAGGTTTCTTGCGGTTCAGTGGTGGAGTCGTGGGCGGGCTTGAAGCGGACGACTTTGACTTCCTCGTAGGCGGCAAAGCTCATGCCTCCGGTGGCATATGCAGAGGTGGCGGATGGGTTAGCGTGGGGCTGGATGAGTCCTTCGAGGATGGAATCGGGATCGAGGTCAGCGAAGTAGGCGGTGTTGCCGGCTCTGGTCTGTTTTGCGGGGAAAGGGTCTGACGGGGAGGTTTCGATTGCCCAGAAGATGGTTTCGGCTTGGGAGGTATCGCCGGAGCGAAGGATGGCGTAGGTGAAGTAGTCCTCGTTGGTGTCATCGCGGGCGGTGTCCTGGATGGGGAGGATGGAGTAGGTGGCGGGTGCGAAGTCATCATTGGCGATGGTGGAGGAGGTGGAGGAGTTGGAGTAGAGGACGTCGGGTTGGGGGGAGGAGATGCGGACTTCGAAGCCTTCGGTGAGTTCTTCTTCGGCGTCTGGGGTGATGAAGAGTTCGATGGTTTTTTGGTTTTCGCCGGGTTCGAAGAAGACCGTGCCGCTGGGGAAGACGCTACCGCGGAAGTCGGAGGCGGAGGCGCTGCTGCCGCCGGCGACGTTTTTGGGGAGGACGACCCAATCGAACTGGTAGGTGGAGTTTTGGGCGGGGAGAGTGATTTGGAAGGTGCGGGCGCGTTCGGCGGTGGTGCCGGTGCCTTCGAGGAGGTAGATGCCGGGGATGCTGCCGGAGGGGAAGACTTCGGCCACGCTGGCCCGTGGGGCGGGCCAGTCGTCGTTGAGGATAGTGCCTTGGGCGAAGCGGGAGGCGAGAGTGTGGGTGGGGTGATCGAGGAGTTGGACTTGGAAGGGTTCGTCGGCTTCGGTGGTGGCGTTGCCGCTGACCGTGATGTGGATGGTGGTGGTTGCCTCTCCGGGGTTGAAGGTGGCGGTGCCTTGGAGGCTGGCGCTTTTGAAGTCGACGGTGCCGGCGTTGCCGGTGCCGGTGAACGTGGCTACCTTCCAGTCGATCGAGGTGGCATCGGTTAGGTTACCCGTGCGGTAGATTTCGTAGATGAAGGTGGAGGGCGTGGAGGAGTCTCCTTCGGGGAGTTCGACGGACGCGGTGGTGAAGCCGATTTCGGGGGTGGCTTCGTAGACGTAGAGGACGAAGGAGCTGGTGCTACTGAGAGGGGGCGTGGCGTTGTCGGTAACGCGGACCGTGACAAGGTTGGTGGAGGGGGCATCGGCGAAGGAAGGTGTCCATGAGATGGAGCCGGAGGGGTCGACGGAGAGGTTGGCGGGGCCGCTGATCAGGCTGTAAGTGAGTTCATTGGCGGGGAGGTCGACATCATTGGCGGAGAGGAGCCAGTTGAAGTTATCGTCGGCCCAGATTTGAGCGTTTAAGGCGGGCTCGAGCGTTGGGGCGGAGTTTACCTCGCTGACGATGATGGTGAAGGTATTGGTATCGCCGCGGGAGGGGTTGATCGTGTCTGTGACGGCGACCGTGATGGTATTGGTGGAGGGGCCTTGGGATTCGTTGGGTGTCCAGGAGATTTGTCCATCGGAGGTGACGGTGAGGTTAGCGGGGCCTTCGAGGAGGGAGAAGGTGAGGGGGGTGGGGGAGGAGTTACCTGAAGCGAGTGAGATCTGCTGGCTGAAGGTGGCGAGTTCGAGGATGGCGAGCTCTTTGATGGGCTCGATACGGATGATGGAGGACTGGCTAGTGGTGACGACGCGGTAGAAGCGTTGTTGGAAATCCGGAGCTTGGAGGTCCGTGATGCCCTCGGGGTTGGAGCCGGCGGTTAGGGTTTGGATTTCCGTCCAGTTAAGGAGGTCGCTGCTGGCTTCGAGCCGGTATTCCTCGCCTTGAGTGCCCTGGATTTCTACACGGAAACCTTGGGTATCAAAGCCGAGGTGGCGGAAGTCGAACGACTGGGCGATGGCGTGAAATGAGCTCAGGGTGAACAGGGCACAGAGGCAGGTTCGAAGCAGGGTGCTTATCGAGTCCTTGAGTGACTTGTAGCCTGGAGCTTGGGAAGAGTTATTGTTTTGGGGCGAGGTTACTTCAGTGGTTCGAGAAGGGCACATGTGTTACGACTTTTACACGTGTTTAGGTTACTGCTTGGACTAGCGGGGCCTATGGATAGCGCCGGTGATAGTAGTCACAATCAAAAATAGTGACCGTATTTTGCCGGAGCCTTCAAGCACGGGGCGCGGAGCGCGGACTACGGGTGTCGCTTGTGGCGAGACCGACTACGGTCCTTTGACAGGTCCTTCGACTCAGGACGACTACGGCTCGGCGGGGCCTCGCTGACTGAGGGCCACCTGTCG
>JBMTVN010000272.1:0-5677 GCA_049451415.1 Limisphaerales bacterium | reverse complement strand
GATCATGAGGCGAAGCAGGAGTTTGATGCACTGGACGGCTATCGTGTAGTGGCGAAGGCGCGGCAGATACTGTCGGGTCTGAGTTTTCGCGAGGAGGATCATGAGCGGGCGGCGCGGACGCTGAGCGGGGGGTGGGTGATGCGGGCGCATTTGGCGAAGCTATTGGTCCAGGCGCCGGATTTGTTGTTATTGGATGAGCCGACGAACCATTTGGATTTGGAGGCGTTGTTGTGGTTTCAGGAGCATTTGAAGGGGTATCGCGGGGGTATCCTGGTGATTTCGCATGATCGCGAGTTTTTGAACCAGCTGGTGGGGAGCATTGTAGAGATACGGCAGTCGAAGTTGTTTCGGTATCGGGGCAACTACGAGTCATTTGTGGAGCAGCGGCAGGCGACGGAGGAGCAGTTATTGGCGGCGTATAAGAATCAGCAGCGGGAGATTGCGCGGCTGCAGGATTTTGCTGACCGGTTTCGGGCGAAGAACACGAAGGCGTCGCAGGCGCAGAGCAAGCTGAAGCAGATTGAGCGGATGGAGAAGATTGAGGCGCCGGAATCGGAGGCGCCGCGGTTGTCGTTTCAATTTCCGCAGCCGCAGCGGAGTGGGCAGCGGGTGATCCGGTTGGGCGGGGTGGATTTTTCGTATGGGGAGAAGGTGGTTTACCGGGGGATGAACTTTGAGGTGGAGCGTGGGCAGCGGGTGGTATTGGTGGGGCCGAACGGGGCGGGGAAGTCGACTTTATTGAAGCTTGCGGCGGGGGTATTGGAGGTTCAGGGGGGTGAGCGGGTTTTGGGGCACAACGTGAAGGCGGGGTATTTTTCGCAGTATCGGACGGACGTATTGAACGAGGGCAGCACCGTATTGGAGGAGGCATTGGACACGCCGCAGGCGCTGAGTGTGGAGTCGGTTCGCACGGTATTGGGGAGTTTTTTGTTTCGGGGTGATGATGTGTTCAAGCCGGTGCGGGTTTTGAGTGGGGGGGAGAAGAGCCGGTTGGCGTTGGTGAAGTTATTGTTGGATCCGCCGAACCTGATGTTATTGGACGAGCCGACGACGCATTTGGACATCCCGAGTACGGAGGCCTTATTGGCGGCTTTGCACAAGTATGAGGGGACGATTCTGTTCATTAGCCATGATGTGTATTTCATCCGGCAGTTGGCGAACCACGTGGTGCATGTGAGGGACGGCAAGCTGACGCCGTATTCGGGCAACTACGATTATTATGTGGAGCGGACGGGGTGGCGGCCTGAGGTGGCGGTGACGGGTGGGGGTGTGGAGAGTGCGGGGGTTGGGGGTGGCAAGTCGGGCAGGGCGGTGGAGAGGCGTGAGCAGAAGCGGCTGGAGGCGGAGGAGCGGAAGCGGTTGTCGCGGTTGCGGAAGGAGCTGCAATCGGGGGTGGATGCATTGGAGAAGGAGATTCACGGACTGGAGGTCCGGCAGGCGGAGTTGACGCAGGCGATGGAGGATCCGGCGACGTATAGTGATGCTGAGCGGGCGGTGGAGGTGCAGCGGGAGTTTGCTGCGAACCGGGAGCGTTTGGAGGAGTTGACGGGGAGGTGGGAGGATTTGGCGGGGCAGCTGGAGGCTGTGGGGAGCGGTTAGTGGGTCATGACGTAGAGGAGGATATTGATTCCGAGGGGGTAGGCGCTTTTTTCGGAGAATTCGGTGAAGTAGTAGGGGTTGGTGGTTTCCTCTTCCCAGCCGTCGCCCATATCGGTGTTGTGATTGATCATGACCATGATGCGGTCGTTGTCATCGAGGATGGCGCGGTAGTGGGGTTCCTTGGCGTCGGGACGTTCCCAGGTGATACCGGAGTCCCGGTAGCGGAGGGCGTGGCCGACATTGGGGATTTGGGGTTTGGCATGGAGTCGGTAGAGGTAGGTAAAGATGGGGTGTTGGAGGGGGAGTTCGACGGGTTCGCGGTCGGGGAAGACGCGTTTGATGACTTCGTAGAAGGTGTCCCATTCCTGTTCGCCCCAGAAGTCATCGACCCAGAGGAAGCCGCCGGCGTTGAGGTAATTGCGGAGGGCGGTGACTTCCATATTGCTGAGGCCGAGGCCCCCGACGCCGCTCATCCAGATGAAGGGGAAGGTATGGAGTCGTTCATCGGTGAGGCGGATGACGATGCCGTCGGGATTGACGACCATGGAGGTGAGGTTTTGGAGGCGGTAGGAGAAGTTGAGGTCGGAGTCGGGGAAGTCGGTTTCCCAGGTTTGGGAGCGTCGGCGGGTGACGGAGTCCCATTCGATTCTGGCGAAGGTCCAGTGGTCTTGTTGTTGGAGGTCTTGGAGTGTCCAGGTGGGGACCTGGCGTTGGGAGGGGCGGTTGTTACGCGGGCCTCCGGGGTTGCCGAAGCGGAACTGGGCGAGGGCGAGGGATGCGGCGAGAGTGAGGCCGATACCTACGCAGGTGAGCGTGGGCATGGCTGGGCGACGACGCATGGTTGGTGTTTTGGGGTATGGGAGGTGGGGGTTAATGGGGCATGAGGTCGAAGCACCAGAGGCTGGTCCAGTCACGGATATAGAGTTTGCCATTGGCGACGGCGGGGTGGGCCCAGGCTTTGGCTTGGCCGCGGTCGGGTTCGTTGGGGGGGGTGAAGACGGCTTTTTCGCGGTAGCCTTCGGGTGAGGCTTCGACGAGGGCGATTTGGCCGTTATCGCCGTGGAGGATGAGGTGGCCATTGATGGCGAGGAGGGAGCCGGGGGCGGCGGGGCTGCGTTCTTCCCAGGCGATTTCGCCGGTTTTGAAATGGATACAGAGGAGAGTTTGGTTTCCGGCGCCGTAGAGGTAATCACCGACGAGGACCGCACCTCCGGTGCTGGTGGGGAGGCGGTTGGAGAAGTAGATTTCCTGTGCGGCGAAGGAATCGCCGTTGCGGGTGATTTCGGCGAGGGCGCCTCCGACGCGGCCGCCGGCGCTATAGACCAGGTTTTGTTGGACGACGGGGGTGAGGATGACGGCGGGTGATCCATCGGCGGTTCGGTTATAGGACCAGAGGACTTTGCCGGTTTTGGTTTCGATACCGACGAGGCTCTTTTCCATGATCTGGATGATTTGGTGGGTGTCGTTGATGGTGGTGGCTATGGGGGAGCTATAGCCGGCCTTATCGGCTCCGGGGAGGGGGCATTTCCAGGCGGGTTCGCCGGTGAATTTATCGAGGGCGAGGAGGGTTGCGGTGGGTCCGCCGGGGCTACAGATGACGAGGTTATCGATGACGAGGGGGGATTCGGAGTAGGCCCAGGTACCGGATTCGCCGTTGTATTGGGAGGGGAGGTGGGTGGACCAGAGGATTTTGCCGGTGGATTGTTCGAGGCAGGCGAGGTCGCCGTCGGAGCTCAGGGCGTAGAGGTTGGGGCCATCGAGCGTGGGGGTGGAGCGTGCGGCGGGGTAGCTGGGGCGCTGGTCGGGTTTGCCGACTTTACCGATCGAGGTGGACCAGAGTTTTTCACCGGTTTGGTTGGAGAGGGCGATGACGAACTCGTTATCGGGTCCGTCATTGCTGAGAGTGAAGACATGGTTAGGGGCGATGACGGGGCTGGCGTAGCCGGTACCGATATCGGAGTTTTGCCAGAGGGTTTTGGGGCCTTCCTTGGGCCATGATTTGGCGATGCCGGTTTCTTGGGAATGTCCATCGCGATGATGTCCGCGCCATTGGGGCCAATCGAGGGCGAGGGAGGTGAGTGGGGTGAGGCTGAGCAGGAGGGCGATGGTGGGGAGGGTAGTTTTCATGGATGGGTAGGGTTAGAGACGGGGTGGCGTGGGGTTTGGTTACGGTATTCGACTATGGGGAGTGTTACAGGGGGTGGGTGACGGGGGGCAAGCGTTAAGCGCTGGGGGCTGTGAAACCACTTGACAGGCTGAATGTTTTGCAAGGACGCTTGGGTCCTTAACGAGATCCGGAGCGTATTCCTGCTGCGTTACTGTTGTGACGCATTGAGATGTGCCAATGAGGTGAATATCCGGGCGAATATTCCGAGCATGCAAATGCAGACTGCCGAGGTAGATTCAGGTGTAGCAACGAACGGGGCGGGACGACCGACATCAGAGGATGTGTCGGTGAATGTGTCCGCGGGTGATTCTACATGTAGCGGGGTGGGGGAGGTGCGGCGGGAGCCGAAGATTTTTGACAAGGTACGGGCCTACAAAAGTGCTGACCAGGTTCGGGCTTTGGGGTTGTATCCGTATTTCCGGACGATTTCCTCTGCGCAGGACACGGAGGTCACGATTAACGGGAAGCGGGTCTTGATGTTGGGGTCGAACAGTTATCTGGGTTTGACGAATCATCCGCGGATCAAGGAGGCGGCGATGTCTGCTGTCCGGAAGTATGGCAGCGGGTGTGCGGGGTCGCGGTTCTTGAATGGGACACTGGATATTCACATTGAGTTGGAGGAGTCGTTGGCGCGTTTGGTGAACAAGCCGGCGGTTCTGTTATACAGCACCGGTTTTCAGGTGAATTTGGGGGTGATCAGTGTGCTGGTGGGCAAGGGGGAGACGATATTGGCGGACAAGAGCAACCATGCGAGTTTGAACGAGGGTTGTTTTTTATCGCCGGGTGACATGGTTCGTTTTGCGCACAACGACATGGGGGCATTGGAGAATCGTTTGAAGAAGCTGGATCCGGAGTCGGGCAAGTTGGTGGTGGTGGATGGGGTATTCAGCATGGAGGGGGACATTATTCAGTTGCCGGAGCTGGTGCGTTTGGCGCGGGAGCACAATGCGGCGGTGATGGTGGATGACGCGCATGGGATTGGGGTATTGGGTGAGGTGGGGGCGGGGACGTCGAGTCACTTTGGTTTGACGGACGACGTGCATTTGATCATGGGGACGTTTAGCAAGTCGCTGGCGAGTCTGGGTGGTTTTATTGCGGGGGATGCGGCGACGATCGACTATTTGAAGCATCACAGCCGGACCTTGATTTTCAGTGCGAGCATGAGTCCGGCGAATGCGGCGGCGGTATTGGAGGCCGTGCGGATCATGGTGGAGGAGCCGGAGCGGTTGAAGCGGTTATGGCACAACACGGGGCGGATGAAGGCGGGGTTGGCGTCATTGGGTTTTGATTTGGGTGCGTCTTCGACGCCGATTTTGCCGGTTTACGTGCGGGATTTATTGGCCACATTTAAGTTTTGCAAGCGGTTGGAGGAGGAGGGGGTGTTTGTGAATCCGGTGGTTTCTCCCGGGGTGGCCCCGGGGCATGAGCTATTACGGATCAGCCTGATGGCGACTCACACGGACGAGCAGATTGACTTTGCCTTGGAGAAGATGGGGCGGATTGGCAAGGAGCTTGGGGTGCTTTGAGAGTTCTGCTGACGGGGGCGAGCGGGTTTATTGGGAGTCGGGTTTTGGCGCGTTTAGCGGCGCAGGGCATTTCTACGGTTGTATTTCTTCGGTCGACTTCTTCGCGTTCCCTGATGGGTATGGGATTGGGGGAGGTTGATGTGAGGGAGGGGTCTTTGGGGGATGCGGGTAGTTTGGTGGGGGCGATGGAGGGGGTGACGCATGTGATTCATTGTGCGGGGAAGACGAAAGTTTTGCGGGAGTCGGAATTTGAGGAGGTGAATGTTGGGGGGACGCGGAGGTTGTTGGAGGTTGCGCGTGGGGCTGGGTTGATGAGGATTGTTAATTTATCTAGTTTAGATGCAGTGGGTCATGCGCGGTCGTCCCGGCCGGAGATTGAAGGGGA
>JBMTVN010000271.1:0-5694 GCA_049451415.1 Limisphaerales bacterium | reverse complement strand
AAGGTCTGGCTCGTGCTCAAGCACAACGGCAACAACAACACCCCGACCATGAGTTTGAACCAGTGCGACATACCCCCGGACAAATCAGTGCTCCATCACTCCCCCACCCCACTCCAACTCAAACAAAATCGGCAAATGGTCCGACGCCTCCGAGGACAACACCCGCGCAGATACCACCCTCATCACGCTGATCGGCCAGACATACAAATAGTCGATCCTCCGCACGCCGCCCGTCGAAGGATAAGTCGCCCCCTCCCCCTCCCCACCGTCCATCCAAGCATCCCCCAAGAACCCACGCAAATACTCCGAAACCACACTCGATGGCATCGTATTGAAATCACCGGCTATCAACGCCGGGGTTTCAGGTTGAGCTTCCAAAACGCTCCGCAGATACCGGCTGTGCTCCATGCGCTCGGTGTCGTCCGGCCGATAGTCCAGGTGCGTATTGAAAAAGCGCAAAGGCCGCCCCTCCCAATCCACACGAATTTCCAGCAATCCCCGCTGCTCTCCTCCACGCAACATGGCATAGTGACGGTTGGTCCAACTCAACACCGGAAGACTGCTTAAGATCGCATTCCCATACTCACCCCCTTGGAACGCTTAGTTGTTGCTGAATACTGCAGTCATCCCGGTTAACTGCCCCAGCTCCGCCGGCAAATCCCGACGATCAGTCCGCTCCACCCCCCGGTCCACTTCCTGCAGCGCAACCAGATGCGGCCGGGCTTCCCTGATCAGTGCCGCAATCCGCTTCAGCTCGAGTCTCCCATCCACCCCCTCGCCATGATGAATGTTCCAGCTGAGCACACGCAGCGCCTCGGAAGCCCTGACAGGAGTCGCCGACCCAAAAAACGCAAACACCGCCACAACAGCCGCACCGCAAACAATCCTCACCAGCTGATCAACCACGCCAGGAGACCCGGACCAACTCAACGCTGTCCTGTAGCCGCTCCTCTTCAAGCCCGCTCTCCCTTCACCGCAAGAAGTTCGATAACATGGCCCGCCGCACGCTCGCACGCCCCCGGCTCGCCCAGCATCGAGCGAACCTGCTCCAAATCCTTCACCATCGCCAGCCGCTTGCGCGAACCACGCAATAAGGTCTCCGCCTCGTGCGCAATGGCATCCGCATTCGCCCGCCCCTGCAATAACTCAGGATAAACAGCCCGCCCCGCCAGCAGGTTCGGCATCGCCACAAACGGCACCTCCACAATGCTGCGCGCAATCCACCACGTAAGCCACGCCAGCCGGTAAATCACCACCGCAGGCAACCGATGGAAGGCACACTCCAGCGTAACAGACCCCGACTTGGTCAAAGCCAGATCCGCAACCCGCATCGCCTCGGTGGCATCGCCAATCAGACACTGAATCCCTCCCTCAGGCCCGAAATCGTCAAGACTGTCAATGCGCGCACACGGCACCAACGAACTCGCCAGTTCAAAAAGCGATTCGTTCGGCAACACCATGCACACCCGAATGGATACCTTGCCCTGCAACTGCTTGACCGCCTCCGCCAATACCGGCAAATGCCTGCGCAACTCCTGCCTGCGACTCCCCGGCAATAAAAGAACCAGGGGCCGGCCGTTCCGCCTACCCTGATCCGGAGCTGCCTCGCTCGCGAACACATCCACCAGCGGATGCCCCACAAACTCAACCCTGAAACCGGGAACCCGCTTCGCATACCACGGCTTCTCAAAAGGAAAGATGCTCAACAACAGGTCCATGTCCCCCGCCAAACGCCGCGCCCGCCCCGCCCGAGAAGCCCAAACCTGCGGGGAAATGAAATACACCAGCCTCGGATGCCAGTTTCCGAAAGGCCCGCTCCGTGAACGAAGCAGCCGACGGACCGCCGAGGCAAAGCGAAGGTTAAACCCGCCAAAATCCACCAGGATGATCACATCGGGCTGCTCCCGGCTGGCCAGCTCCAGCAACCGCTTGCCCAATGCACGGAAGTGCCGGAGCTTGCGCATCGCCTCCATGAAGCCAAACACCGAATGCGCAGTCATGTCCTCCACCAAACGCACCCCGGCCTCCGCCATTCTTCGCCCGCCAGCCCCAAAAAACTGAATCGGTGCCGCTCCCGCGCCCGACGCTGATCGAGCCCACTGGCTCCGCATCGCCTCCACCAACCGCGCCGCATGCAAATCCCCGCTTGCCTCCCCGGCAATCAACATAACCGAAGGTGTTCTCATGACTTCACTGTCTGCTCAGCAATCGACTGCGTTATCTCCAAAGCCAAATCCAAAGCCTGCTTCGCCGATTCACCACTCACCAAAGGCGACGTCTTCGCCACCACGGAATCTACAAAATGCTGCAACTCCAGCCGCAAGGGCTCCTCCTTCTGAATGGGCACCGGCTCACGCACAATCTTCCTCCCCGCAAACTGGCTCACAATGGCACTGTCCTTGGCCCACAACAGCTTCTTCAAAAGCGACGATTCCCGCTCGGAATCGTCCGCCAATCGATAGATGTAGCCGTTCTGGGCACGATAATCCAAAGAGACATAACTGGGCGTCTCCCCCTGGCTGAAAACCCGGATCTTCCGCATCCGCTCCGGACTCACCCGGCTCGCCGTCACATTCGCCACACAGCCGTTCTCAAAGCGCAACCGCACGTTGGCAATGTCCTCAGACCCACTCAACACCGGCAAACCCACGGCCTCCACCGAGGCTACCGGCGACTTCACAAACGCCAGCACAATGTCGAGATCGTGAATCATCAGGTCCAATACCACCCCCACGTCCGTGCTCCTGGCCGGATAAGGGGAAAGCCGATGCACCTCAATAAACCGCGGGTCAGTGGCCACCTTCTGCAGATAATGAAAAACCGGATTAAACCGCTCCACATGCCCCACCTGCAGCACACACCCTCCCCGACGCGCCAAATCCACCAAATCAGCCGCCTGCAAAGCATCCTGAGTCATCGGCTTCTCCACCAATACATGCTTCCCCGCAGCCAACAGCTGCCTCGCAATCGCATGATGCGTAGTCGTCGGAGTCACCACACTAAATGCATCCGCCACCCCCATCGCCTCCTCAACCCCGGCCAATACCGGCACCTTGCACCTGGCCGCCACCTCACCCGCCACTTCCCTGCGCGTGTCACAAACCCCCACCAGCTCCACCCCCCCGCCCGATTGCAGCTCGGAATAAATCCGCGCATGATGACTCCCTAAAGCCCCCGCCCCGATCACCGCCACCCTTAATGGCGACCGCGATAGCCCCCCGCCGTCCGTTTGTTGATCCGCTGACATGCGCGAAGCTTGCCACCGCCCCCGCCAAAGA
This sequence comes from Limisphaerales bacterium, assembly GCA_049451415.1. Taxonomy (GTDB): domain Bacteria; phylum Verrucomicrobiota; class Verrucomicrobiia; order Limisphaerales; family JAHDYP01; genus JBMTVN01. Next base: position 2,416 of record JBMTVN010000271.1, on the reverse strand, counting down.
CTCAACACCAGTCTCTTTTTGCGCTTGGAAGCAGGGCTCCCCATTCGCACCATGCGCGCGTGGAATTTGCCACCCATGCTATCGCCGGTCTGGTCGCCTACCTGTTGGGCTCCATACCCTCAGGTTTCCTTGTCGCCCGCGCCAAGGGCGTGGATATCCGTAAACTCGGCAGCGGAAATATCGGAGCCACCAATGTCTTCCGCTTCCTCGGCAAACCCGCCGGAGTCGGCGTCCTCTTCGCCGACTTCCTCAAAGGCTGGATCGCCTGCGCCATCACCACACCCTTGCTCTACCGCCTGATCCTGAAAACCCAGGACGCAACCCCCGACTCTCTCCTGCTCATCAGCGCAGTCTGTGCCGTGCTCGGCCATAACTACACGATCTGGCTCAATTTCAAGGGCGGCAAAGGCATCGCCACCTCCGCCGGAGTCCTCGCCGCAGTCGTCCCCATCCCCTTCCTCTGCATCCTCACGGTCTGGATCCTCACCCTCGCAACCACCCGCTACGTCTCCCTCGCCTCCATCCTCGCCGCCCTAAGCCTCCCCCTCTCCGTCTGGCTCACCGGAGGTAGCCTGACCTGGATCATCGTCACCGGCGCCATGACCGCCCTGGCCGTCGGACGTCACCACGGCAATATCCGCCGACTCCTGAACGGCACTGAACACCGCTTCTCACGCAAACCCCCGTCCACCACCACATGAAAGCCACCGTACTCGGAATCGGAGCCTGGGGCACCGCCCTCGCCAAAATCCTCGCCGAACAAGGCCACCACGTAACGCTCTGGGGTCATGACCCCGCCCAAGTCCAGTCCATCGCCAACTCGCGACACAACAACCTCTACCTGCCCGACGTCGCCCTGCCGGAATCCATCCAGCTGGAGTCAGACCTCGCCCGGGGAACCGCCAAAAGTGACCTGATCGTGCTCGCAGTCGCCTCCCGCTTCGCCCGCCAGGTCGCGGAACAGCTCTCCGACCAAAAAACCACAATCGTCAGCGTCACCAAAGGAATCGAATACGATACCGGCCTCACCATGAGCGGCATCCTCGAACAGGCCATGCCCAAATCCCGGGTCGCCGCTCTCTCCGGCCCAACGCTGGCCCTCGAAGTAGCCCGCGGCATCCCCACCGCCATCGTCGCCGCCAGTAGCCAGACCAATACCGCCACCTTCGTCCAAACCGCCTTCCACCGGCCCGAATTCCGCGTCTATACCAGCAATGACATCCATGGCGTCGAGCTCGGGGGAGCACTCAAAAATGTCATCGCCATCGCTGCAGGCGTCTGCGACGGACTCGGCTTCGGGGATAACTCCAAGGCCGCTCTCGTCACCCGCGGCATCGCAGAAGTCCGTCGGCTCGGTATAGCCTGCGGAGCCCAGAGCGACACCTTCGCCGGCCTCAGCGGCATCGGGGATCTGACAGTCACCTGCTTCTCCAGACTCAGCCGAAACCGCGGCTTTGGTGAACGCCTGGGAAAAGGAGAATCCGTGGATGCAATCCTCAACAGTATGGTCGCCGTTGCAGAAGGAGTGCCCACGGCAAAATCAGCCCGGCAGCTGGCGCTGAAACTCGGAGTCTATGTCCCCATCATCGATGAGGTCCACGCCATGGTCTACGAGGGGAAACCTCCCGAACAAGCGCTCCAGGACCTCATTACGCGTGACTCCAAACCGGAGGACTAAACCCCGGACGCCGAGCTAGGCCATCGCCTCCCGAATCGCCGCCAGTAGATCCGCGTGCACATCGGTGGCCGCAAACTGCGGGAACTCCTCACGAACATTCCGCGGGGCCTTGAAAAGCAAACCCACATCCGCCTGCAACAGCATCGCAGTGTCGTTGTAGGAATCACCGGCCGCAATCACCCGGTAGTTCAACCCCTGAAACGCCTCCACCGCCTTCTTCTTCTGGTCCGGCAGCCGTAAACGATAATCCACCACCCGGTCATCCTCCACCACCAGTCGATGACACATCAAGGCAGGCCATTCCAGCTGCCGGATCAACGGCGCCGCAAATTGCTCAAAGGTATCGGACAAGATCACCACGGTCGCCAACTGCCGCAACTCCCTCATGAATTCCAAAGCCCCCTCCAAGGGCGACAAGGTCCCAATCACCTCCTGGATATCCGACAGCTTCAGTCCGTGCTGCGCCAGCAAATCCAGCCTGCCGCGCATCAATACGTCGTAATCAGGCTCGTCCCGGGTAGTGCGACGCAAAGCATCAATCCCCGTCTTCTCCGCAACGGCAATCCAGATCTCCGGGGTTAAAACCCCCTCCATATCCAACGTCACCAACGTCTGCTGCATGGCGGCGAAGCGTGTCAGCTCCATCCTGAACTGTCGAGTCGTAGCTGACACTGACCCCGAAATCCCTCCCCCTGAAACCAGGCCAAACCACGCCACCTGCCAGAAAAAAAACGGCGC
>JBMTVN010000270.1:0-5727 GCA_049451415.1 Limisphaerales bacterium | reverse complement strand
GGGGGCTATTGCGGTCCGCGCGGCGTACCGCAGGGAGAGGGGAGAGAGGAGAGGGGAGAGAGAGGCGTGCCCCCGAGACTTCTGACTTCTGACTTCCGGCTTCCGGCGGTGGGGGGTGATTTTGCTGGTGACAGGTATGGGGGTGAGGTTGATGATTTCGGGATGACAGATCCTCGTTACACAGCATTGGCGCGGTTGTTGATTGATTATTCCACGGGGTTGAAGAAGGGGCAGCGGATCCTGCTGGATTTGGCGGATGTGCCGGATGAATTCGGGGTGGAGTTATTGCGGGCGGTGCGGCGGGTGGGGGGGATACCGGCGTGTGAGGTGCGGCATTCACGGTTGAGCCGGGAGATTTTGGGCGGTTCGACTGAGGAGCATGCGAAGCTGGTGCGGGACATTGAGCTGTATCGGATGAAGAAGATGCAGGCTTATGTGGCGGTTAGGGGTGCGCACAACATGAGTGAGACGGCGGATGTCCCGGGGGATCGGCAGTCGATGTATGCGCGGAAGCTGCGGCCGGTTTTGGATTATCGGGTGAACAAGACCGAGTGGGTGGTATTGCGTTGGCCGACGCCGTCGATGGCGCAGTCGGCGAACATGAGCACGGAAGCGTTTGAAGATTTCTTTTTCCGGGTATGCACCATGGATTACCGCAAGATGGCGAAGGCGGCGGTGCCGTTGCATCGGAGGATGAGCCGGGCGGACAAGGTGCATTTGAAGTCACCTGGGACGGATTTGACTTTTAGCATCAAGGGGATTGGGGCGCAGACCTGCGTGGGGAAGCGCAACATTCCGGATGGGGAAGTCTTTAGTTGTCCGGTGAAGAACACGGTGAACGGGGTGATTCAATTCAACACGCCGACGATTTACACGGGGCGGAAGTTTGAGAACATCCGGTTGGAGTTTCGGGATGGGAAAGTGGTTGATGCGACGGGGAGTGACACCAAGCGGTTGAACGAGATTTTGGATACGGATGCGGGGGCGAGGTATGTGGGAGAGTTTTCGTTGGGCTTCAACCCGCATATATTGTCGCCGATGTGCGACATCTTGTTTGATGAGAAGATTGCGGGGTCGCTGCATTTCACGCCGGGTCAGGCGTATGAGGACTGTGACAATGGGAACCGGTCGGCGGTGCACTGGGACATGGTGCTGATTCAGCGGCCGGAGTGGGGTGGCGGGGAGGTTTGGTTTGACGGAGAGTTGATTCGGAAGGACGGGTTATTTCTGCCGAAGGATTTGAAGGCATTGAATCCGGCGAAGTTGAAGTAGTTGGGTTTGGGTAATTCAAGCGAAAGGCCCGTCCGGTGTTTGCCGGGCGGGCCTTTTCGTTGGGTTGGGGATGGGTTTACTGATTTTCCTTCAGCAGCGCAATGAACTGCTTCATGGCGGGGGAGAGCACTTTGTTTTTCTTGTAGATGATGGCGAGTTGGCGGAAGAACTCGACATCTTCGAAGCGCATTTGGGCCAGGGTTTGTTTTTGGACTTCCTGGACGACGGTGGATTGGGGGACGACGGCCACGCCGGCTTCGATTTCGACGGCGCGTTTGACCGTTTCGATATTATCGAACTCCATGACGGGGTGGAGGGTGATCCCGCGATCCTTGAGGGTGCGGTCGATGGCCTTGCGTGTGGGGATATCGGGTTCGAAGGCGATGATCTTTTCGTTGGCGATCTGGGAGACCTTGACCGTTTTCTGTTTGGTGAAGGGGTGGTTGGGGCTGCAGATCAGGACCATGGAGTCCTTTTTCATGGGGATGATCTCCAGTTTGCTATCCTTGACGGGGAACGCGATGAGCCCCATGTCGACCACATTGCCGAGGACGTCTTCGTAGACCTGATTGGCGCGGCGGTATTCCACGTGGACGTGGACGGTGGGGTAGGCTCTGAGGAATTTCTTGATGTAGGGGGGGAGGTCGTGGAGGCCGACGCTGTAGATGGTGGCGACGCGGATCGTGCCGGACACAATGTCCTTGATTTCCTGGAGGCGGCTATGGAGGGCTTCGTAAGTCTGGATTATTTGTTTGCTGAAATCGTAGAGGACCTGGCCTTCCCGTGTGAGGCGGAATTTTTTCTTGCTGCGTTCGATCAGGAGGGACTTGAACTGGCGTTCGAGGGAGCTGATTTGCTGGCTGACTGCGGACTGCGTTACCCCATTGATATGTGCGGCTTTGGTGAAACTTTCCGTTTCTGCCAAGTCACAAAAAACCTTTAAACTCTCAATCTGCATAAGTGGAGAGAATCCTAATTCATTGCTTTAGTCAACCTAGGATTCGGTTGCCCGAGGACGGCTGTGCTTAATAAGAAAAACTTTGCTCAGCGCGTTTCTCAGGACTCGTGGTTTGGGGGTGGGGAGAGAGTCTGGCGGACCCTGCGGAGCAGTTCCTGGCTGGTGAAGGGTTTGCGGAGGTAGGCTTCTTCTTCGGAGGATCCCTGGGGGCGGACGTAGCCGCTGGTGGCGAGGATGGGGACATTCGGGGCGAGGCGGCGGAGGCGTTCGGTGAGTTCGCGGCCGCTCATGCCGGGCATGACAAGGTCGGTTACGACGAGGTCGATGGGGGTATTGGAGGATTGGAAGAGGTCGAGGGCCCTTTGGCCGTTATTGGCGGTGAGAACCTTATAGCCGAAGGCAGAGAGGATCGTCTGGCCCATATTGAGGAGCATTTCCTCGTCATCGACGACGAGGATGGTTTCGTTACCGCGGAGGTCATCGACTTTAGTGGACTGGTCGCGGACGATTTTTTGTTGGGCGGGGAGGAAGAGGCGGACGAGGGTGCCCTTTTGGGGTTCGCTGGTGAGGGAGACGACGCCGCCGTGGTTAGTGACGATACCGTAGACCCAAGCGAGGCCGAGGCCGCGGTGTTTGGGGTCATTTTTGGTGGTGAAGAATGGTTCGAAGACGCGGATTTGGTCTTCGCGGTTGATCCCGCAGCCGTTGTCGGCGACTTCGATGCAGACGTAGTGACCGGCGGCGAGCCGGAGGTGGGTGGTGGTGACGGGCTCGTTGAAGCTATGGTTTAGGGTGCGGACGGTGATTTCGCCCTGGTTTTGGACGGCTACGATGGCGTATTCTATGACGAGGGAGAGGGCTTGCAGGATTTTGGCTTCGTCGAAAGAGACGGTGTAGAGGCGTTTTTCGAGTTGGACATTCCAGGTGATGTCGGCCTGGTTGGCGCCTTGGAAGAGGTCGACCGTATTGCGGAGGACGGCGTTGAGGTTGCCGGGGGCCTGGGCGCGGGCGTCTTTTTCGGGGCGGCTGAAATCGGCGAGGTCCTGGGCAATTTCGGCCCCTTTTTCTGCGGAGCGTTCGATTTGGAGGAGGGCTTTTCGCCAGGGGTGGCCGGGTTCGAGGCGGGAGAGGATGAGGGAGGAGTGGCCGAGGATGGTGGTGAGGGCGTTATTGAAGTCGAGAGAGACGGTTCGGATGAGTTGGAGTGCGCAGTCGAGTTTTTGTTTTTGGGCGGTATTGGTATCGACAGTGGCGGTGGAGGGTTGGGGGGTTGGAGTGGCTGTTTCCTGGGGTTGGAGGTGGGGGATGAGGGGAAAGAGCTGGAAGAGTCGGAATTTATTTCCTTCCTTTTGGAAGGGGCAGACGTAGGTGGAGAAGCAGGCGGAGGAGCCGCCGCGGGTGCGGAAAGTGAGTTGGGTTTCGGTGAGGGAGGATTTTTCGAGGTGGGTGAGGAATTCTTCGGCGGTCCAGGGGTTTTCGCTGGTCCAGATAGATGCGGCGAGGGAGGGCTCGCTTTCCATGATATTGCCGAGGACTTGGACGGCGGAGGGGTTGGCGCGACGGATCATGCCCGAGTCATCCACGAGGAATGCGGGCCAACCGGCTTGTTCCAGAACAAAGGCGAAATCGGATTTCATGCTCCCTTCAGGCGGGCTACTGATGGGTGACAAGCTACGTGGGGGTATGCAGACGGGCAACTCCAGAGTTTGGATGGCTCTGCGGGGGTGGTTGTAGAAAACGCGCTTTTCAGTTGGGGGAGGGGTCATTACTTTCCCGCGCATGCGAATTTTGTCCGGCATTCAGCCATCGGGTGCGCTTCATCTAGGAAATTATTTCGGCATGATGCGGCCTGCGATTGAGTTACAGGAGCAGGGAGAGGCGTATTATTTCATCGCGGACTATCATTCGATGACGTCGTTGTTCGACGCGGGGCAGCGTCGGCGGAACACGATGGATGTGGCGTTGGATTTTCTGGCGTGCGGTTTGGATCCGGAGCGGACGGTATTTTTCCGGCAATCGGATGTGCCGGAGGTGACGGAGTTGACGTGGTTATTGAGCACGCTGACGCCGATGGGGTTATTGGAGCGGTGTCACAGTTACAAGGACAAGATGGCGAAGGGGATAGCTGCGACGCACGGGTTGTTTTCGTATCCGGTTTTGATGGCGGCGGACATATTGATTTACGACTCGAACGTGGTGCCGGTGGGGATGGATCAGAAGCAGCATGTGGAGGTGACGCGGGATTTGGCGATCAAGTTCAACGAGTTGTATGGGGAGACATTTGTGGTGCCGGAGTCGAGGATTCGGGAGGCGACGGCGAAGGTTCCGGGGACGGATGGGGAGAAGATGAGCAAGAGTTACGGGAACACGATTGAGATTTTTGGGGAGGAGAAGGCGTTGCGGAAGAAGATCATGGGGATAGTGATGGACAGCCGGAGTCCGCAGGAGCCGAAGCCGGATGCGGGGGAGAATTTGGCGGTGCAATTGATGCGTTTGGTGGCTCCGGCGGAGGTGGCGCAGGATTTTGAGGATCGGTTGTGTGCTGGTGGCTTGGGGTATGGGGATTTGAAGAAGGGGTTATTTGAGCATTACTGGAATTATTTTGCCGAGGCGCGGGAGCGCCGGTTGGAGTTGCAGTCCAATTTGGATGGGGTGAACGAGGTCTTGCGCCGTGGGGCTGAGCGGGCGCGAGCTGTGGCCCGGGTGGTATTGGATCGAGCGAGGAAGAACTGTGGTTTGGTTTGAGAGTTCGTATCCGCGAGGCGGGTGGTGAACTGGGGGGTGCCTGGGTGTCGGGGGTGCAGGACTTGGCGGATGTAACTCGTAGAATCAGGTAACCGGTGTGCTCGATCTCGATAGCGGTTTCGATGTAGTAGTTCCGTCCGGGGGCGGAGCGGCTACCTGCGTGAGTTGGGTGCCGGAGGATTACAAAGGTCGACTCAGCTGCTACTTGTGTTCAGGGGATGTGCTGGGGCTTAGTGGGGATGCTTTATGTCCATGATGGAATTTGATCCTGCGGCCCACCCGCATCGGCGGTTTAACCCCCTCACGGGAGACTGGATTTTGGTATCGCCGCATCGGACGCAGCGTCCGTGGCAGGGGGCGAGGGAGGCTGGAGGGAGCGATGAGCGGCCGGAGTATGATCCGGGGTGTTACCTGTGTCCGGGGAATGAGCGCGCGGGTGGGCTCAAGAACCCGGCCTACACGGGGACGCACGTGTTTCGGAACGATTTTTCGGCGTTGTTGCCTGATCTGCCTGCGGATGGCGCAGATTCCGGGGAGGGATTATTTCGGTCGACGGCGGTTGCGGGGGAATGTCGGGTGGTTTGCTTTTCGCCGCGGCATGATCTGACTTTGGCGCGGATGGGGGTGGGGGGGATTCGCCGGGTGGTGGATGTATGGGCTGGGCAGGTGGAGGAGTTGGGGGCGCGTTATCGGTGGGTGCAGGTTTTTGAGAACAAGGCGGCGGCGATGGGGTGTTCGAATCCACATCCGCA
>JBMTVN010000269.1:0-5732 GCA_049451415.1 Limisphaerales bacterium | reverse complement strand
GTTCCTATATCGCCATCCTGACCGTCAGCGAGGTGCCGTTGTCGTCGATTCCGGTGATGGCGTTGGCTTGCAACCTGATCGTGTCGGGGCAGGGATCGTTGGTGGTTCGCCAAGCGGGTTACCTGGAGGGGGCATTACTGGGGCCGCTCCTGCTGGGTTCCATCCCTGCGGCTTTCCTTGGAGGTGCATGGAGGATGGATACCGGTCTCTTTCTCTGGTTTCTGGCTTCGAGCCTGACCCTTGCCGGCATCGCGTTGATGGTCCCGGTCCCGTCTCCGGGGACTGTCACCCGTTCCATACCCTTCAAGTGGCTCCTGGTGCTGGGTGTGTGTCTGGGAGCCTTGGCTGGTGTTTCGGGTATAGGAGGGGGTATTTTTCTGGCTCCGGCTCTTCATTTGGCCCGGGCAGGGAAGGCGCAGTCCATTGCCGGTGCATCCAGTCTATTTATTGCCATGAATTCACTGGCGGGGTTACTGGGGCAACTTACCAAGGGCGTGGTCATTTTTGGTTACATCCCGACCTATCTGCTGGTTCTGTGTCCGGCTGCTGTTTGGCTCGGAGGTTTGCTGGGATCGACCATGCTTGCCGGGAGGATTGCCCCCGGGACGATTCGTTTTCTGACAGGTGGTTTGGTTTGCCTGGCGGGCCTGCGCCTTTGGATGCGGCTGATCCACGAATCGGACTGAGCCTGTGTCACCGAATTATCATTGCCCTGAAGGGTTTCACAGCGAAGATTAGCAGCCAATGGTATCCCAATGCTCTGCGCTGCGAGTGAGTGCCGGGAAGAGGCAGCCTGTCGATGATGCGCTTGTGGTTGAGGAAGCACTCCAGGTTAGCATCAACGGGCGTCTATTCAGCATTACGATGCGAACGCCTGGTGATGATGAGGCCTTGGTCAAGGGGTTGCTTTTTACCGAGGGGGTGGTGAATCTGCACGGGCTGGGTGAGGGAATCCGGTTTGTTGAAGCTGACGGCTACACCGAGGCGCGGGTTGACGTGCCGCCTGTTTACCTTTGTGAGAACCTGCTGGAGCGCCGGTCGCTCTTGTCCAATGCTGCCTGCGGGGTGTGTGGCAAGAGGGACATGGATGCTCTTCGTCTGGACCGTCCTGCGCTGGAGCCCGGGCAACGGGCCGCCGCCGGGGTGATTCCCTCGTTGGCGGGTGAAATGCGCTCACGTCAGGCTTCATTTTTGAAAACGGGTGGGTCCCATGCGGCTGCTGCCTTCACCGTTGAGGGGGAGTTCCTGGTGCAGTTTGAGGATGTTGGCAGGCACAACGCTGTCGACAAGGTGATAGGCCAGTTGATTATTGGGGGGGTGCTGGCCCGGGCGGGCATTCTCATGGTGAGTGGACGGGTGTCCTTCGAGATCGTGTCCAAGGCCAGGGCTGCAGGTATAAGGGTTCTATGTGCTGTATCAGCTCCCAGTTCCATGGCGGTGGAGTGGGCTGAGAAGTCTGGGGTTGCCCTGGTGGCGTTTTGTCGTGATGACCGCTACACCATTTACACCCATGCCGAGCATTTGGAGTTTTGAGGGATCCGTGAAAAAGAATCGTTCATCCAAATCCGCTGGCGGCTGGCCAGCCCTGGCCTCAAGCATGAAGTTTGTGGTGGACTCCAAGGATATACCCAAGTCCCTGCGGGCGCTCCGGTCTGTGAACCAGCCGGATGGCTTTGATTGTCCTGGTTGCGCCTGGCCTGATCCGGGCGAGCCGAGCCTGACGGAATTCTGTGAAAATGGTGTCAAGGCCGTTGCTGCCGAGACGACGGCCGGGCGGGTGAACCGGGAGTTCTTCGCCAGTCATCCCGTGGGGGAGCTCCTGAAGCAGACCGACTACTGGCTGGAGCGTCAGGGGCGGTTAACTGAGCCGATGGTTTACCGTCCTGAATCGGACACGTACGTGCCAATCACCTGGGGTGAAGCCTTCCGTTTGGTGGGCGATGTCCTGGGCGGGTTAAGCAGTCCGGACGAGGCGGTTTTTTACACCTCGGGTCGAACCAGCAACGAGGCCGCGTTTCTTTACCAGCTCTTTGTGCGGTTGTATGGCACCAATAACCTGCCTGATTGCTCTGATCTTTGTCATCAGTCGAGCGGGGTGGCCATGACCGAGGCCTTGGGTATCGGCAAGGGTACTGTGACACTGGAGGATTTCGGTAAGGCGGATACAATTCTTGTTTTGGGGCAGAATCCGGGCACGAACCATCCGCGGATGTTGACTGAGCTGCAGAAGGCTCGTTTGCGGGGAGCCAACGTCGTCACCTTAAACCCCTTGGTGGAGCGCGGACTCGAATCCTTTGTTCATCCGCAGCATCCGGGTGCCATGTTGACCAACCGTGGAACACCTATCTCGAGCCTTTACCTGCAACCCTTGATTGCGGGGGACCTGGCGGCGTTGAAGGGGATCATGAAATGGGTTCTGGATTTTGAGAGCCAGTCACCGGGCAAGGTGCTTGACTGGGATTTTATCCGGTCACATTGCCAGGGGTTTGAGGTCTTTAAGCGGGATATCGAAGAGACGGAGTGGTCCTTGATTGAGACGCAGTCCGGGCTGTCCCGGCGGGATTTAAGGCGGGTGGCAGAGATTTATGTCCAGTCGGAGCGTGTGATTGCCTGTTGGGCGATGGGGTTGACCCAGCACAAGCACGCAGTTTCCACCATCCAGCAGGTTCTTAACCTGTTATTGCTCCGGGGTAACCTGGGGCGTGAAGGTGCGGGTGCCTGTCCGGTTCGTGGCCACAGCAATGTTCAAGGGGACCGGACCATGGGTATTAACGAGAATCCTCCGCAGTCTTTCCTCGATCGTCTTGAGGAGGTGTATGGGTTCAAGGTTCCGAGGCAGCCGGGTTGGGATACTGTGGAGGCCATTCGGGCGATGCATGAGGGTCGGGTCAAGGTTCTGGTCTGCATGGGGGGCAACTTTGCCCGGGCGACTCCGGATACCAGCATTACCGAGGAATCCATGGGGAAGTGTCAGCTCACGGTGCAGATCTCGACCAAGCTGAACCGCAGCCACCTCACCAGGGGAAAACAGGCGTTGATTCTGCCATGTCTGGGCCGCACCGAGGTCGATATGCAGAAGTCCGGACCACAGCGTGTGACCGTCGAGGATTCCATGAGCATGGTCCATGCCTCAGAGGGAAAGTTGCCTCCGGCTTCAGTGGATCTTCGGTCCGAGCCGTGGATTGTTGCTGGATTGGCCAAGGCGGTATTGGCGGAGTCCCCGGTGGATTGGGATGGGTTAGTGGAGAACTATGATGCCATCAGGAATGAGATTTCGAGGGTGGTTCCGGGGTTTCATGAGTTCAACCAAAGGATCGATCAGCGCGGGGGATTTTACCTGGGAAACTCTGCGGCGAAACGGGACTGGCTGAACAAGGTTGGACGGGCCTTGTTTACCGTGGCTCCGATACCTGACCTGTCGCTTCCCGAGGGTGTATTCCGGTTGATGACGATTAGGTCGCATGACCAGTACAACACTACTGTTTATGGGTTGGACGACCGTTACCGCAACGTGCGTGGGGAGCGACGCATTGTTTTTATCAACGAGGCGGATCTGCAGCGGTTGGGGTTCGAGGAAGGGGATTTGGTCGATTTGACCAGTGACTATGGTGACGGCGCGCATCGCTGTGCTCCTTCCTTTAGACTAAGGTCCTACGACATTCCCCGGGGCTGCCTGGCGAGCTATTTTCCGGAAACGAACGTATTGGTCAGCCTTGATAGCACCGCAGATGGGAGTCGGACCCCTGTCTCGAAGTTTATACCGGTGAGGTTATCCAAGGCTCAACCCACCCTTGGCTAGGCTGTTGGAGTAACCGTGGCCTGCTGTATTTGCGTGATGCGGGTTGGCTGATGTTGGCGTGGTTGGGGAGTGGGTTGGTCCTTGGGTGCAATTGTTTTCAATGCGTCGGCGAAACTCGTGGACTGTTGGGGAGCCTGTTCCTGACGGGGAATGTCTGGCTTCCCTTCAATCCTATCTCAGGCAAGACCTGAAGGGATAGGTGAGTTGCGCGGCGGGATCTGTTTGTCAGGCCAAAAATATCCAGAATGATGATGAAAGTAACTCCGTTGAATATCGGCCGAAGCCTTGTGCCGTTGTTGATGCTCGTTGTCACGATCGGTTGCCGGCATGGTCCTCCGCTCCAGAAAGGCCCGTTTCGAGATCCGGATCTGGTTAATCTCTCGCTTGTGGATCCGGCCATCCATCTGGATATCCGCTATGCGGGGACTTCGAATTTTCTGGGGCGGGTGTTGTATTCGGAGGCGAAAGCCATGTTACAGCGACCGGCGGCTGAAGCCTTGGTGAGGGTGAATGCGGTGCTTCGTCCTGAAGGCTATGGATTGCTGGTGACTGACGCTTATCGTCCCTGGCGGGTCACGAAGGAGATGTGGGATTCCGTTTCAAGGGAGGACCGCGAGGCGGGTTTTGTGGCGAATCCGAAGAGGGGATCGAAGCACAACCGGGGATGTGCGGTGGATGTGACCCTGTATTCTTTGGATACCGGGATGGAAGTGGAGATGCCTTCTGAGGTGGACGAGTTCAGTGAACGCGCGCACGTGGATTATGCTGGCGGGAGTTTGGAGGCGACCGCGCGGCGGGAGTTATTGAGACGGGTGATGGAGGCGGAGGGGTTTGCGGTCTACGAAAACGAGTGGTGGCATTTTGATTACAAGGACTGGCAGGAGTATCGGGTGATGGACGTGGAATTTTAGAGTGGGGGATACAGGCGGAAGCGGCCTGTTATGGCAGGCCGGTCCGGGCATCTGCGAGACCGTGGCGGGACGGTTAGGTCCAGTGGCAGAGATTTTCCACGCAGGCGGCGGAGCCGTCACGGAGCCAGCCGTCGAGCTGAGCGGGGTCCTTGAGTTGTTGGCCCCGGTTACGTGGGACTACGATGAAATTGGACTGGATCTCCGGGAGCGTGGTCATGTCGCCCCACAGCTTTTCAAACTGGGCTACCGGGAACACATCTTCCTGGCCGTGTCCCCAGCGTTTTTTGACGTCTTTCAGGGTGATATAAGTGGGCATACGGGAGGCGACCTTACGGATGCCGGCCTGAATTTTTTCAGTGGTGCCGGCGGGTGCTGATGGGTGGAAGTCTTCCCGGTCGAGGTCGAACACCTTGAGCAGCCGGTCGAGGTCGATCCAGGTGGTGAGAGTATTGTAGTAGGTGAGTTTGAACTCTTCCCGTTCGTCCGGGAGTGCAAGGCCCTCTACGAGGCGGGGTTTGCCATTGATACGGGCGAGACCGCCGCCGCGGTCTTCCAGTCTTCGGTTGATGACTTCGAATGAAAGAGTGGCTTGTGACTGGATATGGAGGCCGAGGATGGCGGGGTTGAGGTTGGCTCCGAGCGTGTCGATATTATGGAGCAGGAGGTATTTGAGGTTGGGTCGTTCTGCGAGGAGTTTGGCGAGAGTACCATTACGGAGGAGGTTGGGGATTTCGAACCAGTGACCGACGGGGTGGAGGCATTGGAGCGGGAGGTTGTCGGTGTAGTCATTGGCTTCGCCGGCGGAGCGGGCCCAGTTTTGGAGGGCGGTTCGGAGGCTTTCCCGGACCTTTTGCTGCTGCTGGTCGAGCACTTGCTGGGGCATTTCCTCCCAGGCGAACTTGAGGTCGCGCACGGTGGGGATGAGGCGCAGGCCGATGCTTTTGCCCGGGGAGAGGAGCAGCGGGCCATTGAAGCCGTAATTCTGGTGGAGGTTGAGGGTGTTCTGGATGGGGGCGTGGGAG
>JBMTVN010000268.1:0-5780 GCA_049451415.1 Limisphaerales bacterium | reverse complement strand
CAACCCCCGGGGACAGAATCCTGGATCCGCATCGCCACCCCCCATTCCAGCAACGCCGCATTCGCCTTCTCCATGAATCCAGCCGCCATCCTCCTTCCCACCGCCTCCAGCTGCACGATCCTCGATGTCGACCATCCCGGTATGACCGGAACTGAAGCCTGCCCGCCTGACTTCGACGCAGACACGGCTCTGGCCGATGCCAACCACCTCGGAACTCTCTGGTGCCTGAAAGACAACCGCATCTCCCTCGCATCCATCGGCTCAGCTCCCACGGCGAATGTCATCCACGAGTCCAGGGACAACATCCAACACCTCACCCTCCACCCGCGGTTGGATGGTGCCCTCTACTGGACCGAGGACACTCAAGTCATGCTGCTAACCAATGCCCTCAGCCTCGCTTCAACATCACCCGCAACACCAATCAACGTCTCCTCCCTCACCATGGGCCCCATGGAAATCCTCAGCCAAAATACCACCCCGACCTCCCAACCATCCGCAGTCGACCCCAAAACCATCATCAATGAGGTCATGCAGGAACAACCCCCGCTCAACCTCGTCCTCGATAGCGCCATCAAACACGCCGACTTCAACCCGAATGAACTCGCCGCGTGGAAGAAAAAAGTCCGCACCCGCAACCTCCTCCCCACTCTCCGCGTCGGCGGCGGAGCCCGCGAATTACCCTACGATGAAACCATCATCGTCTCGGAAACCGATCGCTACGGTATCGCCACCCAAAACGACCTCCGCCTCAGTGACTCTGTCCGCTCCTTCGGCTACGTCGCAGCATTCGTCGAATGGGACCTCGGAAAACTCCTCTATGACCCCGAACAGGTCGATATCAACAAGGAGAAGCGCTATTCCTCAAAAGCCCGCAACGACCTCGTCAAAATGGTCAACGGCCTCTACTTCGAACGCATCGATGCACTCGTCAAATACCGGCTCCACGAAGCCCGGATGAGCCCCGATGACAAGGTGACTGCACTCCTCAATATCCAGGAGAATCGCTCCCTGCTAAACAACCTCTGCGGAGCAGACTTGTTCTCCGATTAGCCCTCCAAACAACCGGAAGTCAGTACGGATTATTGGGACACCTGTCCCAACAATCCGTACCTTGCCCCATTCAAATCAGCGGACTAGGACAGGCTTAAAGTCCATCACCCACAGGCGTCTGGGAGCAGCGTTGGATTCCCTTTTACGGCACAGCAATCCGGTAGAACCGTGGATCCGCTGACCCTGAAACCACCTCAGAGAACACCACCCGACCGTTTGTTACCGTAAGCTGTTGCACTGTGGTCCACACGACCAGGTCTACTGAGGCCTGCAGCTGCACGCTTGCTACCCCAAGGCCAGCAACCTCAAACTCCAGTGCCCCGCCGGCCGCAAGCCTCACACCTCCTATCTCCGGCGCCACACTGTGGGCCGCCACACGAACGTTAATCGGCACACTGTCAGTCACCGCACCCAAAGCATCCGTCGCCCTCGCCACGAATCTCCACTCTCCCTCCGGAATTCCCGAGACCGTAATGCCATAAGGAACAGTAGTATCTGCGGCCAGCAACTCCGACCCGATAAAAAACTCGACCTTCGCCACGCTGCCATCAGGGTCACTCGCCTGGGCAGACAACTCCACGGATGCAGGCGGCTCAAGGGTCTGCCCGGCAGCGGGACTGCCCAGGCTGACCTCAGGCGGCTGGTTCACACTGACGAATTCGCCCCGTCGAAACACAACCCCAATACCCCCGTCCTGTATCCATAAGGCAGGATTGCCCGCACGTGTTATCCCATCCGCCCCCACATCGCTGATCGCCAGTGAATAACCGGTCCATGTGTTCGGATCCGGAATGGTATACACAATCGCGGAATCGTCCCCCAAATAGCACGGATACCCCAAGTCTCCACTGTCCCCAACATAGTCCAACCTCTCGGTTTGCCCCGTCTGAAGATTCGCCGCATAGACCTCGCTCCGCCCGGTTGCCTTGTCAATCACCTCAAAGGCCAGCAGTTGAGATCGAACCCGCCCCAGACTCGGGTTGGCAAAATCCATCCCCTCGCTCAAGTCAATCAGCATCACCACTTTTCCCGTCTCCAAATTCATCGCGAACAGGGTCCAGCTTCCAACAATGGAACCATCCCCCGTCCGAAACTCCGAATACGCATCGTAAACCAACGTATTCCCGTCAGGAAGAAACGCCATCGCATCCGCAAACTGCACGATGTCCAGACGCTCACCATCCATCAACGGCACGTACAAATCCAAACTGCGCGCACTGTCCGTGGGATAATCGTAGACCGTGATCTGGCTGGTAGGCCTCCCACTCTCGTCCAACAACACAAACGCATAACGCTGACCGTCCGGCGACATCGCCACAGACCAGATGCTGCCCGGAACCCCCAACCAGTCCGCCGTCTGTCCCTCGGAGTCCGCCGTCTCAATAAATCCCAGGTCAAAATCCTCAGTCACATAAATAGTGTAGGACCCGTCACCCGTCACCGACACCCGGCTCTGCGCCGGATACTTCCACGTATTCATCACCACCCCGCCTCCTGGATCGCCCAAGGAGGGATCTTTCCTGACCAGATAAGGCCCGTCCAACACCTGCCAAAAATCATCATACAAATAGGAAAGGAAAAATGCCGCATCCGGCGCGTCAACCTGAGGCAACGGCGCCGGCTCCTTCGGGGCTGGAGCATCAAAAATCTCAACCCAGTCGAAGGCAGCCGACGTCGACGCCACCTGAGCAGCCCCCGACCCAAACAACTCCTCCGCCGAAGCCAGACAAGCATGCCTCATGTCGATAAACTGCGACTCCTTCTGCAAATGCGTCGTCATGGCCCGATAAAAAATCTGGCTGGCATCCGGCACCCCAACAGCCTGCGGACCACCCACCGCCAGATACCAAAACGCATGGTTGATGATGCTGCTGTTAATGTGCACGCCTCCGTTGTCGCCCTGTGGACTATCCGGCAGCTGCACAAACTGGCTCATCCGTGCAGGGTTGGTATACGGCCCCTGTTTCAACGTATTGGGATCCGCGTAATTCTGAATGGGATCCCCCTCCAGCTCATCCCCCTTCAGCCAGTCCGCGCTTCCGGTAGTGAAGTGTTCCACCATCTCCCCAAAGATGTCCGCCATCGACTCGTTCAAGGCTCCCGGTTGGTTGTGGTAGGTCAGGATGCCTCCATCCCCCGTGTTGCTGATCACGCCGTGTGTCAACTCGTGTCCCGTCACATCAATCGAACGGGTGAAGTTGTCCCCGAAAAACATCGCCTTCCCGCTCCAGAAAGCATTCGGAAACTTCACCCCGAAACGCACGATCCCGATAATGGTCCCCCCCTTGCCGTCCAACGAATTCCGACCATAGGCCTGACGATAATAGTCATAGGTCTGCGACAACCCAAAGGCAGCACTCACCGCATCCGGAACCCACCCACTGGTCGCACTACTCGAGGTACTATGGAACAGTTGGTCCACCTGCTGGGGATCACTGGTCGCCGGCGTATTGCGGGCATCCAAAATCACAATACCGCCCTTGATCTTCTCCAGGTCCGGAGGCACAGAGGTCGCGTCATACATGGGCTTGCTGGCGTCCACCATCAAGTAAGTCCCCCCATCGTTCCATATATCCAACGCGCGGGTCAGCCCCAGGCTGTCTACTCCAGACCCTGCCTCCGCCGCATGACATATCCTCGACATCTCCAGCAGCAAATCCCCCGTCATCGCGTCCACCACACAAACCCGCACGTCGTAGACCGCCAGGGTCAGCTCGAACTTCCACGCCAAGGCAGGCGGACCCTCCAAAGGTCCATAAACGATCAACTCCGGCTCATCAGCAAGGATATCTCCACCTACACCGATCGCATGGCGGGCCCGTAAAACCGCTTCGCCAGCCCCCAGCTCCGGATCCAACCCCACCCACCGGGGAGTCGGGATATACGCCCCGTTCATGCGGTCAACCTCCCCGGCAGGATTCAAATGAACGCTGAGCTCACCAGGCCATACCTCCAATCCCCCATACCTCTGCTGAAAGCGCAAATGGCGACGCCCCCGCACATCCATCACATTCTCCACCAGGAGAAGCTCGGCAGCCGGATCCTCCAGCCGCAACAAATCGCGGTTGGCCTGTAAAAACCGCCCCGCAATCTCCAAGCCCGGCGCCAAGGCACTGAGTCGCAAAGCATTCCCTGCCTCCTCCAAAATCCCCCCGCCAATCTCAGCCGGCGTCCCCGTCTGGGGCCGCATCCTCACCCGCACACCGGTTCCGGCCTTCAAGCGCAACTGCACCATCCCGGAACCAACAGCGGCGCCGGGCTTGCCCGGCAACGCAGCAACGGGCCGTGCCAGCCCTGCCCCACCCACCAGGCTGCCGGATAAAGCCTGCCGCATCCGGGCCATGGAAACAGGATCAGCCAAGCTGCCAGCCGACCAACCCGGAGCCGAACCGCTCCTCTGCCAGGTGCCCGGCGGCAATGGCGTGACCCGCACAGCCGATTCCGCACGCACACCTCCCGCGAACCCAACGCATGCCGCACAAACGATACAAACCGCCTGCAATCGCACTTGCTTTATCATCGCTCCTCCGAAGGTTTTGCCGGCCATCGCGCACCAGCCCAACAGGTGACCTCTTCCTGTTAAACCAGCCGCTCTCCGGACCATCACCAAGTCCTGTCACTCAAAAAGATCAGGTCGACCAACGCCACGCTTGCGAGTGCATCAATCGACGAGATCTCAAAAGCCAACTGCACAGTCTGCCCCGCAAACGGCGACACATCCAAACTCACCCTCCTCCACCCACCCCCCCCGGTGTTCCCTGCACAAAGATGAGTATTCTCCACAATCGCCACTCCATTGACATACACCCCAAAGGTGTCCCACCACGGAGGATCACACAGTTCCTCCGAATACAACCACAGGGCGAAATTCAAATAGACTGGCCAAGACTCGGGAAGGGTTACCGCCTGGCTCAACGTCGCCCATCGCCGACTATCCGGATGAAACCCTACCCACGCTGCGTAGTTGCCGGAATACGGTGTCAACCCGAGCTCCTCCGCCGTGTAAATCATGTTCCCCGGATCCTGTCCCCATCCCACCCCCGGCCCTTCCTCAAAATCACCATTCACCACCCCCTGCTCCACCACCGGCTCTCGCAGCCGAAAGAACCACCGCCCACTGCCAGGTGCCACCTGCCAGCCGCTGACCGCACCCGGCACCACCGACCACCCCCCGTTCAGTTCATGAGCCGTCTCCAACACACCAGAACCCGACCACCTGAAGACACACATCCCCTCGGGGGTCACCTCAAGGTCAAGACGGGGGGCGGCCTCCAAAACAACCAGCCAGAGAAGACATATAACCTGAGTGAACCTCAGGGCAACAGGCATGGCACTAACCAACCACATCCACACTACCCATGCAATGGGATTCCCTCATCAACCGGCTCGGCAATGGACCCGCCGGGAGGGGCTGGACATGGGCCCCTCCGTCCTCGCCGCGAGTGCACGCCCGCTGCCGGCCTCTCCGAAGCGGCGGCATTCCCCGATGACTACCTCTCAACTCAATGCACTCGAGCACCAGATCCACCTGCACCCGCCTGCTAAGGAACCACCAGCCGGTAAAACCGCGGAGCAGCATCCTTCAACACCGGCTCGCTGTAACTCACCGAACCGCTCCCCAAAACCCACGCGGCCACTGTGGTCCAGTTTGCCAAATCCCCCGATCCTTGTAGCTCAACCGCCTGCCCGGGCACGCCGCTGATAGAAAAATCGAGTTCCCCACTGCCCGA
>JBMTVN010000267.1:0-5785 GCA_049451415.1 Limisphaerales bacterium | reverse complement strand
GCGGGCTTGAAGCGGGGGTGCTGCTGCTTGAGCAGCAGGTGGTGGGGGAGAGATCAGCCCGAGGGGCAGGCTAGGACTTGATGCGGCGGAGGAACTGTTGGGCCCAGGAGCGGGCTTCGGCACGTTCCTGGGGCGAGCCGCCGATGATTTCGATGCGGCCACGCGGGGTGCGGACGATTTGGGCTTCACCGAAGGCGGCGATGACTCTGGGGCTAACGGCCGGGCCGTTGTATCGGTTGCGTCTCATGTTTTGACCGTGGGAAATTAAATAACTGCGAAGCTGTATTGGGCAAGTCTGACTCCATGCTGGCAGTGATGGGTTGCTTTCTTAGGACACGTGGGCCCGGTTACCGACCGGTTCGCTGCCGATGTGGCGTGTGTGTCTGGTGTCATCCACTGCATTACGGACAGTAAAGATGCCTTTTTTAAGTTGTGAGTCAATGTTCTGGGGGTGGCGTGCGTTTATTTTGCGGTTTGATTGCAGGCGATTTTTAGCTCGCATCCGCAACATGAGGTGATCAAGTGACGCGATGAACCCGGATGACCCGAAAGCGAAGTTTTGTGCCCACGTGCTGCGCCGGAGGAGAAGCGTGGTGTCGATGGGGTTCACCCTGATCGAGTTGCTGGTGGTCATCGCGATCATCGCGATCCTGGCTGGGATGTTGTTGCCGGCGCTGGCCAAGGCGAAGGCGAAGGCGCATCGGATCGCGTGTTTGAACAACCTGCGCCAGATTGGATTGTTCATGCAGTTTTACACGGAGGACAATCAGGACACATTTCCGGGACACAGGAATGAGGGATTTGACACGACGGATGCGGGGATATCGCTGACGAACTGGTGGGGGAGGACGATTGTGGGTTATGGGGACACGGCGGCGAGCAACTATTTTAAGTGCCCGAGCATTAAGGGGCGCCGGTTTGACAACGGGGTTCAGTGGTCGTGGGAGTTTGACTGTCACAAAGTTGGCTATGGGATGAATGCGTTCTTTCTGGGCGTGCACCCTTATCCCGCGCATTCCGTGAGTGTGGCGGGGATCACCTTTGCGACTTCACCCAACTTCAAGCGTTCAGGGGTGATTTCGCCGTCGCAGAATGTCTGCGTGGGGGATGGGATGCCGAAGCCGGACGGGACATGGAGCAGCAGTTTGTGGTGGCCGACAGGAGGGATGCAGGATCGTCCGGGGACAAGCACCTTGGAGGGGATCGACAAGTCGAGACATGAGGGGAACGGGATCGTTGTGTTTAACGACGGGCATGCTGAAGCGCGGAAGAGTGAACAGATTAATCCACCGATGGATCCGATCTCGGCTCCGGGCCAGGACGGGTTGATTAACTCGCGGTATTGGGATCCGAAGTTGAGAGGCGGCGAGTTTTAGGCAGGAAGATTGAGGGTGGGGTTTGTGGTGCTGGATCTCCGGGAAGGGGCAGAAAGATTGGGAAGGCAGAAAGATGGTGCGGGGCGAAGAGTCTCAAGAATCCTGACTGCCGACTCGGGGTTTTGAAGCGAGCCAAGGGGGCAGGGGGTGGAACGGCCAGGTGGGGCCATTGAGTTGTCGTCCGATGCGGGTGGAGCGGACGAAGTAATGGTAGGTGAGGTAGAGGATGGGGATGGCGATGCCGATGATGGTGATGTATTTGAGGGTCCAGTGGAGGGGCCAGTAGGCGACCCAGATTTGAAGGCTGACCACGAGGGGGAGGTGGGCGAGATAGACCCAGTAGGAGGAGTCGGCGATGTAGCGCCAGGTGCGGCTTTCTTCCCGCACGTGGTGCAGGAAGAGGCCCAGGCAGCCGAGGGTGAATCCCCAGATGGCGAAGGCGTAACACGTCCAGAAGAGGGCGCGGAGGATTTCTGAGGGCAAGTGGTTGAGTCCGAGGACGCGGGTGCAGTCGGAGAACCACCAGGCGGCGCAGGTGGCGAGGGGGGCGATGGTGAGCCAGAGGTGCTGGTGAGCGTGCGTTCTTTTATGATTTGAGTGAGGGGGAGTTGTTTGTGGCGTCGCGGGAGTTGATTCCGCCGATACGGGGGGTGAACGATGAGGTGGAGGACGGGGTGAGGGCGGTGGTGATTTCGACGAATGGGGATGTGAGGGACAAGTCCAGCTGGGTGGTGTCGTATTTGGAGATGTATACACCGGAGTTGAAGGGGCAGATGGAGCGGGCACGGGAGACCGGGGTGGCGCCGGAGATGGGGCGGGGTATGGCGCAGGCGCATCGGTTGGTGCGCCGGGTGGAGGGGGGGGAGTGGTATTCGATGAACACGGCGGAGGCGGAGTTCATTATTGGGGGGTGGTTGACGGCGGGGCCGGGGGGAGGTCCGGCGGTCGTATGTGTTCCTTGAGGCGGTGCGGCTTTTCCTCCCCTAGAGAACGGGGGGGAGTGATGAGACCAACAACGACAGGAGACTGAATGAGAGCGATGACAGACTGGGCTGGCAGGTTGAGGATGTGTGGCGCGAGGTTGCTACTGGCGATGTGCGCGGCGGGTTTTGTGCTGGCAGGGGCGGGGTTGCAGGCTGCGACTGTGCGGCCGAATCACACTGAGTAAGCGACTGGGGAGGACATTACAGTTTACTTTAGCGGAGGGCCGGGGAATTCGAAGGACTGGGTGGGGGTTTATCCTGAGGGTGTGGTTCCGGGTGATGTGGGATCGACGCGGTGGGCTTATGTGGACGGCACGCAGGGTGGGGTGTCCGGGCTTTCCGAGGGTTCCGTTACCTTTGGTGGAGGCGTGGGGAGTGTAGGGACCTGGAAGGCGTATTTATTGGAGAACGACGGGTATACCGTTTTGGCGGAGGCGACCTTTACCGTGGTGGACGCGACGGTGGCGGTGCTGGTGCGGACGGATTCGACGTTTTACCAACCTGGGAAGCCGATCACCGTGAGTTTTTCGAATGGTTATGGGAATGCGAAGGACTGGATCGGGGTGTATCCGGCGGGGGCGACTCCGGGGAGTGTGGACTCGTTGTTATGGAGTTATGTGGATGGCACGCAGTCGGGGAACAGCGGGGTAGTGGATGGGAGCGTGGTATTTCCCGGGGGGTTGCCGGAGGTGGGTTCGTATGTGGTGTATTTCATGATCAACGACTCGTATGGGATTGATGGGACGGAGGAGTTTGAGGTGGTGGAGCCGCCGGCGATTCCGCGTTTGCTGACTGTGGTGCCGTCGAATGGTTCCGTGGGCAATCCACCGGTGGTGAAGTTTTCGGCGGTTTTGACCAACGGGATATCGAGTGTGGATGTGGCGAGTGTTGGGTTGAAGCTGGACGGAGTGGATGTGGTTGCGGGGATTCGGCAGGAGAACGGGGCGACGTTCATTGGGTATACGAATGCGGGGTTGTTTGCGTCCGGGAGCACGCATCGGTTTGATTTGGTTTATTCGGACGATGCGGTTCCAGTGGTGGACTATGCAGAGGTGGTGGAGTTTACCGTTGGGGACTATCGCAACGTGGTGTTACCGGAACCGTTGTATTTTGAGGATTTTGATGGTGTGGCGGAAGGCGGGCTGCCGGCGGGTTGGACGGAGGAGAGTTTTACGGAGATTGTGAATCCGTTGTTCAACCTGGGGAACCTGGATTCGGCTTCCTATGCGACGTGGGTGGTGGTGGGGGTGGATCGGTTTGCGGGTGAGTTGGAGGGGTATAGTGACGGCAACCTGATGACGGACTACCAGCGGGTTTTGACGCCGAACAGCCTGAATGTGGTGAATGGCGTGGTGTTGGAGGGGCCTTTGGCGAGCGGGCAGATGGTGTTCAGCGATTCGGGATATCGTCAGGGACAG
The DNA here is from genome assembly GCA_049451415.1 of Limisphaerales bacterium. GTDB lineage: Bacteria > Verrucomicrobiota > Verrucomicrobiia > Limisphaerales > JAHDYP01 > JBMTVN01. The sequence goes on along the minus strand of JBMTVN010000267.1, from coordinate 2,008 downwards.
AGTCAGGTGATGTATTTGTATACGCCGGATTATGACCTGAGCGGACAGACGGATGTGCATGTGTCGTATCACTCCTTGTGGGAGCAGAACCAGGACAGCATGGGTGCGGTGGAGTATTCCATTGATGGGGGTGTGAGTTGGCTGCCGGTGGTGTATATGCTGGACGGTCCGGACGTGGTTTTGGATTTGGACGGCAATGTGGATGCGGAGGCGACCTTTAATGCGGATCACGCGGATGTGGCGTTTTATTTTGATCCGGATTTGGGGGGTGAGATTGGCGGGCGTTATGGGGATTTCATTGCGGCGCCGATCAGCGCGGCGTTGGCGCCCTACATTAGTGTGCGGGTGAACGATGACAGGGCTGAGTCGAAGCGGGTGGAGTTGTTTCGGCTGGATCAGGCGGACGGGCAGTCGCGGGTTCGTCTGCGTTTTGCGCATGCTGGTACCGACAGCTGGTATTTCGGGGTGGACGACTTCGGGTTGTATTCGATTCCGCCGGTGGCGGAGGCTCCGGTATTGGCCACGGTGGTTTCTGCGGGAGGCATCACCTTGTCATGGCCTGCGGAGGCGGTGGGGTATGTATTGGAGGTGAGTGAGGATCTAGCGGGTGCGACATGGCAGGTATTGGATACGCAGGGTGCGAACTCGTATGTGGTGACACCCGACGGTGCGTCTGGGTTTTACCGGTTGCGTCGATAGGCGGATCCGGGGCGGGTTTTGGGCAAGCAGGCTGGAGGTGTCGGGGGTGAACCCCGGGGCTTCCAGCCTGTGTGTTTGGCGGACGGGGTTGATTCGTGGCCGGTAGACGGTATGGTTACGGGCCGGTTGGGTTTTTGAGGAAGTCGGGTTGTAGCAATTGAACGTGAACAAGCAGAGTGATCGGGGTGAGGGGTTTAGTGAGGCGCCGGCGTGGAGGGCTACGCGTGGCGGCTGGCGTCCGTTATTTGGGGGATACCGCAGTCTGGGTTTTTGTTTTGAGTGGCATGATTTTTCGGTATCGGAGCGGATTGACTGGGCGCGGAGTTTTCATCCCGGTGGGGTGGAGTTGTGTTTGAATCTCGAGGGTAGCGGTGTTTTGCGGGATGGGCGGACGAAGGTGGAGGTTGGGGGGCGGACGAGTGTGTTTTACCGTCAGGGTGATCCGCCTTTGGAGGGTGAGCGGGTGAAGGGGGAGCGGCACCGGTTCATTACGGTGGAATACGCCCCGAATTTTCTGAAGGAGCATTTGGGGAGGGAGGGTGCCCAGTTGCATCCCTGTGTGCGTGGGGTGGTTGAGGGGGGGGATTCGGGTGGGTCTGTGCTGGCTGAGGTGCAGCCGATGCGAGCGGGGATGATGCAATTGGTGGAGAGTCTGCGGAGCTGTCCGGTTTTCAAGTCGGCGCACGAGACGTGGTTTCGCTGCAAGGCGCTTGAGTTGGCGGCGCAGACCTTTTTTCAGGCTCCGGAGGGGGAGGAATTATTTTGTACCCGGCAACAGCGGGCGCGTTGTGAGCGGGCAGTCCGTGTGCGGGAGATTCTAATGGAGCGGTTGGAGAATCCTCCTTCTTTGAAGGAGTTGGGGCAGATGGTGGGTTGCAGTCCGTTTCACTTGAGTCGGCAGTTTTCGGAGGCGACGGGGAAGACGATTCAGCAATTTTTGCGGCAGGTGCGACTGGAGCGGGCGGCGGATTTGCTGCGCAGCGGGAAGTGCAATGTCACCGAGGCTGCGATGGAGGTGGGTTACAGCAGCCTGAGTCATTTCACGGTGGCGTTTCGTGAGCAGTATGGGTGTTGTCCGGGGCTGTATCCGAGCGCGCCTGCGGCGCGTGGAAGCTAGGGGTTCCGGGCTAAGCGGGAAGCGCTGCCTGTCCGCCTTATTCCCGCCCGGAGGTTAGAGACGAAGGAGGAAGGGCTTTTGCGGCGCGCAGAGCGGCTCCGCAGGGAGAGGAGAGAGAGTGGGAGAGGCGCGGCGTGGGAGCTGGGGTTAGCGGGTTGGGGGTTGGCTCATGAGTTCTTCGATGATTTGGGC
>JBMTVN010000266.1:0-5817 GCA_049451415.1 Limisphaerales bacterium | reverse complement strand
TTTTTGCGGCCCGGGGGGGGGCCGCGAGGAGAGAGGGTGGAGTGAGGATCCGTCCGATCGGACGGATTGGACTGAGCAGTTGGAGTGAGGGCAGTCGGGTGATTATTCGTCGGCGGTGCCAAAGAGGCGTTCGAGGTCGCGTCGGGCATCGCTGGGGTAGAGGCCCATGCGGTCGAAGGGGATTTCGGGGATGTTGAAGTCGCGCGCCGGGGATTTTTTGTGGAGGCGGAAGTCGTATTTGTCCGGGTTGCGAAAGGCTGACTCGGGATTCACGAGGTTGTCACCGAGGCTGAGCATGGAGGTTTCGGCGTGCCAGTTGGCGGTGAGCCATTCGCCCCCGAGGGAGATGTTGCCGCTGATGCGGTTGTTCTCGGGAGGGACGCCGGTATCGGTTTGGTAATAGGGGTCGAGGTCGGCAATCTCAGGGTAGCGCGAGCGGTAGAGGTCAGTGGGGATCTCGGCGAGGCGGTCTTTCATGGTGCTATAGATCATGTTGTGCCAGACGGGAGAGGCATCGAGCCCGCGGCCATCGACAGCGACAGCAGGGTGGCAGTCGAGGAAGACATTGTTCTCGACCTGGTGATCGCGTCCGCCGCCGAGGAAGACGGCACGCTGTACGTTCTTGAAGAGATTACCGGAGATGGTGGTACCGCTGACGCAATCGTCCATGTAGACGCCCATGGAGCCCATGCCGACGCCACCGGTATCATGGATGAAATTATGGACGATACGATTGCCGCGGTAGGTCCAGTCGCGGCCGGTGTAGATGGCGCCGACGTCGCCGGTTTCGAGGGCGATGTGATGGATTTCGTTGAATTCGATGCGGTGGTTATTGCCAACGAAGAGGATAGCGCAATGGGGATGGTCGTGGATGAGGTTGTTGCGGGCGAGGTGGCCGACGCCGCTGAGCTGGATGGCTGGCACGTAGCACTTGGACCAGCGGCCCTGATGATGGAAGTGGTTGTTCTCGACGAGGTGGGAGGCGGGTTCGAGGGTGGTGCGGTCGCCGCCGGAGAGGATGACGCCACCGTCGCCGGTGTTGAGGATATCGCAGTGGAGGATCTCGTGGCTTTTTCCGCCGGTTACCACGACTCCGTGGTTGCCAAGGTTGCGGAGTCGACAGCTGCTGACGATGCAGTGGCTGCCGTCGGTGATCTCGATGCCATGGCTGCGCGTGGCCTCGAGGGCGAGACCGTGGAACGTGACATGCGAGGTGTTGCGGGTTTGGATGAGCGGGGTCTTGAGGAGGGAAACCGTGGTGGACGTGTTGGCGGAATTGAGCGGGGGCCAGAAGTAGAGCTGGCCGGTGGTGGTATCCACAAAGTATTCGCCGGGGGTGTCGAGTTCCTCGAGGACATTGAGGAAGTAGAAGCGTTGGCCTTGGCGGAATCCGTATAGGCCATGGGGTGGGGTGGTGCGGATGAGGCCGTCGGGTTGGATGGAGGCGATTTGTTCGTAGGAATTGGCCCAGTCCCAGGCCCAGTAGCCATGGACCCACCAATTGGTGGAGGGTTGCCAGCGGGCGGGACGGTTGTGTTCCAGAATGAAGCCTCCTTCGAGCTGTCCCAGCTGGCCGCCGTGTTCATCGCCGGTGGCGGTGTTTCTGGGGATGCCGGAGATGGTGAGCCACTCGTCATTGTTGGGCCAGCGGGCCAGGGTCATGGGTTGTCCGTTGGCGAACAGTTCCAGGTGGGCGGGGGTGACGCTGCGGCCGAAACCGCGCGAGGCGAGTTCTCCGAAGTCGAGGATGCCTTGAGAGGGGAGGTCGGCGACTTGGACGGCGGCGCGGGCGACAGGGCCGAGGCGCTTTTGGATGGCGGGATCGCTGAGGGGCTTGAAGCGGATATTGCGTCCCCCGAGGAGGACCACGGCTTCGTTCTTGGCGTTGCGGTACGTGATGGGGGCGGTTTCGGTGCCGCTGTCCTCAGCGGTGAGTTCGAACGTTTGCCAGCGGGTGTAGGTGCCGCCACGGATCCAGACCGTGATGCCGTTCTTGGGGAGGCTGTCTTCCTGACGGAGTTGGCGGATGCGGTCACGGGCACCCTCGAGAGTGGCAAGCGGTTCGGACTTGGAGCCTTCGTTGGTATCTTTGCCGTCGAGGGCGACCCAGAGTTCCTTGGGGATTTTGGCGTGGGCGCTGGTGGGGAGGAGTGCGGAGCCAGCAAGGGCCAGGCTCAGGATAAGCAGGGCCTTGCCGGTGGTGTGTTGATAAGATGGGAGCCAAGCGGTTTTAGAAGGCACGGGTTTATTAAGAGCCGGGGTCGGCGGGGAGGAAAGGGATTTTGTAGGGTGCGGTCTTGAAACGTTTGGGTTGGCTGGCATTCTCGGTTGCGCGCCAACCTCAGCCCGTTGGGCGGGTTTCTGGGGGATGGCCTTTCGAGCATGAGCGATTACCGAGCCTGGTTTCAGTGTTTTAATACCGAGTGCGGACAGCAGTATCGGCTGGACGAGATTGTGTATCGTTGTCGGGAGTGTGGCAGCCTGCTGGAGGTGCAGCATGATCATGCGGCCCTGGCGGGTCGCACGGCGGCGGAGTGGAAGGCTTTGTTTGACGGGCGGTATCGGGGTCACGACTGGCCGTATGGCAGTGGTGTTTGGGGCAAAAAGGAGTGGGTCTTGCCGGGATTGGCCGCGGAGAATGTCGTGTCCTTGTATGAGGGGGGTACCAATCTGTTTTGGGCCGAGCGCTTCGGGAAGATCATCGGGCTGGACGATCTGTGGATCAAGTTGTGTGGTAACACCCACAGCGGTTCGTTCAAGGACCTGGGGATGACGGTGCTGGTGTCGCAGGTGAAGCAAATGATCGCGCAGGGTGCGCCGATTCAGGCGGTTGCCTGCGCTTCCACGGGGGACACTTCGGCAGCTCTGGCGACCTATTGTGCGGCAGCGGGGATTCCCTCAATCGTGTTGCTGCCCAAGGGGAAGATCTCGATTGCGCAGCTGGTACAGCCGATTGCCAACGGCTCGCTGGTCCTGAGTCTGGATACGGATTTTGATGGCTGCATGCGGGTGGTGCAGGAGATCACCCATGATCCGACGCTGTATTTGGCGAACTCGATGAACTCCCTCCGGGTGGAAGGCCAGAAGACGGTGGGAATCGAGATCGTGCAGCAGTTCGACTGGCAGGTGCCGGACGTCATGATTATTCCCGGGGGTAACCTGGGCAATGTCTCTGCGCTGGGTAAGGGGTTACTGATGTTGAAGGAAATGGGCATGATCGACCGGTTGCCGCGGATCGTGGTGGCGCAGGCCGAGAAGGCTAACCCGCTCTACAGGGCCTACGAGAAGGGATTTGATGCGTTTGAACCGGTGCAGGCGCAGAAGACGCTGGCGAGTGCGATCCAGATAGGTAATCCCGTCAGCATACAGAAGGCGATCCGGACGCTGAAACAGTTCGATGGTGTAGTCGAGCAGGCAACCGAGGAGGAATTAGCCGATGCTGCCGCACTGGGGGATCTTACCGGGATGTTCAATTGCCCGCACACGGGCGTGGCACTGGCCGCGTTGATCAAGCTGGTGAAAGCCGGGAAGATCGACAAGTCGGAGCGGGTAGTGGTGATTTCAACGGCTCATGGCCTCAAGTTCACGGAGATGAAGGTGCAGTATCATCAGCGCGAACTGGCGTTCCCATGTCAGCATGCGAACGGCCCGATTGAGCTTCCGGCGAGTGTGGACGCGGTCAAACAGGCGTTGGCCAGCTCATTGAAGCGGTAGTTCGCTGCGTCAACAGGCCGGCCCCGACTGAAGAGGGGTTTAGCCTGCCTTTTGCGGCAGGTCGCGGCGCGGGAAGAGCGGCGCGGGCTCGCCCACAGCGTGCCCGGCGGTCAGGCTGCCCCACTCCGCTGCAGCAAGCTTGTCAGGCGTGCCTTCAAGCCCGATCTGCTGATAAATCTTGCCCGCAGTGCCGGGGATGAAAGGCCAGAGCAGGATGGCAAGGATCCGTGAAGTCTCCACCAGGTTGTAGAGGATCTCGTCCAGGCGCCCGGCTTGGGTCGGGTCCTTCGCCAGCTTGAAGGGGGCGGTCTGGTCGACATACTGGTTGGCGCGGGTGACGATGGTCCAGATGGATTTCAGGGCTGCCTGGAGTTCGTGTTGGCGCAGGAGGGCGAGAGTCTCATTGATGCGTTGGGTGGTTTCCGCCGCGAGTTCATCCGAGCGCTGCGGCAGGATACCATTGCGATAACGCCGGAGCATGGAGAGGGAGCGGTTAACCAGGTTGCCAAGGCCGTTGGCCAGCTCGGCAGAGTAGCGCGCTTCGAAACCCTGGTCGGTCCAGTTGCCGTCAGCACCGACGTTAAGTTCACGCACAACGTAGTAGCGGAAGGCGTCGACACCCCAATCCTGCACGACCGCTTTTGGGTCAACGATATTGCCGGTGGTTTTGCTCATCTTCTGGCCGTCCTTTTGCCACCAGCCGTGAACGAGGACTTGCTTGGGCAGGGGGAGCTCCATGGCTTTGAGCATGATGGGCCAGTAGACCGTATGGAACTTGATGATGTCCTTGCCGACCACATGGATATCGGCAGGCCAGAGCTCGAGGTCCGGGTGGGGGGGGCGCTCGACTCCGGGCTGTTGGGGGAGTTGAGCAACGACGGTGGGGTCACCAAGTGCACCCGGCAGGCTGGCGTAGTTGCTGAGCGCATCAAACCAGACGTAGGTGACGAAGTCGGGGTCGAAGGGGAGCGGGATCCCCCAGTCGAGGCGGTTCACCGGGCGGGAAATGCAAAGGTCTTCGAGCGTTTGGTTGCGCAGGAAACCCAGGATTTCGTTGCGCCGGTAATCGGGAGCGATGAAGTCCGGGTTCGCCTCGATATGGTCGATCAACCATTGCTGGTGGCGCCCCATGCGGAAATACCAGTTGTCTTCCGAGAGTTCGATCACCTCCCCCCAACCGGGGTCGAACTGGCCATCAGGACCACGGTCCTTGTCCGTGAGGAACGTCTCCTCCTTGGTGGAGTAGAAGCCGCGGTGGCTGGCTTTGTAAAAGTGGTCATTCCGGTGGAGCTTCTCCAGCATGCCGGTGACGAAAGCCTTATGGCGGGCGGAAGTGGTCCGGATGAAGTCGTCGTTGGTCAGGTCGAGGTGACTGGCGAAGTCCTGCCAGATGGCGGCCAGTTGGTCGCACCAGGCTTGGGGGGCCATCCCTTTGGCTTCGGCCGCTTGCTTGACCTTCTGGCCGTGCTCGTCAAGGCCGGTCAGGAAGAAGACCTTCTCGCCAAGGCTGCGGTGAACCCTGGCGATGACGTCAGTGATGACTTTTTCGTAGGCGTGTCCCAAGTGGGGTTCGCCATTCACGTAATCGATTGCGGTTGTAAGGTAAAACCGTTTGCTCATCCGCGGGCTACTGTGGTGGTAGTCCCTCCATTTGGCAATGGCGCGTTCAGCTGCGAGTGCTGTCGTGCGGTGTTGCGTGGCTCTGTTTCAGTTGCGGTGGGTTGAGGGCGATGCACGACGATCTTCAGGTTAGGGGAATAAGGATTGTCGGCGTCATTGCGCCAGTAATCCGTAGTGGCTTTGATTGATACGGAGTCTACTCGTTGGGGGGGCAATGAGTTCTGCTTTTGATTAGTGCTGCTTGCGAGTTTGCCGTTTTTGTTTTACAACATGCATGATGTGCCTTGGTCGGTGATGACGGCGGAACTTGGATATTGAGCATGCATGCAGAAGTGTCGAAGCGTCTAGGCTGGGTGTTGTGGGTTGCGCTGCTGTTGTGGGTGAGGCTGTGCGGCGTGCTGGCGGAGGGGATGGCACCGGTGGCGATGGTGGCATCGGGGGATGGTTCGCGGGTGTATGTGGGTGGTGGGGGTGAGGCGGTGG
>JBMTVN010000265.1:0-5823 GCA_049451415.1 Limisphaerales bacterium | reverse complement strand
AATCAGCTCCATCTTCTCACGCACCACCAGCCGGCAACTCCAGCCGTCGCTCAACAAAATAACCCTCCCCGGCCGCAGTCCATTGCACCTTCACCCGCCATAAACCCGGCGCAAACTCCCGCACGGGAATCACCTGCATCCCCACCGTATTCAAGTTCAGCGCAACCTTCCTATCCATCCCCGCCGCCGATGGCCGGTAAAAATGCAACTCACCCTTGAGCCCCTCCACCGCATGCCCTTCAGGAAACCTGAGTATCACCGCCCCCAGTTTCCCGTCGTAATTCACCTCAACATCCCCGGCCAGTGAATCCGCTCGAACCGCCTGACCCATATGCTCGTCATACCTCAACTCCTGCTCATAGTAATCCTCCACGACCAGATCCGAATTACTGCGCACAGCCATGACAATCAACACCCCCAGCCCCGACGCAAATACCGCCAACGCCAACGCAATCCCCCATGGCCACCGGCTCCCTGTCTCACTCGTAGTCATATGTTGTCGATCTCTCAAGGTGCCGATTTCGCACGCGTCCTCGGCCCCACAAAACCCGTCTTCACTGTCTGCAACCGCTTGCCCTCACGATCGTAAATCCCCAGTTTCAACTTCGTGTTCGCCCCTTCCAGCCCCGACAGCGGCAGCTGGATCAACACCGATGTCTCAGCCAGCTTCTGCGCCGGAACCACCAGCCCCCCCTGCCCCATCACCTGAACGCTCCCCTCACGCTCCTCCAACCTCAAGTCCACCGGGATATCACGCGTCGTCTTGTTAATCACCTTCAATAAATACAGGTTCGAAATCTCGCCGTTCGGCATCTGCTGAAAAAGGGAACCCGGAGCACGCAACACTGTCGCCTCCACCGCCGCACGACTGAATAACAAAAATGCCTCGAGAGAAATCAAGGCCGTCAACAGCACGGTATACCCCACCAAACGCGGCGTTATCCTCAAACCCATCCCCTTCTCAATCCCATCCAACGACGCATATCGAATCAACCCCCGCGCACGCCCCACCTTGTCCATCACACCATCACACGCATCCATGCAGGCAGTGCAGTGAACACACTCCATCTGCGTGCCGTTCCGGATGTCAATCCCCGTGGGACAAACCGCAACACACTGGTTGCAATCCACGCAATCCCCCAAACCCGCCGCGCGTCGGGCCTCACCACTCTGGTCGCGCGTCAAATGCCCCCGCGCTTCCCCCCGCTTGTGGTCGTAACCCACAACAATCGTGTTCTCGTCCAGCAAGGTCGACATGAACCGCCCGTAAGGACAAATGAACGTGCACGCCTGTTCCCTAAAACGCGCGAAGATGCTGAAGAACACCGACGTAAAAGCCACCATGAAGAACAACCCCTGCAAGTGGTTCAACGGGTTGTCAGTAATTATCGCCTGCAAATCCTCAATCCCAATGATGTAGGCCAACAAGGTGTTCCCTACCAAAAACGACAAGGCCAGGAAAATGCCGTACTTCAATACCCGCTTGAAAACCTTCCTCCCAGTCCACGGTGCCCCCGACAACCGACGCTGCTCCAAAGCATCCCCATCAATCCAATACTCCACCTTCCGAAAGACCATCTCCATCATCACCGTCTGCGGACAGATCCACCCGCACCAAAGCCGCCCGTAAGCCGCAGTGAAGACTGCAATGCCCGTCAGAAACACCAGCAACCCGATCGCCAGGATGGGAGCGTCCTGCGGCCAGAACATCTGGCCCAAAATCACGAACCGCCGCTCCACAATGTCCATCAACAACAACGGATTCCCGTTAATCTTGATGAACGGCCCCGCAAACATCACCAGGATCAGAAGGTAACTCAGCCAGGTCCGCCGCCGTGTCCACCGCCCCTCCGGTCGCTTGGGGTAAATCCACTTCCGATGCCCCTCCTTGTCCGCAGTAGCCAGATGGTCGCGGAAATCCTGCCAGTCAACACTCCCCACCGGACCCGTGTTCCGGCCCGATGGAGTTTCCTGCTTTGTTGGCACGTCGCTCATAACCCAGCTAATGAGCCTCAAGCCCCGCGAACGTTACAGCTGCTGCAGTCGGAAGCAGGCTATTCGTAGAGGTTCTCCGCCGGGGCCGCCGCCGCACCACCCGCTGCCTCCGCCGGCTTCGGATTCGGCGGATTGCTGCCCCGAAGCGTGTAGATGTAGCTGGTCACAGCAAAGATCTGGTCAGGCGTCAAAACACCCTTCCAAGTCACCATCCCCTTCTCAGGCACACCGTTCCAAACAACCTTCAGATTGTCCGTGAAATTGGCCCCGTGAATCCAATGCTCATCCGTCAAGTTCGGCCCCACTAAACCGCCGCCATCATGCCGGTGACAAGGAGCACACAACGCCATGTAGGTGTTGCGCCCGTCCGCAACCACCATCTCCTCCACACTCGGCTCCCTGGTGCCCATGTCCCGCTCGAACTTCTCCAAAGCCACCTGCTTCAACGCATTGCCAACCTCCATCTCCTTCTCATACACAGCATGACTGGACAACCCTATCGCCAACACATGATAGAAACAGAAATAGCCAATCGCAAAGATGGTCGAAAGATAGAACAACCATACCCACCAGCGGGGCAGCTTGTTGTCCAACTCCCGAATGCCATCGGCCTCGTGGTCCATCAACAAAGGATCGTGTTCGTTATTCATGGTGCTTCAATGTTGAAACAGGTCGGTTCGAATCCATCCCCAACTCCGCATCGTCCCCCTCCAAAGGCAACTGGCTCATCTCCTCCAAATAAGTCTTCCTCAGCCCAAACGCCCAAAATAAGACGCCCAGAAAAACGATGAAGAACAATAGGACAGCGATAACACCATAGTTGCCCACTCCCCCAATGCTGCTCAGCACTTTTTGAATCATATTGGTCTACTCAGAGGCTGAGGTCACATACTGCTGCAGCTTGATGTCCTTACCCAAACGCTGCAGATAGGCAATCAACGCAATAATCTCACGGTCAGCTTCGGCCTCCACCAAACCCGTCTGCAAACCCGCAACCACCAGCCGCTGCTGCATCGCCAACTCGTCCTGCGCCGGACCATTCTCATATCCCTCGGCATACGGTACCCCCACCTTGCGCAAGGCCTTGATCCGCGACGGCAAGGTGTTCGTGTCCAGCTTCTGCTCCAACAACCACGGATACGCCGGCATAATCGAACCCGGTGAAGTCGAACGGGGATCCTCCATGTGATTGTAATGCCAGGCGTCCGGATACTTCCCTCCTACCCGATGCAGGTCAGGCCCGGTCCGCTTCGAACCCCACAGGAACGGATGATCATACACAAACTCGCCCGCCTTGGAATACTCGCCATAACGCTCCGTCTCCGACCTGAAAGGCCGGATCATCTGGGAATGACACCCGACACAACCCTCGCGAATGTAAATGTCCCGCCCTAGAACCTCCAGCGGGCTATACGGCTTCACCGTGGAAATGGTCGGAACATTCGTCTTCACCAGATACAACGGCACGATCTCAACCAAGCCACCAATCGCCACCGCCACAAATGCCAGCGCAGCAAAAGTCACCGGCTTGGCCTCCAACCAACGATGCCGCCACGGATGGTCGTCATGCGCCGCCTCCGGCTTCTCTTCCCGCACCGCCTTCACCTCCTCCTCCGCCAGGAAGTTGCCAGCCTTCGCCGTGCGATACAGGTTCACCGCACACAGCACCGCCCCCACAATGTAAAGGGTACCACCCACAGCCCGCAGCTGATACATCGGCAACAGCTGGATCACAGTCTCCAAAAAGGTGGGATACTGCAGAAAACCCTCGGCATTGAATTGCTTCCACATCAACCCCTGCGTCACACCGCTCACATACAACGGCACCACATAAAACATCATCCCCAATAACCCGATCCAGAAATGGTAGTTCGCCAGCTTTGTCGACCACAGCTTGGTCTGATACATCCTCGGAAACAGCCAATACAACATGCTGAAGGTCAGAAATCCGTTCCATCCCAAGGCACCCGTGTGCACATGCCCGATCGTCCAGTCTGTAAAGTGCGACAGGGAATTCACACTCTTGATCGACATCACCGGCCCCTCCAGCGTCGACATGCCATACGCCGTCACCGCCACCACCATGAACTTCAACATCGGATCCTGCCGCACCTTGTCCCACGCACCCCGCAACGTCAGCAAACCGTTCAACATGCCGCCCCACGAAGGCGCCACCAGCATCACGGAAAATACCATGCCCAGCGACTGCGCCCAGTCCGGCAAAGCCGTGAACAACAGATGATGCGGACCCGCCCAGATATAGATGAAGATCAGCGCCCAGAAGTGAATGATCGATAGCCGATACGAAAACACCGGCCGATTCGCCGCCTTCGGCAAATAGTAATACATCAGCCCCAGGTAGGGAGTGGTCAAAAAGAACGCCACCGCGTTATGCCCATACCACCACTGCACCAAAGCATCCTGAACACCCGCATACACGGAATAGCTCTTGAAGAACGATGCCGGAACCGCCAGCGAGTTGAAAATATGCAGCAGCGCCACCGTCAACGCAGTCGCAATATAAAACCAGATCGCCACATACATGTGCCGCTCCCTCCGACGCATAATCGTCCCAAAGAGGTTAACCGCAAAAACCACCCAGATCGCCGCAATCGCCAGGTCAATCGGCCACTCCAACTCCGCATACTCCTTGCTGGTGGTCAGCCCCAGCGGCAACGTCACCGCCGCAGCCACGATAATCCCGTTCCACCCCCAGAAATTCACCCAGCTCAAGGCATCACTGAACATCCGCGCCTTGCATAAACGCTGGAGCGAATAATAAATCCCCGCAAACATGCCGTTCCCCACAAACGCAAAAATCACCGCGTTCGTGTGCAGTGGCCTGATGCGCCCAAACGTGCTGAACTGCAGCTGCAAATTCGCCTCGGGAAAAAACAGCTGCACCGCCGCCAGCAATCCAACACTCATGCCGACGATGCCCCAAATAATGGTCGCTATGGAAAAAGCCCGAACGATGCGGTTGTCGTAACGGAAGGTCTCTACGTTCATGCAGATGGAAGGGGCTTGTGGTTTTGTCTCCGGGTATCTGCCGATCCGCCCCGAACATCCTCGGTCAGCACCCGCATCGAAGGCGTGGTCGTGTCCTCAAACTGACCCGACCGAACCGCCCAGATAAACGCCAGCAGAAATCCCGCCGCCACCAGCAGGCTCGCCAAAATCAGAATGACTATCACACCCATGCCGCAATTCGCTCTCTCTACCGTTCTAACCGCCTCAAACACTAGCTCTTCCCCGCTTCCCCCAGCCTGCCCTTCCCAAAACCCAGCCGCCTCACGGCACGAGTCGTCAGTCCGGACGCTAAAAGAACCACAGTCACTGAGCTTAGTGGCATCACCACCGCGCAAATCACAGGCGACATCCAGCCGGCCGCCGCAATGGTCACACCGACAGCATTGTAGAAAACTGACACCCCAAGGCAAAAAGCAACTATTCGCATAGTTTGTCGGGAAGCAGACAAAATTTGTCCGATCCGGGCCACATTGCTGCCTGCCAAAATAACGTCGCTCGCGGGAGAAAACCGCCCAACCTCCTGGACCACAGCCATTCCCACGTCGCTCTGCCGCAAGGCCCCGGCATCATTCAAACCATCACCGATCATCGCTACACGCTTCCCCCTACGCTGAAGCCCCTCAATGGCCGCTAGCTTGTCCACCGGAGTCTGCTCAAAACGAAGATCTGCCGATGACCCAAACAAACGACGAAACTGCTCCTCCTCAGCAGCATGATCCCCACTCAACAAGGCCAAATCATATTGTCGCCCAAGCAGATCGGAAGCGCACACGTCCGAACTACAGTCACCAACTCTCA
>JBMTVN010000264.1:0-5858 GCA_049451415.1 Limisphaerales bacterium | reverse complement strand
ACCAAGGAAGCGTTACCCGGGGCGGAGGTTGTGGCGGTGGCGGACTGTTACCTGCCGAGGTGTGGTGAGGCCACGAAGTTGATGGAGGGAGGGGAGCGCTGGGGCTTATATCAGGATTACCGGAAGCTGTTGGAGAAGGAGAAGGTGGATGCGGTATTTGTGGAGACCACGACGCATGCACGGGTGAGGGCATTGATTCATGCGATGCAGGCGGGGTGTGATGTCTATGGGGAGAAGCCGATTAGCCTTACCGTGGCTGAGGGCCGGTACCTGGTGAAGGCTGTGAAGCGATATGGGAAGGTGTTTCAGACGGGGTCGCAGCAGAGGTCGATGCCGATCAACCGGCATGCGAGTGCGTTGGTGCGGGGTGGGGCGATTGGCAGGGTGAAGACCGTGGTGACGTGTAATTTCAAGGGGCCGAAGACGTGGCGGGCGAAGGAGCCGGAGCCGGAGCCGATTCCTGAGGGATTGGATTGGGATCACTGGTGTAACCAGACCGAGTTGAGGCCGTATTATCGTGAGCTGCAGTATGGGTGGGCCGACTGGGCGTCTTACGATGGTGGTGGTCAGGTCTGGGGCGTGACGGGGTGGGGTACGCATAGTCTGGATCAGGCGCAGTGCGGCCTGGGTTTGGATGACACGGGTCCGGTCGACATTATCCCGGTGGGGAGCGGTCCTGATTGTGCGGTGACCATGCGCTATGGCAACGGAGTTGAGATTCGCCTGGAGGGTGCGAACCGCGGCATGGAGGACTTGGGAGCCATCTTTATTGGCGACAAGGGGAAGATTGAGATTTTGCGGGGGGATTATACCGCGGACCCGGCTGAGCTACGTCGGGATGCGCCGCCGGTGACGCCGCAGGGGGATCATGAGTCCATTCCGCACATCAGCAACTTTTTTGACTGTATACGTACGCGGGCGAAGACTCAGGCGGATGTGGAGACGGGGCATCGAGCGACCACGTTGTGTCATTTGGTGAATATCGTGCGGCGGGTGCAGCGCAGGCTGAAGTGGGATCCGGTGGCGGAGCGATTTGAGGGTGATGCTGAGGCGGACGGGATGTTGTCGCGGCCGCGTCGCAAGGGTTACGAGCTGCCTTCGATTGCTTGATGTGATGCTGGAGAAGGCGGTTGTGACCGCCTTCTCTATTGCGACGGGGAAAGCTTCGATGCTTTCCAAGACCATCTTCCTGAGTTGCCTTATTGGCGTGAGTGGCTCTTTACCTGCTCCGGTTGATTTGCTGGAAGCCGGTGAGCGGGGAGAGTGTGGGGTTGGTGTGGGGTTGGTGGGTATGGTAGGAACGGGCATGCCTTTGACTGACCGAAAGACGGGCTGCCGGGTGAGCGTGTTTCTGGTAGTGTTGTTTTGTGTGGTGGTGGTGCGGGTGGAGGCGGTGGGTGGGCCACGTTTATTTTTTACGGGAGATCGGGTGGTGAGGTTGCGAGATCGTGCTGCTTCGGATCCCGGGGTGGGTAAGGCTGTGGAGGACTTGGTGAAGAGGGCCGAGCGGATGTTGGGGGAGAGATTTGTGGCGAGGGAGGAGGCGGAGAGTGGGGCGGGTCAGCACGGGAACTATGGGAGGCCGAGCGGGCAGATGGCGAAGCTGGGGAGTGTATTGGGGTTGGCGTATTGTCTGACGGGGGATGAGCGTTATGCGGTGCGGTTGAAGGAGGCGATGTTGCATTACGGGACGTATCAGCGGTGGGCGGGTGATGCGGGGTGGGATCCTCCGTGGCATTCCGAGCTGAACACCGCGCGGTTTTGTTTTGGGTTTGGGGTGGGCTACGATTCGATTCGGGAGACGTTGAGTGGGGAGGAGCGTCGTCGGGTGGTGGATAATCTGGTGCGGTTGGGGATAGGGCCGATTTTGGGGGACTGGGTGGATCCGGAGCGGCGGATTCATGCTTTGGATTCCATGGGGCACAATTGGTGGAGCGTGTGTGTGGCGATGGCGGGTACCGCGGCGCTGGCTATCATGCCGGACGAGGAGCGGGCTTCGGGGTGGGTCGAGGATATGGTGGAGGGGTTTCCCGAGTGGTTTGAATATGGCGGTTATCGGTTACAGAACAAGGGGCCGAATTTTGATCCGGGCGGGGCGTTTTATGAGAGCGTCAACTATGCGGACTATGCGTTGAGGGAGTATTTGACCTTTCGGCTGGCGTATGTGACTGCGATGGGTCGGGGGCCGGAGGGGGAGAGTGCGTTGTTGGCGAAGGCGGGGGATTTCTTTTTGCACACTGGTTATCCGACATCGGAGGGGTGGTTGACCGTGAACTTTGGTGACGGGAGTTTGCAGAGCGATGGAGGGCCGGCGATGCGCCTGCTGTTGGCGAATGGTTTTCGGGGTTCGGGTTATGCGTGGTATGTGCACCGGACGGGTTTGGGTTTGGAGGATCCGGTGTCGCTGGTGGCGGGTGGGGTGGATGGTTGGTCTGGGGGTGTTCCCGAATTGGCGGGGTCGATACAGTATCCGGAGATCGGGTGGGCGATGATGCGAGATACATGGGAGGACGACGCAACGTTGCTGGCGGTGAAGAGTGGGTTTTCATGGAACCATGCGCATCCGGATGCCGGGTCGTGTGTTCTGTTTCATGGGGGGAGGCCTTTGATCATCGATTCGGGGAATTGCTCTTATAGTCGTCGGGAGTATTCGGCTTACTACCGGCAGAGTCGTGCACACAACGTCGGGGTGGTGGAGGGGGAGGCGCATAATCCGGAGGATGTTGCGCGGGGGGACCGGGGTGTGGCGATTCCGGGTCGGGTGGATCATTTGTTGGATTCGGTGGGGGTCAAGTATGTGCAGGCGGATGCGACCGGGCCGACCTCCTGGAAGTTCTCACGGAACTTCAGGCATTTTCTTTGGTTGGACCGGGTGGTGTTGGTGGTGGATGACGTTCGGGTGCATGAGCCCGGGGAGTTGGAGTGGCTGCTCCATTACGAGGGCGAGGCGAAGGTGGACGGGGGGATGGTTTTGCTGGAGAACGGTCTGCAATCGCGTGCCGTAGTGATGCCGATGTTTCCGGAGGGGCTGCGATTTGGACAGCGGGAGGGGTTGAAGGATCATGATCCTGACACCGTGGTGGAGTATTTGGCATGGGGTACGGGGAGGGCGGTGCGGGATGAGAAGTTTGTGACGGCGATTGTGCCGTTGGGGGGAGAGGATTGGGTGACGGACGGTGAGCGGGTTCCTGATCTGGAGCGATGGGCGGGTGGAGATGCGATTGGGGTGAGGATTCGCACAGGGGATCGGCGAACGAAGGTTTATTTAAACCTGAAGGCCGATGGTCGGGTGATGCACCGGAACAGTTGCATCGAGATTGAGGGGTGGGAGACTGATGCCTACCTGCTGGCGGTGACGTTGGGGAAGGGCTACGAGGTGGAGCGGGTGGTCATGATTGGCGGCAGTTATTTGCGGCGGAGAGGAGAGGTTTGGGTGGATTCGTTATCGAAGGTCTATGGCGTGTTTGGTTTTGGTGAGGATGGAGTGGAGGTGGTGTTGAGTGGGCAGGAGCGGATGCGGGTGCGGGTTCGGGCCTCTATGGAGCCGGGGCAGGTTCGGTTAAACGGGGTTGGGCAGGCGGTGGAGTATGACTCGGGCCGGAGCTGGGTGACGTTGCGGTGTTTGGGCAATTAGCGTTGTGTTGGGGGCTGTCTGGGTTACAAGCGGGGGGATGTCGCGGCGAGCTGGCAAGGGAAAGGCTGATATTCCGAAAGTTCCATTGGACCGGGAGTCTTTGGGGCAGGCGTTGGAGTTGTTCGCGTATGTGCGGCCGTATCGGGTGCGTTTTGGGATGGGGTTGGTGGCGTTGTTGGTTTCGAGTTTATTGAGCCTGGCGTTTCCGTATTTGGCGGGGAGTATTTTGGATTCGGCCATGGGGAGTGGCGGGTTGGGTTTTGGGGCGGTGGACCGGGCGGCGTTGGTGCTTTTGGGGGTGCTGGCTGTGCAGGCGGGTTTTTCCTTTTTTCACGCGTATTCCTTTGCATCGGTGGGGCAGCGGAGTCTGGTGGACTTGCGGCAAGCCGTGTATGGGCAGTTGATTGGTTTGCCCATGGCCTTCTTTTCGCAGCGGAGAGTGGGTGAATTGGCGAGTCGGTTGTCGGCGGATTTGGGGCAGTTGGAGGATGCGTTGATCCATTTTCTTCCGCAGTGCGTGCGGCAGGCGACCTTGTTGGTTGGCGGGGTAGGGTTGATTGCGATGACCTCCCTTAAATTGACGGCGTTGATGCTGGTGAGTCTGCCGGTATTGACCGTAGTGGCGGTGTTGTTTGGGCGGCGGACGAGGAGGATTTATCGCGAGGCACAGGATCGGCTGGCTGAGACGGCGACGATTGTGGAGGAGACGTTGCAGGGGATAGCGAACGTGAAGTCCTTTGCGAACGAGCACTATGAGTTGGAGCGTTATCGGTTGGGGTTGCGTCGTTTTTTGGGGGTGACCTTGAGTGGGGCGCGGTTGCGGGCGGCGTTCATTGCGTTTGCGATCTTCGCCTTGTTCGGGACGATGGTGTTGGTTTTGTGGTCTGGGGCGAGGTTGTTGCAGGAGGGGGAGATCACCTTTGGCGGGCTGACGCGGTTTATCCTCTACACGACCTTTGTGGCCGGGGCGATGGGGCAGGCGGCGGAGTTGTATAGTCAGGTGCAGAAGACCGTGGGGGCGACCCAGCGGGTGCGTGAATTGATGCGGGAGTCGGGGGAGGTCGATGCGTTTCTGCGGTTGGATAAGGCAGAGCAGCTTCCGCGGCTACGTGGGGCGGTGGAGTTGGACGGGGTGGGTTTTCATTATCCTGCGCGGCCGGAGGTGGAGGTGTTGAGGGGGGTGACCTGTGTTGCGCGGCCGGGAGAGCGGATTGCTTTGGTGGGGCCGAGCGGTTCGGGGAAGTCGACGCTTATTTCCCTGATCCTGAGGTTATATGATCCTCAGCGTGGGCGGGTGTTGGTGGATGGGAGAGATGCGCGGGAGTATCCGTTGTCGGCATTGCGGCGTCAGATGTCGATGGTGCCGCAGGAGGTCCTGTTGTTTGGGGGGAGCATTGCGGACAACATTGCGTATGGGCGGCCCGGGGCGGGGCGGGCGGACGTGGAGGCGGCGGCGCGGCGGGCCAATGCGCATGACTTCATTACTGCGTTTCCGGAGGGATACGAGACGCTGGTGGGGGACAGGGGGGTGAGGTTGTCGGGTGGGCAGCGGCAGCGTATTGCGATTGCGCGGGCGATTTTGAAGGACCCGGCCATCTTGATTTTGGACGAGGCCACCAGTTCTTTGGACTCTGAGAGCGAGCGGTTGATCCAGGAGGGTTTGGAGCACCTGATGGAGGGGCGGACCACCTTTATTATAGCGCATCGACTGGCAACGGTGAGGGATGCGGACAAGATTCTGGTTTTGGTGGGCGGGCAGGTGGTTGAGGTTGGGACGCACGAGGAATTGACTTCGCGCGAGGGTGGAGTTTACCGCCGGTTGGCGGAGTTGCAGTTTCAGTTTTCGTAGGGCCGGGTACACGATGTTCTGATGGGGCGACGGAGCTTGCCCCTCCAGTTGCGGGGGTGGTGTTTACGGGATGGGAAGGGGAGCGCGCAAGTGTGCTCCGTTGCCTGTTCTGAAACACCGAAGCACCGCATCCCGGCTTTGGGTCAGTGGGGGGTAGGGCATTTGATGGGGAGGTGATGGAGCTGGGTCATGAGGAGGACGTGGGGGTGCATGGGGTGGCGTTCCAGCAGTTGTTTGAGGCGCTGGCGGTTGAGTTGGCAGGCTGTAACGGAGAGCAGGGGGCGGACGGTCCTGTCGTAGAAGTCGTCGAGCACCCAGGGGCTTTCGTGTTGGATCCTATCCAGCACGTGCTGGACGATATCCTGCATGTGTTCC
>JBMTVN010000263.1:0-5873 GCA_049451415.1 Limisphaerales bacterium | reverse complement strand
AGGCCCATTGAGGAGGCTGGGGTGAGAGCAGGAGATCAGAGCTATTCCGGGTGGGAGGGGATGGGGCGGCTGTTTGATGCGCACAATCATCTGCAGGATGAGCGGTTTGGGGGCATGCAGGGGAGGTTGATTTCCGAGGCGAGGTCAGTGGGGGTGGGGCGGATGGTGGTGAACGGGACGAGGGAGAGCGACTGGGCGGGGGTGCTGGAGTTGGCGAGGCGGGAGAGCGGGTTTATTGTGCCGTCGTTTGGGGTTCATCCCTGGCATGTTGGCGGGTTATCGGAGGGCTGGCGTGAGGCCTTGTGGGAGCATTTGTGTGCGGTTCCGTCGGGAGTTGGCGAGGTGGGATTGGATCGGTGGAAGCCGGGGTTGGCGTATGAGGGGCAGGAGGAGGTGTTTCTTTGGCAGCTGGGTTTGGCGGTTCGATATGATCTTCCGTTGACGATTCACTGTTTACGGGCATGGGGTCGTTTGCTGGATTTGTTGCGGTTGCATGGGGTTCCCGGGCGGGGTTTCTTGCTGCATTCGTATGGGGGGGCGAGGGAGATGGTGGGGGCCTTTGCGGAGCTGGGGGCCGTATTTTTCCCTGCCGGGTTATTTTTTGAGAGAGGGCAAGGAACGGAAGCGGGAGGCATTTTTGGTGGTGCCGCGGGAGCGGTTGCTTATTGAGACGGATGCGCCGGATCAGTTGCTGCCTGAGGAGAGCGGGGGGAGGGTGATGCATGAGCCGGGTTCAGGTGTGCCACTGAACCATCCGGCGAATCTGGCGGGGGTCTACGAATTTGCTGCTGGTTTACTGGGTGTGGAGTTGGAGGAACTGGTTGGTGTGGTTGCGGAGAATTTTGGCCGTTTATTTGGTGGGTTGAGAGCTTTGGGTGGTGGTGGATCGGGGGATGGACAGAGTGTGCGGGCTTCAGCATGATTTCCTTCAATCCGCCGTGGACCCTATGACTATGGATTTCAGTCTTTTGCGTGATTTTGGCGTGGCGCTACTGATTGGTGTTTTGGTGGGGGTGGATCGGGAGCAGAGGAAGAATGATCCGGGGTTTGGTGGGGTGGGGGGCTTGCGCACATTTATTCTGTTGGCTGAGGCTGGTGCTTTGGCGGGGTGGTTATCTGACCGGCTGGCGTCGCCTGGAGTATTGATGGCGGCTGCGGCCATGGCCACGAGCATACTTTTGGCGGGGTATTGGTGGCATGCGCGAACCATGACGGGGAGGCCGGGGGTGACGACCCTGGTGGGTGGGCTGGTGGTGTTTTTTCTTGGTGCGCTGGTATTGCTGGGGGCGTCCCGGCTGGCGGTGGCGCTGGCGATCGTGACTTCAGCGGTTCTGGCGTACAAGGAGCCTTTGCATCGGGTGGTGAACCGGATTGGGAGGGAGGATTTGTATGCCGGGATCAAGCTATTGGCGGCGACGTTTATTGTGCTGCCGGTGGTGCCTGATCGGGTGATTGATCCGTGGGGTGCGTTGAATCCTTACAAGATCTGGTTATTGGTGGTGTTGATTTCCGGCTTATCGCTGGTGGGATATGTGATTACGCGTTTGTTGGGTTCGGGGAGAGGGACACCACTGACGGGGTTGGCGGGGGGGTTGGTTTCATCGACGGTTGTTTCGCTGGAGTTTGCGAGGCGCAGTCGCAGGGAGGAGGGGGATGTGGACGCGTTGGCGGCGGGGATTCTATTGGCATGGGCGGTGATGGTTGGCCGGGTGGTAGTGATTGTGGGGGCGGTCTATCGTCCGTTGCTTTGGGATGTTTTGCCCGGGATGGTGTTGTTGGGTTTGGCTACGGGCGGGGTGGCGGTGTGGTGGTGGCGTCGGGCGTCTGCGGCGGAGGGCGAGAGCCGGTCTGACCGGTTGCCGGTGAAGAACCCGTTCAACCTGACCTCAGCGATCCAGTTCGCGGTTTTGTTTGCGGTGGTCCTGTTGTTGGTGAAGGTCTTTGAGGCCGGGAGTTCAGGTGGTGGGGTGTATGCGGTGGCTGTGCTGGCGGGGTTGACCGATGTGGATGCGATTACGTTGTCGATGGCGGAGTTGGTGAAGAGCGGGGGGGAGTCTGTGATGGCGGTTCGGGCGGTTATTTTGGCGGCGCTGGCGAACACCGTTTTCAAGGCGGCGGTCGTTGCGGGGCTGGGCAGCCGGGAGTTGCGGAGGAGAGTGGTTTTATCCGGCGCAGTTGTTGGGGCTGCGGCGGTGTTGGCTCTCATGGTCTAGCAGGTTCCTGCTAGAAGGTGAGCAGATTCAGCAGGCGGATGCCGTTTGTGCCCAGCTTGAACTGTCCGCCGTTCTTGGTGACGAGCCGCCTGCAGGGATAGAGTTCGTATTCGGTCTTGTCGACATCCAGCAGGGTGTAGCGGGATTTGGATGGGAGTTCGGCTTCGGTTTTCGGGTAGATGCGGACGGGGACGCCGGTGTAGTCGAAGTGGATTTCGTAACCTGCGATGGAGGCGGCGTCGAGGTTATGGGGGTTTTGCAGCGTGAAGGGGTAGCGTTGCAGCCAGTCGGAGGGGGTGGCGCGTATGGCCACGCGGAAGAGGGGGCGTTGGATGGTGAGGTAGCGGGCGAGGTTGAAGGAGCTGGGGAACCGGTGGCTGGTGAGGAGCAGGATGGAGGGGTCCATGCCGAGGAAGTTCTGTCCATTGAAGAGGCCGTGATCGTTGCGTGCGCCCTTGATGTTTTTCTCGAGCCATTGCGGGTAGCGCAGTGAGGTGAGGAAGCCGATTTCGAAGTGGAGGTGGGCGCGTTCCTTGGAGATGCCCTGACGGGTATTCGAAGTGCGGCCCAGAGTCGCGATGGTTTCGCCTTGGATTACGGCCTGTCCGACGGCGAGGTCTTCGCGGACTTCCTTGAGGTGGGCGTAGAGCGACCAGATGGGAATGCCTTGGATCTCGTGTTGGATGACGACATAGATGCCGTAATTGGAGAGGCCTCGATTCTTGTTGATGTAGGCGATGCGGCCGTCTGTGGTGGCGGTGACGGGGTCGGTGGCTTCGCCTTTTGCATCGCGTTCCGTGTGGCGGATATCGATGCCCTCGTGCATTTGCCAGCCGCCGGTTCGCGAGCAGCCGAATTGTCCATGGGTCCAGGGTTTGCCCACGGTTTCCATGTAGAAGAGTTCCCCTTGGCTGGGGTTAAGGAGGTGGCGGTTTGGCGTGGGGAACGCGAATACGGGTGCGTTGGTGGATGCTGAAGCGGGTAGGACCAGACAGCAGACGAGTGCTGCGACGAGCAGGAATCCCCCGGTGGGCTGATGGCGTTGCCGGGGTTTGCCGGGTTGGGATATGCGAGGCAGCACGATTAAAATACCCACGGCTTGTGCTGGACCTTGATGGCGTTTCTGAGTCCGTCGAGGATGCTGTAGAGTTCCTCCTTGTTTCCGCTTGGGGTGAAGACGATGACGCCGTCGTTGATTTGCCGGTTGATGAGGGGAGCTCCGAGCCAGGCTTCCTTGATGGGGATTTCGTCCTCGGTTTTACGGACGCCGTATCGTGCGAAGATGACGAGGTTTCTGCCCCGGTGCCTGCCGGTGAAGGCGTCCAGTTCGTAGCGTCCGTGGTCGTCAAACCGGAGTTGCATGGAGAAGCCTCCTCCTGGGCTGTCGACGATATCGGCTTCCTCGAGGTGTTCCTCGGTGAGGAACGGGCTTTTACGGACTACCAGGGGGACGTTGGCGACCATGATGGCCATGGCCTTGTTGGTATCGATGTTGGTGCCGGGGAGACCTTCATAAAGCCAGAGCTCGGTATAGTGGACGCGGTTTTTGTTCCGGTTTTCCGGGCTGGTGCAACCTGTCCAGACGGCGAGCACCGTGGCGGCTAGGGCGATCCAGCTGAGGTTGGCGATGGCTTTTTGGTTATGCATTCCGGCTGGTAAACAAGCGGATTGGGGTTTGGAAGTAAAGACGGCTTTAGGGGCTGGGAGCTTTGGTTCTGGGGATAGGAGAAGGGAGATGGGAGATCGCGCTTCGCACAGGAGTTAGAAGGTAGGAGCTAGTGTGCTGGGTTATTGGTTAAGGGGTCGAGGTTCGAAGCTTAGGGGTGGCTGGGGCGGTAGGGTGTGAGGTTGATTTCGTGGGGGGGAGGGTTTCCGCCCTGGCCCTGGAGGTAGTGTTGGAACCAGCGGATGGCGCGGATGCTGTAATCGAGCCGGGAGGCGGCTTTACGGTTGCCGTGGCCTTCTCCCGGATATTCGACGAGGCGGACGGGGGTATTGCCATGGGTTTTGAGGTAACGGAACAGTTCGCGGGACTGGGAGGGGTGGACGCGGGTATCGGCTTTGCCGTGGAGGATGAGCAGTGGGGTGCGTGATTGTTCGGCGTGTCGGATAGGGCTGCGTTCGAGGAACCAATCCCATTTTTCCCAGGGGTAATGGCGGGCGTGGACCAGGTACATTTCGTTGGGGATATCGGTGGTACCGAATTTCGAGAGGTGGTCGCTGATTCCGACGAACATGACTCCGGCGGCGAAGTGTTCGGTGAGTTTGGTCGAGCACCAGGCGGTGGCGTAGCCGCCGTAGGAACCACCGGTGACGCCGACTTTCTTGAGGTCGACGAGGCCGGTTTTGGCGAGGTGTTGGGCGGCATCGACGAGGTCATTGAACTCGCTTCCGGCGTAGTCACCTTGGCCGAGTTTGGAGAATTCGACGCCACGTCCGGTGCTGCCGCGGTAATTGGGGTAGAAGACGGCGAATCCTTGGGCGGCGGCGATTTGGCCCAGGCGGGAGTAGGTTGTGACCCAGCCGTTGGCCTGGTGGGATTCGGGTCCGCCGTGGACTGTGAGGATGAGCGGGTAGCGTTGGCCGGACTGCTCGTATTTTTTGAGTCCCGGGGGATTATCGTAGAGCGGGTGGACGAGGATGCCTTCGAGTTCGAGGCCGTCGCGGGCGGGATGGCGGATGACTTCTTGTTTTGCGAGTTGGATATCGGCAAGCCAGGGGTTGGAGTCAGTGAGGCGTTGTGGGGTTGTCTGGTTGGGGGTGAGCCTATAGAGCTCAGGCGGGTGGGAGGGGG
Source organism: Limisphaerales bacterium (assembly GCA_049451415.1). Lineage (GTDB taxonomy): Bacteria > Verrucomicrobiota > Verrucomicrobiia > Limisphaerales > JAHDYP01 > JBMTVN01. The sequence goes on along the minus strand of JBMTVN010000263.1, from coordinate 866 downwards.
ACTGGGCGGTGAGGAAGATTTGGGTAGAGTTGGCGGTGCGTGTGAAGTCGTCCACCACGATCTGGTTGGGTGGCAGGATTTGGGTGGTGGAGTGTCCGATTTGGACGGAGAGGATTTCGCTGGTGGTGCCGATTTGGCCGAGGGCGAGCAGGGTATTGGGGCTGGTCCAGCAGAGGCGGGAGAAGTGTCCCTGGTAATTTGGGATGATCTCCATGGGGGTGCCTCCTGTAGCGGGAGCGACGAGGAGCCGGCCTTCTTTGGGGTCGTGGATGTCGGTGGTGGCGATGAGGCAGAGCTGGCTGCTGTCGGGACTCCATTCGAACTGGCCGAGTTTTCCGGGGGTTTCGATCGTTGCCGTGACCTGCTGGTTCTGGAGGTCGTAGACATGGATTTTCTGGCGCATGAGTGTGTCATCGACGCCTGGGGTGGGGGTGAGGCTGATGGCGAGGAGATGTCCGTTGGGGCTCCATTTTATGGCGTGGGCGGAGCCGGGTATGTCGAGTGCGGTGGGGGTTACCGGTTCCTGGTCCGACCATGGATCTGTTGGTGTTGAAGCGGGAACGAGCCAGACCCTGGTGGGCTGCCAATCTTCTTCAAAGACCTCTGCAGCGAACCCCTTTTTTGCATCGTCCTTTTGTTCCTTGGGAGTTTCTTCTTTGGCGAGGAAGGCGATTTGGAGACCGTCGGGGCTCCAGTCATAGATGCCGATGCCGGTGGCATGGTTGGCGATGCGGATGGCCTCGCCACCATCGACGGGGATGGAGTAGAGGCTGGTTTGGTCTTCACCGCCTCGTTTTTGGAGGAAGGAGATTTCTTGGGAGTTGGGGCGCCATTGAATTCCGCTGATGTTTACTGGTCCGGTGATG
>JBMTVN010000262.1:0-5884 GCA_049451415.1 Limisphaerales bacterium | reverse complement strand
GAGTTTCTGTACCCGGGGATTTAGCGGCAAGCGCAGAGCGCAGAGCGCAGAGCGGGAAGCGGGAAGGGCTGAGGGCTGAGGGCTGAGGGCTGAGGGCGGAGCCACTGGTTTCTCTCTACGGGCTCCTGGCTACACGCGCCGGAGGCGCGTTGATACCGATCCCGATAGCGATTTCGATTTCGATGGGGGAGGAGCGCAAAGCGCTGCGGCCGCTTGATGAGTCCTTTGACTTGGGACAACTACGGGCTGACTGCTGAGCGTGAAGCGCCGAGGACGTAAGAGAATATTGGAGGCATTGGCCCAGGCGGTCCTGCAGGAGACTGCCCCCTGGACGTCGGGGTTGTTGATATCCTCGAATGTGCCGCCGGCAAGGCCGCTCTAGGTTTCAGCTCAGGCGCCGTTGTCGGTGAGGAAGATGGTGATGGTATCGTCGAGGCGGTCGCGGGAGCGGAGGATCGATCAACGCAGCGGGAGGTGGACTTCGCGGTGGGGCCTGAGGTTTCTCTTGGGGGGTGTTAGGTCGATAGCCCTATTTGTTCATTACCGGAAGTAGGGGGAGTACCCTTAAAAGTGCCTGTGTGGGGTACAGACCTCATCCCATCAGTTAGATAGTGTGATTAGGTTGTGCACTCGACAGCATTCAAAAACCGCATCTATTTGAAATGAAAAGCAGAGGTCTTTTTCCGTTACTGGTGACTTTACTGGGTTTTTTGGTTGCTGGTCCGGTTGCGGGTGCGACTCGTACACAAACGCTGGCGCTCAAGGTCGGATGGAATGCTGTCTGGTTGGAAGTTGAGCCGCTGGATGAAAGCGGTTCATTACAGACGGTCGAAGAGGTGTTTGTAGTTTCCGACACGAGCACCTTCAGCATCGACCAGGTGGCGATGCAGTCAAAGCCAGCGGGGACTGCAGAATTCTCTACGGATCCTGCGCAGCTCTACAATCAGGCCGGATGGCTGGTGTGGTCCAAGACCCCGATGTCCGGGGAATCGGAGGCCATCACGGTTCGGGGCAATCAGTCCTACCTCCTGCATGTGAGTTCCAATACGGGATTGATGCCGGGGGACGCGGCCGGGCAGTTGAGTGTGGAGGGGGAGGTGAAGTTTTATCGACCTCAATGGACGCGGGGTGGGTATAACCTGATTGGATTCGGTGTGGTGGGAAAGCCGACCTTTGGCTCCCTGCTGGGGGCTGGTGGGAATCGGTTTGAAGCCACCCCTGCGGGCGCCGCGGTGCAATGGCTAAACCCGGCCACGGGTCATTGGGAAGGTAAGCTGGCGACCGACGCCGTGGAGTCGGGGCTCGCCTACTGGATATCCGTTCCTGCGGATCTTCACTCCGCCGATTACGCGTGTCCGGTGGCCGTGGCGTTTACGGGATGGCAGCTTGGCAGTCTGGATTTTGGATCCGGGCCTCCCAGCGTGACAGTGACCAACCCCTTCAACAGCTTTTTGGAGATGGGTCTCAGCCCGGCGGAGTTGACCTTCTCCAGCCTGGAACCTGATGGAGGTTCTTCCCGCACTGTGAGGTTGAGTAAAGTGTCCGACCCGACCGACGAGGATATCCTGCTTTTCCATCTGGAGCGGGTGCCGGACCAACTGGCGTGGCAGACCGATCCTGTGGTGGATGTGCTGGAAAGCTGGGAGTTGGATCCTTTGGGTCCGGGTGAAAGTCGTACGGTTACCCTTGGCCTGAATCGCAACTGGGACTCCGGTGGTTACTACCGCGAGCAGCTCTACCGGATCGACGTTCAACTGGAACAAGCCGACGGTTCACCCGGTTATTACTACTACTACCTGCCGGTTTCGGCGGTGAATTTTGACGCTGAGCCGGCGGATTCAGCCCCCACCGATGGTTCCGAGTTCGCGGGATTATGGGTGGGTACGGTCACAGCGGATTCCGTCACCAGTCTTACGGAAGCCGCCTACCCTGTACATCCGACGGTTTCGAAGTCCCAGTTGCGGGTGTTGCTGCATGTCAGTACCAACGGTGTCCCAGTGCTACTTTCGCATGTGATGCTGATGCAGACCAAGACGGCGGATTCATCCGTGGAACCTGAACCGGTGTTGATCTTGGACGAGGCTCAGATTCCCTATTACGAGGGCATTGTGGAGCGGGGAGGCAAGAAAGTGGGTATTCGTTATGAGACCTCCACCTTTGACATGCCCCGTGACAACAGTGTGGGCGCCCAGGCCCCGGGGTTTCTTCAGCGAGTGGCTGACTTGAACGGGATTACGAGCATCACGGAGGTGACCGATCAGATGGTCAGCGATTATCTGGCTGCGCAGGAGTCGCGGCCGACGGACTTGCGCGAGGCCTATCATTTGAGCTGGACCCTGGAAGGCAGCTTTGGTCCGGGCCATAGGGTTAGGACCCCAGCCGATGCCCCGTTACGGCTCGATGCCTTTCATCGTACTAATCCTTTCCGGCACGCATATCATCCGCAACACGGGGCAGGGTATGACATCCTGCGGTCAGTCACACTGGATTTGGATGCAGATTATGGGTCCGGCTCCGGCCGGATTACCGGGAGATATGAAGAAAGGACCACCGGCCTCGCCAGCAGCGACCTGATTTCGCGGGGGACGCTTGTCCTGCGGCGTGCCAGCTTCGTGGATACCCTCGTCCAGTGATTTTCCACCCGTGATGTATTGAAAAGAACGACCTGATTTCAGGAACACACTTTGCCATGAGAACCTTGTTTCTTGCCCGGTACCGCAGCGTTTTGCTGGCTGCGGTGTTTTTGATGTTGGCGGGGCCGTCTGCCAGGGCCTTTGAGTTGATTTGTTCGCCGGGCGATACCTCGCTGAGTGCGGTGTATTTTAATGGTTCAGCCAAGCAGCTCAGCGACCGCTTTCAGTTAACTCCATACGCTAACGACCAAGAGGGTGCCCTGGTTTTGGATGGCCTGCCGAAGACTCCTATTCGGTCGTTTGAAGTTCAGTTCGGCCTGCGGATGACCAACGAAGCCAGCACCAGCGTGATGGCGGACGGTTTCAGCTTCAACTTTGGTCCCGGACTGACTCTGAATTCAGTGACGAGCGAGAAGGGCATAGCACAGGGGCTCGCGGTGTCCTTCGATACCTTCAAAAACAACACCGCTCCCTATTTCGATCCCGACTGGGTCCCGGGCATCAGTATCCGGTGGGATGGCAGTGACGTTGTCTTTACCAACATTTCAGGGACGTTTGATGGCTACAAAACGAGTTCGGACTTTCGGGACGTGAGCATTAGCCTGACCCCGTCGATGGATGGGACCGGGAATTCCGAGGTCGTGGTTGACTATGCGGGGGTAGTCTTAAGGGGAAAGGTTGGATACGTGCCCAAGCCCGGGGAAGTCTGGCGCATGATGTTCGCTGCCCGAACCGGGTTAGATTACTCGGAGCAATCTATCAGCACGATTCATGTGACCGGGGAGGCTGCTAAGCTGCAGGTGATCAGTCCGTATGGGGGGGGGGCAACTGAGTCCAACAACGAACACCCTGCTAAAAGGATTTGCCTATCGTTACGAGCCTGGCGGGGTGTCGGCGGGCGTATTGAGTTTTAATGGTTCAGCTTACGACCAGACCAATTTCTTTCTGCTTACGCCTAATGAGACAGACCAGATTGGATCCATGGTTGCCAACAACCTCCCGCAGGTTCCGTTTACCGAGTTTACTGCCGAGATTGGCTTACGAATGACCAGCGGCAGTGCGTTTCCGGCTGATGGCGTGAGCGTTAATTTCGGCCCCGGCATTACCACCAATTCCTTGCCAGACGAGACAGGTTTTGACCATTACACCAATACCAACTTATTAGGATTGTCCATTTGCTTCGACACCTACCGATACTCTGAATCCGCGGGGATGGCCATTCGGTGGAACGGGACTAGCGTCGCCCGCACGAACATCTCGGATATCTTCTCAACCAACTCAGTTTATTTCCCCGACGACTTCCACGATGCGGTCATCAGCCTGGAGCCGGCAACCGGAGGCATGTCAACCGTGACGGTAACGTTTCAGAGCGTGACGCTTCGGGCGCAAGTCGCCTATGTCCCGGACACCGAGCAGACCTGGGGGATGGTGATCGGTGCGCGGTGCGGTGGCGTATCTTCCGAACAAGCAATTGACCACATTGAGCTGAGTGGGACCTGGGTGCAGTCTGTGGATACGCAGGAGCTGGTGGGTGAGCCGCTTAGCCCGTATGTGGGTACTCAGGAAATCACCGAATCGACCTCCCTGGTTTTTTCGGCTCCGGATTATGTTTATCTGGATCGATATCACCGGGAGTTGACCCCAACGGACGATAACATCAATTCCATCGCCCATTACCGTGCCCGGCTCGACGATCCCGCAGCCACGGTCAGTCCTTCCGGTATGGCGTCCTACCGTATTGTGAAAGGCTCCTCGGTGAACCTGGACCGGGATACCACCGTGACCTTGCATTGGATCGTGGAGAATCTCGCGGAGGTGGATTCCGGTACCAGCAGTGCGCCCGACCTTTCGGCTACCGACATCACGGACAACGCCCATGTGGACACCTTGGGTCGGCGTTATTTAGCTCCCGGTACAACGGGTTTTGATTCGCTGGTAAACCGTTCTGTGACCGCAGCGCAGCAGGGCAATGTGCGTTTTGGTTCCCGGGGTTACGTGATGGAGAATGCGCCCAACTCTCCGGAGCGTTATCTGGAGCTGGCTGGTGAGGGCGACCATTTGCGGAGTAGCGCTGCTGAGCCCGTGCTGCCCGGGGGGGCGACACAATACACCATTGAGTTTTGGGCGCGGCGGAATTTGACGCCGCTGGACGAGGACCAGGTGGTATTGGGTTTGGGTTCCTTCAATGGGCCGGGCCAAAGGGTGATGGTTGGTTTTGGCGGGAATGGTGGTTTTTTTGTCAGTGACGGTGGGACCCGGGTCTCGGCATTGCCGGGATGGACCGATGAAGAGTGGCATCATTGGGCGGCAGTGGTTCGGGGAACCGGGGATACCAACAGCGTGGCCTTGTATCGTGACAGCGTGCTGCTAACTCAAACTGATAGCGTCCTTGCGCCATTTGCTGGTGATAACCAGGTCACCATTGGTGCGCGGGCCATGGCAAACTATGCCACCGCCTTCTTCTCCGGCGGCGTCAACAACGTGCGCATCTGGGATCATGCGCTGGACCGGCCGGCCCTTTACACCGCCCTCGCTACTTCCCAATTCTCCAACTCCGCCGCCGGTTTGCTGCTGGAGATGCCGTTTGACAGCACCCCGACCAACCAGATGACGGGTGTTTATGTCGAGCACTTCACGGGTCCGGCTGGGAGCACCAATTTAGCCGACGATTACACGCTCCAAGATACCTACACGACCAGCAACTTCCGCCCGCCCACAAGGCCAACCGGAACCAACGGGAATGCCTGGCACTACCGTTCTCAGGTCAAGTTAACCGTCGGGGGGTACTACAGCTTCTGGTTACGCAGCATGGGACCTTCCCAGCTGTGGGTTGATGGCCAGATGTTGATCGACTATCCCGGTCCTTTCAGCGCCCCCAGAGGTAAAGGCACGACGCTGACCCCGGGGCATCACTTGATCGAGATCCAGATGTTCGATACTGGCGAACAGCCCCTGCTTGAATTGACGTATTATACTCCTGCTAGCCCCATGGCTGCCATACCAGACGACCGTCTTTTCCTCGTGCCTCGCGACCTGCTGGCTTTGGGGCGGGTGACCTCAAGCTCCACCGAGGGCAAAGGGCTCGCCTTTGTGGCCAGTGGTTTTGAAAACTTGTTCCCGGCCAATACCCCGGCGGCCACCATGCTTGCCGCCATCCAGCCCGGTTTTCGTCTGGGGCTCACGGCAGTGGAAGGCGGTCAAAACACGGTCCAGATCGATCCGATTGGCAAGGCCCCGCTCAACGACTGGCG
>JBMTVN010000261.1:0-5911 GCA_049451415.1 Limisphaerales bacterium | reverse complement strand
AGTCTGTACGGGGGGGCAGCTGGTCGGCCCCTGAGATCAATCCGCAGAGACGACGGAGAGGTCGCCATCGCCGAAACGAACGAGGTCGGACAGGCCGTCGGGCCGTTTAACAAGGAGCGTTTCCCGATCCAGTAGACGGTCCTTGAGCAAGCCGGCTTCCGCGGCATTTCTGGAGGGCCAAAGAACGGCGAAGATGATCTGCTCATCGCGATCCTCGGCGGTGTTTGCCTGGAAGTGGGCCTGATCCAGCGCCGGTTCCATGAGATAGACTTGAGACTGGATGAAGGCCGGGTCCTTGTACTTTGGATCAACGTCGATCGGGAAGCCGGTCCAACTTCGCATCTGCAAGCGATTGTTCCAAGCGGTCAGCGCTCCGAGCAACTGTACGCCGTTGCGGCTGATAACAACAGAGCCTTCACTCTGATTGAAGCTGATGGGATCGCGAGCATGGAGCAACCAATCGACGCGCCCCGGGCTGCGCTGCCGGCAATGGTCGCGAATCACAAAGTAGCGCTGGTCGATAAAGACGACATCGCGAATGGCGAGGGATATCTGGTCGGGTCGCGCTTGGCGGGTGTTGAAGGCGACGGTGGCGTCACCGGTGGTCCAGACGTAGCGGTCGCCCCCGGCGAAGCGGAGAATGCGGCCGCTGGCGCGCTTGTCCTCTGTTTCCTGACCGTGACGGTTGATGAGGATATTGTTTTTGGAAAGGGTCTGCCGGGTGTAGTACTTGTGCATCTGAGAGCGGTGATACTCCCGGTAGCCCGAATTGATTGCCAGTTGCTGCCCGTAGGCGTTGATAATAAAGGCGTTCTGGTCCGCATGGCTGTGGCTGAAGGAACCATAAGGGCTGCTCTTAAAGGCCAGCATGATGTCGTTGGAGGGATCACCGAGCGCACTGTGAAAGGCGACCCATCCCACATCTGCAAAGTAGCGTGATCCTGGCAGCTCCGCTAGTGGGCGGGCCTCAGGCAAGGGCGCGCGGGAGGCGAAAAAGTCGCGGATCCAGTACTCTGCGGCGGTTGGATAGGCGCGGTAGAGATTTTCCAACCCCATCTGGTGGGGCAGCGGCCTGGTGTCAGTGTACAGTGCCGCGTAGGAACGGTAGTAGCCGTTGCCGGTGACGCGCGAAAGGTGTTCAAGGAAGTGCTTGACGCCAGGTTCGATGTTAAACTGGCCGGCGTTTGACAGGTCGCCGAAGGCAGTCGCCGGATAGGGCTGCACGAAATAAACCTGAAAATAACCGGTATTGCGCCAAAACGGCTGATTGTAGGCGAGCGGATCGCCAAGCGCGAAAAGGGCATCCTGAAAAACCGCATGTTCGTAGACGCCCCTCCAGTAGGCAGGTCCCTCGGCCCAGCCACCGTCAACACCGCCCCAAGGCGTGAAAACATCGCGGTACCAAGCATAGACAAACGCCCACCAGTCGCGCGCCTCGGGCAGGTCATCCCAGAAGGCAAGGGCCGCAATTCCGGTCATCGCCATAAAGCGAACGGAATGGCTGGCGGGCTCCTTCTCAACGGAGTTGCGGGCAAGATGCTGGACACCATGCTCGCGGATGGAAGCGAGGTTGCGGGCCCCGCGCACCTTGAAATGGCTGAGGACGGTCTCCCGCTCAGCAACCGTCAGCTGCTCGCGGAGCTGATCGTAGACTGCCGGCAGCTTGCGGAATAGGCGGAAATGGGCTTCGTCATTGTAGTCGATACCGGTCGGCCCAAGGGGATCCCATGCCGATACCGCAAGAAGGATGTCGCGGGCCTGCTCAAAGTAGCGATCGTCTCCGGTGACTTTCCACAAAAGGGTAGCGGCCTCGGCCACACCAGTGAGCCTGCCCGTAAGGTCCTGCATTCCCCGCCACAAGTCGACCATCTCGCTGGTGCGCTTGCGTGGATCAGGGTCGCCATAAGATTCAGGCTCCGCAGGCACCGTCCAGCCCGCCCACTTGGCATCGAAGCCCTCCCGGATCCGATCGAAGGTGGCCCGGCCCTCACCTTGCAAGCTGTAGTGGCGAAATGCGTCCTCCTCACCGGCGGGCACCCACGTGCGCGGGGCCGATTCCGGCACATGGGCCCATGAGTCAGAAAGACCCGTCTGCCCTGACAGGCTGATCGTCAGGACGAAGAGGACGAGAACGGGGAATTCACGGTGTTTCATTTGCAGGCGTTGGGAATCGCCGGCAGAGCCGGATGGGTTAAATGCCAATGACCGTGGAAGGGATGCGACAGCAACCAGTCGCCCGGCTGGGCGCGGTGGAGGGTCCACGGGGCCGCCTCTGCGGGCGATTCGCCCGCGTAGGCCAGCGCAGCCAGCCAACGCTCGCCCTCGTCACTGGCAGTACGGCCAACGGGAGCGACATGGTAGGGCGCCTGAACGTGGCTACGGGGAAGGCTATTGTCGAGGCGCTCATCCCAGAAGCTGGTATCAAAGCCGAGTAGCAGCTGCAAGGCGCTTATCCGGGCCCCGGCACTGACACGCAAGAAAGCCGCTTCGCAGTCCTTGACGAAGGCCGTCGGCTCCGCCGAGGAAAGGGAGTAACCACCCACATTGAGAACGGCCGGCTGGTAAGCGTCTGTCCAGTGGAGATGCAGCAGCCAACCGCCTTTCCACCAGACATGGCTTTCAACGACCGTCACCAGCTGCTCGGCCTTGTCCCCGAGAGCATACGTGCAGGACATATGATCGGAATCCAGCTCGAATGGCTGCGTGTAATGGCGGCCGTGGACGCGCCCGTCGCGACCGCCTTCCATCGTCAGACCGCCGTCGCGCGAATAGTGGCCGGCCAACTTGTTATAGTAGTCCCCATGCTGACCAATCTGAAAACCGACTCCGGTCCGGTAAGCCACCTTGCCCCATTTCCATGGGCCAAACTTCGCAAGGTTCACCGGGGTGATCTCGGTGCCCGCATTCAGGATTTCCACCTCGCCCGAAATGGCGCGGAACACAAGGCCGGCATCGGGTTGAAGCCGCACAAAATCACCGAGCTCCGCGGGAAGAGGCTCCTCCGGACTCGTCCAAAAAGCATGACTGGGGGGCAAGAGCAAACAGGCGAATGCCTTGGACGCCCAGTACACGGAGCCCGCGCAGCTGTACCGCTCGGCTAACTCGGGGAATACATCCCACCAGCCAATCCCCAATGCGCCTTGCTCCTGCAGAACCGGCTTGTTCAGAAAAAACCGCAGGTTGCGATTGCAGAGCCGCCGGGCCCTGCCGGGCGTTAACGGGCTCGCGCCGACAAGGCAGGCCAGCGGAAAGGGTGCGCAGGCGTTGAAGCGGTAGGTAATCGAGCGACCAAATGCAGGATGCTCCCCGCTGGATGCAAAAACATGCTGATATTCCTCCAGAAACTCGCGGGCCCAGCCGCACCAGCGTTCCACCCGCTGAGGATTGGCCGTGCCAAAAAGATGACTCCACAGCAACCCGTAGAAGTGAAAAGCGTAGGCGTTGTAGTGATCAAAGGTCTGGTTCATCCCGTCCATGAACCAACCTCCACCGCGGTACATGCCCTCCATCTCCTTGAACCAGGCATCCACCGAAACCGCATCCGCGGGCCGCCCCATACCGGTCACCCGCAGGAACTCAAGCGCCAGCAGACCGAAAAAGAAATGATTGTTCCACACATGCCCTGTCGCCCGGTTGCTCGCGATCCAGCGCCCAATGCGGACCTTGTCAGCCTCGCTGAAGGGATCCCACAGGTACTCTCTGGCGATTAGGAGGGCACAGGCGAGCAGACCGATCTCCACCCCATTCTGGTGGTAGTTGGTGTTCGGCCCCCAGTAACGCGGCGAGGCAGGATCGGTTCCTTTCAAAAGGGCCCGACGAAACCAATCCGCCACGCGCTCCCGCTTTGCGAAATCCCCTCGCTGCGCAGACTGAAGCCAGAAGGCCGCCAGAAGGCAGGGCCGCGCGTACGCCTCCAGCCGGTCCGCATTCGCGTCGTGGTCGCTGGCAATCCCGGACAGGGGGATTTCAGCATCATCCGGGCCAGCGAGACGCAACAACGCCTCGAGGAGTTGCTCGGCCGTGCTTTGCCAAAATAAATAGTCCTCTGGAATAGTGTCCATCGCTTAGGAAATACGGTTGCTGATTTCAACGGTGATCCTGCTCTGCAGAGGCTCGCCGGAAAGGTACCTGCGAATGTTTTCCAGGCCGTGCCAGGCGGCGTCCTGCCTGCGATCAATCGTGGGTCCACCGAGATGCGGCAGCATCAGCACATGATCGATCCGGCGGAGCGGGGAGTCCAATGGCAGGGGTTCGACCGCAAACACATCAAGGGCCACCTGAATGTGTCCTTCCGCGGCCACCCGCGCCAGCGCTTCCTCGTCGACAACCGCCCCACGCCCAACATTCACAAAGACACCACCACGCGGGATCATCCGCAATAGCGCTTCCGTCACCACTCCCCTCGTACGCGACGTCAACGCCGCCAGCTCAATGATGACATCATTCTCCGAAAAGAGGGCTTCCAGACTCACGGCCCGCTCCACCGCGTACGCTTCGAGCAGGGCGTCCGGCACACTGGGGGAATACGTGGACACCGGCACCCCGAAAGGCTCGAGCAGCTTCCTCAGTTCCTGAGCAATTGCCCCAAATCCGTGCAACCCCACCCGGCGCCCAAACAAGGAGCCCGTTTGCACCGCCTTGCGGTCCTTCCATCCGCCCCGTTCGTGCATCTCCAATGTCCACCATGAGACCCGTCGCAACGCCGCGATCGCCAGCATTAACCCGCACTCCGCAACTGTTCGCGAAATGGAATGTCCCCAATTGGTGACCAATAAGCCCTCCTCGATGAGGCGCTCGGGAATAGTCCCGCGAATCGCCCCGACAAGATGGCACACGTACTTCAGGGAGGGAACCCGCGCGAGCGTGTCCAACGGCAGCTCCGGCGTGGTCCATCCGCTGATGAGTATTTCGGGAGCGCTCCGGCTGAGCCATTCCTCCCATTCGCTCTTGTCCCGGAACTCACTGGGTTGGGCAAGAAAGAGACTGCCGCTGATTTCATGAAGGGCCTCCATCACCGGGGGCGGCAGGAAGCTCTCGCTCTCCCAGGAATCAAGGACGATGGCAATGCGGGGTTGATGGATCATGGTAACCTCTCCTCAATCCTACTCAACCTCGCCCCATCGGCATCCAGCCAACACAGGGTGCCAGACTCGGCGGATCTCCCTTCATCGTCCCCATCCCCACCACCAACAACATCGTCCGCACCATGCAATCAGGTTTCATAATTATTAATGATTAATATAACCCATTCCCGCAGGTCAAGCCTTCACATGAGAGAAGTCATCGCGGCAGGGATCGGGCTAAGTCCGCGCCGTGGCCCTTGATGGTGAAAGGGGTGGTGCACAGGGTGGCCTGGACGTGGCGTATGTACGAGGAGCGGGTCCCATCCTGAAATGCAGGGCGACGCTGCGTCCGGTTATAGACCAAAGGTGACCCTGTCGGAGAGGGAGGAAGTCCCATTGTTGAAGTCCACCCTCTCGAGCCAGACGCCGGATTGCGGCCAGTAAAAGAAAAAGACGACGGTGAAAAGAGTCGGCAGAAGCACCTCGGCATCCGTCCAGAATTGCGATGAATGGACGGTGACTGTTTCGCCATCTACACTGAGGGTAAGCCATGAAAGATCCAGAGTAAAACGGGAATGGGAGGGATAGTCGACGACCGGCAGATACAACCAGGGGGCCTCGATGGTAACAGAGACGCGCTTCCCGTCTACCATCCCGCTTGTGCTGAAAATCGCCAGGGAATACTCCATATCCAAGGTGAATTGGATGGTCTCATCCTTACCCAGTTCCTCGGCGATCTGGTGGGCCCATTCGGCAGCGGATGCGGCATCGCCTTCCGGCGCCGGCTGATCGGGGATCCACTCTGCGTAGTGGGAGGAAAAGAAAAACCGGGGGTTAATGGTGGGCGC
>JBMTVN010000260.1:0-5920 GCA_049451415.1 Limisphaerales bacterium | reverse complement strand
TGCCAGAACCCTACGCTCCACCCCACGGCACTCAAGCCGAGTTTCTCCCCTCCAACGGTAACGAATCGCCGCCCAACCACGTCTAACCACTCCACACCCCTCACACAAAACACACATGAAAACCCCTGCTCTAATCCCCCTCGCCTGCCTCACCCTCATCTCCACGCTGACCCTCTCCCAACCCGCCCCGCCACCAACCCGCCCCTCCAGCTTCTCCAGCCAGCCCATCCCCAACTCCAACCGCGAAAAGGAAATCCTCTCGATCCTCTCCAATATGGACGCCGCCCAGCGCCGAGGCAGCATGAGCGTCCCCATGGAGGATGGCCGCATCCTCCGCCTCCTCACAGAATCCATCCAAGCCAAACATGTCGTCGAAATCGGCACCTCAATCGGCTACTCCAGCCTCTGGTTCTGCCTCGCCCTCGAACAAACCCAAGGCAAACTGACGACCTACGAAATTGACCCGGGACGCGCAGCCCAAGCACGAGCCAACTTCAAACGCGCCAATGTCGAACACCTCGTCACCCTAATCGAAGGCGACGCCCACCAGGAGGTCGCCAGCCTCCAGCAAAACATCGACCTGCTCTTCCTCGATGCCGATAAGGAAGGCTACCTCGACTACCTCCAAAAGCTACTCCCCAAGCTCCGCCCCGGCGGCCTCGTCGTCGCCCATAACATGAATGCCCGGCAAGCCGACCCTGACTTCATTAAAGCCATCACCTCCAACCCCACACTGGAAACGCTCTTCCTCAACATGGAATCCTCCGGTATCGCCGTCACCCTCAAAAAACACTGACCCAAAAGGTCAAAAGCCCAATACTGGGCCCATGCGCCATAGTCCTAAACAGGTCCTCAGCCTGTTCGACTCCACCTGCCTCATTGTCGGTATCATCATCGGAGCGGGCATCTACCAGATGGCGCCGGATATCGCCAAAGGAACCCACAACGTCTACGGACTCTTCGGCATCTGGCTCCTCGGCGGAACTCTCTCCCTCTTCGGTGCCCTCAGCTACGCCGAACTCGCCTCCGCCCTCCCCCGGGAAGGAGGTGACTATGTCTTCCTCAATCGGGCCTACGGACCCTGGGCCGGATTCCTCTTCGGCTGGGCCCAGCTTGCTATCGTCCGCCCCGGAGATATCGCGGTCATGGCCTTCGCCTTCGCCACCTATGCCTGCACCATCTGGGACCCCCTCGCCCAGTCCTCCCTGCCCGTCATGCACCAAATCTATGCCGCCGGCGCCGTAATCCTTCTCACCGCCATCAATATCCTGGGCGTCCGCCAGGGCAAATGGACCCAAAACCTCCTCACCACCACCAAGGCTCTCGGCCTCATCCTCATCGTCGCCGCCGCCCTCATCGCCGGACAATCCAATACTCCCCCTCCCACCCCCACGGAATCCAATCAACTGCCCTTCAGCCTGGCCCTCATCTTCGTCCTCTTCACCTTCGGCGGATGGAACGAAATGGCCTACGTGGCATCCGAGGTCCGTAACCCCAACCGCAATATCACCCGCGCCCTCGTCATCGGAACACTCACAGTCACTCTGCTCTACTTCCTCGCCAATTTCGCCTTCGTCCACGCTCTCGGCTACTCCGGCCTCCGCAACTCCAACGCCGTCGCCACCGATACGGTAGCCACTCTCCTCCCAAACCTCGGCGCCACTCTGATCAGCCTCCTCATCTGTATCTCCGCCCTCGGTGCCGTCAATGGCCTCATCTTCACCGGCGCCCGCATCTCCTATGCCGTCGGCCAAGACCACCCGGCCTTCCAAGCTCTCGGCCAATGGCACCCGAAACTCCAAACGCCCGCCACAGCACTCGGCACCCAAGGCGCTATCGCTCTCCTCCTCATCTTCCTGCTGGGCTCCTTCGTCAATGCCATCCTCTATACCGCCGCCACCGTCTACTCCTTCTACGCAGCCTCCACCATCGGGATTCTCATCCTCCGAAAAAAAGAACCTCTTCTCCCCAGGCCATTCCGCGTCCCGGGTTACCCCGTCACCCCGCTGATCTTCGCCGCCACCTGCCTCCTGCTCATCCAAAGCGCCATAGTCTATAAACCCACCATCGCCATCGGCTCGGTCGCCCTGCTCGCCATCGGCACACTCATATGGCTCAAAACCAAAAGACCCGCCCCAAACGGATAACCTACACCATCCGGCGTGGCTGCCCCGTCGACGCCAACACGCTGTTCCACAAAGGCCCCTCAGGATCTACCTGCCGCTTCTCGCTCACCGCCAGCTCAATCGGCACATGCACATAAGTGCCATTCAAAAAACCCACCACCAGATTCGTCTTCCCCGCCATCCCCGCATGAACCGCGCGCCGCGCCAAATCATCACATAATATCGCGTCGTCCGGATTCGCAGGAACGCTCCGCACCAGGTAACTCGGATCAAAATACTTCACGTCCACCGGTGCCCGGCGCCGCCTCATCCCCTCCACAATCTGCTCCTTCAAAAAAATCCCAATGTCGCCCAGCCGACGGTTTCCCGACGCATCCACCCCCCCCTCACTCCCCTCCAGCAAATCCTGCCCCGCCCCCTCCGCCACCGCCACAACCGCGTGCTTCCTCGCCTTCAACCGGCGCTCCAATGCCCCCAAAAATCCATTGCGCCCACCTAGACCAAATCTTACCTCCGGGATCAGACAAAAGTTCACTTCCTGACTGGCCAACGTCGCAGAGGCCGCAACAAAACCCGCATGACGCCCCATGATCTTCACCAACCCCACACCATGATACGCACTGTGCGCCTCCGCATGCGCACAAGCCAAAACCTCCGAAGCCACCGCCATCGCCGTCGAAACCCCAAAGGTCCGCGTCATGAACATCACATCATTGTCGATGGTCTTCGGTATCCCCACCACCGCCAACCTCACCCCGCGCTTCATGGCCTCCTCCGCCAATTCCCGCGCCCCACGCAACGTCCCGTCCCCACCAACACAAAATAAAATGTTCACCCGATTCGCTACCAGATAGTCCACCATCAACCCAATCGGCTGCGGCCCCCGTGAAGACCCCAATAACGTGCCCCCCTCCTGATGAATGTCCTCCACCATGGCCGGAGTCAAAACCCACGGCTCCTCCCCCACCCGCGGATTCAAACCCGCATACCCATAACGAATCCCCAATACCCTCCGCACTCCATAGTTGTGATACAGCTCCAAAAACACCGACCGAATCACGTTGTTCAGCCCGGGACACAGCCCCCCACAGGTCACCACCGCTGCCACCGTCCTCCGCGGATGAAAAAACACCTTCTCCCTCGGCCCCGCTTTCTCGAACGTCAACCCTTCCCCCAACTCATCCCGCTCCACGACCTCCGTCCCCTGCCTGACCCGCACACCATCCCCAACAAAGGGCCCCTTCCATCCACAACCAGCATGCTCAGCTTGAAGAGGTGACGCATACGAAGCCGCCCCCAAGGTCCTTATCGAGGTGTCTATATGGGCCATCAGAATATCGAGTTAGTTGCCCAACCAACTCACGCCCTCCCAACACAATCAAGACGGAATTCCAGACCGCAAAACCCGCACCACCTAATCCGGTCAACACAACGAGGCCAACCGAAGCTCCCCGCCGGACACAACCCCCGGACTGCCACCAACTCGATCAAGGCTCAAATTCCAACGTCAACTCCGTCCCCACCGGCAAATCCACCAGCGCCTGCATCAAGGTCGCACTCGACCGCTCCCCCACAGGATTCACGTTGTACACCTCACCCGCAACCGACTCAGGAAATACCTCCCCCTTCAAATACGGCTCCAAATCAAGCTGATCCACCACCGTCCCGCTCGCCGCCCGGTTCTCCGTCGCCCAAACCCCCTTGCTGTCCTCAATGATCCTCAGGTTGCTCCGGATCACCTCAATGCATGAACGCTCCCGCGCCCGCATCGCATTCGGAATGACCAACGCCGCAAGTAAACCAATGATCGCCACCACAATCATGATCTCCACCAAGGTAAATCCACCGCGCCCCTTCAAACCCCGATACTTCATCTTCATCTCTGCTTCACTCCAATTACATCTCGCTAGCTTCCCAATTACAGGACCATGTAGGCATAAAGCACAGCTCCCCACCATACGAAGCCCATCTAACAGGCTTTTCCCTAATCACCACCCCCAGCACACCAACCCCACAAAAAACGGCGGATCCATCCAGGACCCGCCGAATGAAGAGAACCAAGACCTCCATGCCCCAAGGCCAGCAACCCGCAGGGCAACCTAGTTCTCAGAGTTCAAAGTCAACTCCGTCCCCTCCGGTAAATCCACCAGGCTCTGATTCAACGTCGCCGACGCCAACACTCCAACCGGATTGATGTTATAAGTCTCACCCGCAACCGGCTGCGGCAACTGCTGACCCTTAATGTAAGAGACCAAATCCTCCACCTCCGGCTCAGCACCCGACTTAACCCGACGCTCCATCGCCCAAATACACTTGCTGTCCTCAATGATCCTCAGGTTGCTCTGGATCGTCTCGATGCAAGCCCTCTCCCTCGCCCGCATCGCATGAGGCGCCACTATCGCTGTCAGCAAACCAATGATCGACACAACAATCATGATTTCCAACAAGGTGAAACCACCGGTCTTCTTCTGTCGAATACGCATACTTACCTCGACTGTTTGGTTACTTCTCTTCTCCGCCCCCGCTTCCGGGAGCCCTGCGGTCCAATGCCAGGCCGGAGCACTCCATCTTCACTCCGACACCTGAAATCCAACCGTCTCCCCAGCCCAAGCAAAGGCCATGCCACGCGAATACGGACCCGAAATACAAGTGATTGCACCTGAGGCGCTTAGCTAATACATGTGTCGTATTTAGCATGGGGCAACAAACCTGCACCCACCCCCTAGATCACTGATCGGGAAGAAGATACAGCTGCAGAACTCCAAAGTGCCCGATCGGACTCTCCTTGAGCCGAATAAGACAGGTGTATTACGCGCGCAAACCCGTCTGCTCGCTGAAAAAAAATGCTAAAGTTCCAGCCCTCCCAAGCCGTTACCAGTTTCTACACATGGGTTGTCCCGCTCCCTGTCCAGTCTTGCGTACCCACTACTCCCCCACCTCGCTGAATAACTGCCGGATCACCTCCTCAATCGGAACATCCTGAATGTCCATGTCCATCACCGGCAACCGATCCAACAAGACTTTGCAGGCCGGAATCACCTGATCCCGACGCACGCTCAACCGCACACTCCCAGGATCACTCTCAACCACCTCCCCCAAAACCGACAAGTCACACTCTGGACGAACCACAGCCGGATCCAAATGGATGGTGATCACCTTCCGTCGGGCAAACCGGTCGAAAATCTCCGCCAATGCCCCATCAAAACAGATTCTCCCTCGATCAATAACAATCACCCGCCGACATAACTCCTGAATGTCCGCCATGTAATGACTCGTCAGTAAAATCGTCGTCCGCTTCGTCGCGTTGTAATGACGTATAAAATCCCGCACCGCCTTCTGCGAAATCACATCAAGCCCGATCGTCGGCTCATCAAGAAACAAGACCCGCGGCTCATGCAGTAACGCCGCGATCAACTCCATCTTCATCCGCTCTCCCAACGACAACTCCCGCACCATCGTCCCCAGCTTCTCTCCCACCCCCAGCAAACCCGTCATCTCCTCCACCGTCCGTAACATCCGCTCCCGCTCAATCCCGTAAATCCTGGCATTTAACTCAAACGATTCCCGCGCCGGCAAATCCCACCAAAGCTGATTCTTCTGCCCCAATAATAAAGCAAACTGCCTCCGATACCCGTCCCGACGCTCCCACGGCACATACCCAAATACCCGAGCCTCCCCACGCGTCGGATACAATAACCCCGCCAGCATCTTCAACGTGGTCGTCTTGCCCGCCCCATTCGGCCCCAAGAAACCCACCAGCTCCCCCTCCTCCACCCGAAAGGATATCCCCCTCA
>JBMTVN010000259.1:0-5935 GCA_049451415.1 Limisphaerales bacterium | reverse complement strand
TGCGCCAGCTCCGCCGCCATCTCTGCACTGCAAATCATAGCCTCCCACCTCCATTTCCTTCCCCTGCAACAACTCCGGAACAACGCACTTCACCCGATCCTCTCGCCCCGCCCGCCACCACACCGCTGCCCCCTGCTCGGCCCAACTCCAGTTTCGCTCTGAGATCATCTGCCGCCACCTTCAAGATCTCATGGGCTATATCCGCGGCAGCATGGGGCCGATTCCTCCGGGCAAGGGCCTGCCGCATGGATTCCCGTCGTTCACAGTCCCTAAGCATACCCGAAACCCACTCCGCAATCGCCGGACCATCCAAAGCTGCCTGCTCCCGCCAACTCGCCGCACCTGCACGCTGGAACGCATCCGCATTCGCCACCTGATGGTTGTCCGCCGCGGAAGGATATGGCACCAACAGCGCCGGCAAACACGCCGCCGCCAACTCCGCCAAAGACGATGCCCCAGCACGGCTAATGGCCAGATCCGCCGCCCCCAACACCTCGGGCATCCGGTCCGAGAAAGCCTGAACAACGGCCCTCATTCCCAACCCCGAATAGAACCCCTTCACCCGCGCCAAGTCCGCCGCCCCGGTCAGATGGACTACCTGCAACCCGGGAACACGCTCCCGTAACATCGGCATGGCATCCATCACAAGTGTGTTCACGGAGAGTGCCCCCTGGCTCCCACCACAAACCACCAGCACCGACGCCCCGTCATCAAGCCCCAGGCTCCCGCAACAATCCCCTCGTCGCAGTCTGCCTATCTCACGTCGCACCGGCGTCCCCACCTCCCTTACTCGAACGCCCGGCAAACGCCCCGCAGCCTCCGGAAATCCCACAAAGACCTCTTCCACCCAGCGGCTGAGCCATCGTGTGGCACGGCCCGGAATCGTATTCGAATCGTGAAGAAAGGAGGGCACACCCAGTCGCTTGGCCTCCAAAACCGGCCCCACACTCGTAAACCCTCCCATCGCCAGCACCGCAACCGGGCGCCGCTGCCGAAAACAACGCCTCGCCTGGCCCCAAGCCGCCATCACACCACGTAAAAAACGCCACGGACGTCGGCTGTCCCACCCAACGGCCTCCAACTCCTCCACCTGCACTTCCGCCCCAACCCCACCCAACGCCAGCCGGTCCACCGCTTTCCGTGAAACAAACAGCTGCACGTCCGCACCGCCCCCCATCAAAGCATCAGCCACAGCCAGCCCGGGAAACAAATGTCCACCCGTGCCACCACAGGCAATCGCCACCAAAGGTCTGGACGTTAGTCGAGCCATCACACCTGCGCAGCCGCTCCAAGATCATCCAGCTCAGCCGCCCCGGGCTCCTGCACGCCCTCGCGTGCCGTCGTCACGGCCACACTAAACAACACCCCCACCATCATCATCGTCATCACCAGGTTCGTTCCGCCCTTGCTGACAAATGGCAGCGCCAGCCCGGTATTGGGCAACACCCCGGTCACCACCCCCACGTTCACGAAAGCCTGCATGGCAATTAACATCGTCACCCCCACCCCGAGCAAAAGCCCAAAGGTATCCTTCGCCCTCCATGCAATCGCTACCCCGGAAATCAAAAACAACATGAACGCCACCACCACAGAAGCACTGCCCACCAAACCCAACTCCTCCCCCACCAGGGCAAAAATAAAGTCGGTCCGAAACGCCGGCACCGACCCGTAAATCTGCCCCTGCCCAAGCCCCCGTCCAAGCACCCCGCCATTTGCAATCGCCAGCTCCGCTTGCCGGTTCTGGTAAATCCCGGATTCATCCGCCTCCTCCGCATTATACCAGTTCACCACCCGGTTGTAGCGAACCTCATTCTGGGCCAAGCCAAGGACAAAAAGCACCGCACCAACCGCCCCCGATAGAAATACATACCTCCAACGAATGCCCGCCACCAACAACACGACCCCGCTCAAACCGGTAATCAGGATCGTGGACTTCCAGTCGCGCTCCAGGAACACCAGCACCAACACCACGCCCACCAGCATCCCCGGCACTGCCACCCCTCTCCAAAACGTGTGCATGAAACGCTGGTTCCGCTCGCAGTAATACGCCAGCAGCAGAATCACCGCGAACTTCGAGAACTCCGAGGGCTGAAACGTCCCCAAGGAACCCAACGCCAGCCAGCGCTGCGCCCCCCCGGCCTCCTTGCCCATCACCAACACCGCCACCAACAAAACTAGCGCCAAACAAAAGGCCGGCCAAACAGCATGCCTCAACCACCGGTAATCCAGCATCGCCATCACCATCGCAGCCACCACCCCAATGCCACTCCACATCAACTGACGCCCCGCCTCCGTGGACCACGTGATGCCGATCTCCGAACTGACCATCACCACCAACCCCAGCGAAACCAGGGCCGCCGTGCAAATCACCGATGCCAGGAACGCCAGTCTCATTGCTCTAGTTCATCATGCTGCCTTACTCCTCCCCGCCCCCCAGCCAGGGACTGGGGTCAGTTGGCTCCCGTATTGGGCACTTTCAGCTTCTGGTTGATAATAATGCGGTCGGTAGTCAGCCCGTTGAGGCGCTTCAACTCGTCAACGGTCGTGCCGTGGCTTCTGGCAATCCGGTGCAGATTATCCCCTTTCTTCACCAGATAGGTACCCGTTGTCGGCGCAGCCGCCGGGGGCTCCGCCACCGCCGCGCCGGAATCCGAGCTAACCGCCGGAATCTTCAACACCTGTCCCAGCTGCAAACGTGTGGAGTCTACACCGGGATTCGCCTTCGCAATGTCCGCCACCGTGACCTTGTAACGCTTGGCAATGGTAATGAAATACTCGCCCTGCTGGACCTTGTGCTCCGTTACACCCGCCGAGCCACCAACAACCGGCGGCAACTGGCCCACACGGGGTTGTTCGGAAACATCTGGCTCAGTGAAGTCCATCGGCAACGGGCTGCTCTCCCTGGCGTCCGGCACCACCGGCAGAAGATTGTCGCCTATGCCAAGGGGCGCATCCATCAGGGGCAGGTCATCCCCAGTATCCACCATCGTCTCCGCCGGCGGTTCATTGGTGATCAGCCTCTGCTGATCAAAAGGCTGAGTGCCACTGTCAAAGGTCGGCAAGCCCGGATAGTTCGTCTCTGGCGGCCGGGGCGGAAGCACCAGCTGCGTGGTGTCATCCGCTTCGTCCCGCTTACAGCCCTGCATCAACAGCCCCCCCAGAAAAACCATGTGCACCGCCACAATACATAACGCTATCCGTAAATGCGGCCGGCTCTTCGCCTGCTCCTCAAGTAGGGAGCCCTGTGGAATTAAAGGATTGGAATCACTCATAGTGCTTGGCTAAGGGGATAAAAAACTCGACGAACCTCGCGGGGCATGGCGGCTAAAGGATTAAAACTGGACGAAAAAGCGCGCTTTTTAGGGCCTTCTAGCACCCGAGACACCACCCGGCAAGGACCAAACCGCAGACCGTGATCTGGTGCCGCATAGGACCACACCCCGCCCGGCCCGACGCAACCTCGCCGCGGTATCCTGACATCCGGAAATAAGGTGTTCATGGTCATTTCAGCGTAACTTCAAGGTGCTCAACGCAAGCACCGCAAAAAGAATCGAGAGGATGTAAAATCGAAAAACCACCTTCGATTCGTACCAGCCTTTCTTCTCGAAATGATGGTGAAGCGGCGCCATCAAAAACAACCGCCGCCCTGTCCCCGTCCGGCGCCTTGTGAATTTGAACCAGCTGGTCTGTAAAACTACCGACCCCGCCTCCGCCACAAAAACTCCGCCCGCAATCACCAATACAAATGGCTGATGAATCAGAATCGCAATAATCCCCAGAACTCCCCCCAGCGCCAGCGATCCGGTATCCCCCATGAAAACCTCCGCCGGATGACAGTTGAACCACAGAAATCCCAGCCCCGCCCCCACCATCGCAGAACAAAACACCGTCAGCTCCTCCGCCCCCGCCACATAGGGAATCTGTAGATACTCCGCGTAGCGAACATTGCTCGCCACATAGGTCATCACCACGAAGACGCCAGTCACAATCAGGGTGCACCCAATCGCCAAACCGTCCAGACCGTCCGTCAGGTTCACCGCATTCGAACTGCCCACAATCGCGAGCACGGTCAGCACCAGCCCCGCCCAGAAACAGTCCTGCAACACCGGATACTTGTAGAACGGGACCATGATCTGGGTGACCTGTGCACGGGTCTCCGGCAGCACGAACAGATAAACCCCTACAAAGACCGCCAGCAAACCCTGAACCCAAAGCTTCAAATGGGAATGTGTTCCCTTCCCGGTCTGCTTCGTGATCTTCAAATAGTCGTCGTAAAATCCTAACCCCGCCAAAACCACCAGCGATAACAGGGTCAGCAGGATCAGTTCGTTCCACCTCGCCCAAAGCAACGCACTCAGATCCACGGTCAGCACAATCAGAATACCCCCCATGGTAGGAGTACCCCGCTTGTCCAGAATCCGCGCCCCCAACCCCCCGGCCTCCTCGGCCTTGTCCGCATAGTGCTGCCCGAAACGAAGCCGCTTCAGCCAGACTATGACCTTTGGCCCCAGCCATAGGCTCAATAACAACGCCGTCACCGCAGCCCCCGCACTGCGAAAGGTGACATAGCCGAACACCCGCAGCGGGGACAGCCAGTCCTCCCAGACGCTGCCCTGCGCCTGCTGCTGAATGAAATGCGCCAAATAGGATAACATCAGCTCTCATGCCGCTGTAACCCGGTTGCACAAAGCGTCAATCACTCGCTCCAGCCTCGCTGAACGCGATGCCTTCACCAGTAGGATGTCTCCCGGCAGAACGCTCTCTACCACCCTCTCCGCCACAGCCTCTACACCCTCCACAATCTCCACCCGCCCAACTCCCGCCTCCCGGGCAGCATCCGCCGTCCAGTTCGCCATCCGGCCGGTCACCCAAAGCAAATCCACGCCAAACTCTCCCGCACACCGCCCCACTTCCCCATGAAGCCGGTCGCTCCCCACCCCCACCTCCGCCATGTCCCCCAATAACGCCAGCCTACGACCCTCACATGGCAATGAACCCAAAGTCTCCAAGGCAGCCAACATCGAGTCCGGGTTCGCATTGTAACAATCATCGAGAATCCTGACCCCGTCCCGCTCGATCACCTGCATCCGCCGGGCGGGTTGCGGACATCCTTCCAACCCGCGCGAGAGTTCTTCGCGACCAAGCCCCAAAATCGACCCCACCGCCATCGCCAGCAGCGCGTTGTTCACCTGATGCCGACCCGGCATGGGAACCCGGTAATTGCCATCCAACCCTTCACCCGCTCCCTCCAAACGAAACGTACTCCCGGCAAACCCAACGCCCTCCACCCTGGCTCTCCAGTCATTGCCGGAACCGAATCCAACACGCAAAACCCTCGCCCGCGTGCGCTTTGCCACCTCCCCAATCAAAGGACTGTCCCCGTTCACCACCAAAATCCCCCCTTCAGGAATGGATTCAGCCACCTCCCCCTCCTCCTTGACCACCCCCTCCAGCGAACCAAAGTGCTCCAAATGCTCGCGCCCAATGCTCGTTACGACTCCTATGCCCGGCTTCACCATCCCCAGTAAGGGCCGCAGTTCCCCGGGATGGTTGCTGCCAACCTCCACTACCGCCGCCTCATCCCCCGCCCCCAAACGCAACAACGTCAGCGGCACGCCAATGTCATTGTTGAAGCTCGCCGCGCTCATCACCGTCTTCCAACGGGTCGCCAATACCGATCCCAGCAGCTCCTTGGTGGTCGTCTTGCCGTTGGATCCGCCAACCGCCACAACCGGCAACTCAAGCTCCCGACGCCAGACTCGCGCCAGGTCTCCCAAAGCCTTCCTCGTGTCTCCCACCCGGACCAAGGGCACCCTTAAGCCATCCGGAATCTCACGCCCCTGCTCCACCACCACCGCCGCTACCCCGGCCCTCTCCGCCTCCCGCAAAAAGTCATGGCCGTCAAACCTGTCCCCAACAAGGGCAAAGAACGCCA
>JBMTVN010000258.1:0-5957 GCA_049451415.1 Limisphaerales bacterium | reverse complement strand
GGGGAGAGGGTTATGAATAGAAGGTCTGAGCAGCTATTGGGGTGGGGGCAGGGGGTAGGTGGCGGAGGAAGGAGTGCTGTCCATCATATCTGGATCAAGCGAGAGGTATGTTCACCCAGGCTCATGGAAACGTGCATTTTGCGCAGCAGAGAGGCGTTGTTCGGCAACGAGTTGCGCATAGATTGTCTGAGCGACAATAATCCCTTTGGAGAAGTGTTGGGGAAGAGGAAGTTAGCGATAGATTGTCTGAGCAGCTATTGAGTGGGCTTGATGGCATGGGGGGATTTGGGCAAGGTCTGTTCATGCTCAGCATGCGTTTAGGTTACCTTGGTGGGTGGTGTGTGGTTTTGGGGAGTCTGGTATTGGAGGCTGGGGTGGATTTTAACCGGGAAGTGCGGCCGATATTGTCGGGTCACTGCTATCGGTGTCACGGGCCGGACGAGGCGAAGAGGCAGGGGGGGAAGGGGGGAGCTGGGGGATTACGTTTGGATACGTTTGAGGGTGCGACGGCCCTGCACGGGGGCTATGCGGCGGTTGTGGTTGGGGATGCCGGGGAGAGCGAGTTGTTGCATCGGGTGTTATCGGAGGAGGATGAGGACCGTATGCCGCCACCGGGGGCGGGGCGTCGGTTGACGGAGGCGGAGGTGGGGGTGTTGCGGAGGTGGATTGAGGAGGGCGGCGAGTATGCGGGGCATTGGGCGTATGAGGTTCCCGGGCGTCCGTCGGTCCCGGAGGTGGGTGAGAATCATTTGCGGGTGAGGAATGCGATTGATGCGTTTGTTTTGCGTCGGTTGGGTGAGGAGGGTTTGCGGCCTTCGGATCAGGCTGAGCGGGAAGTATTGGCGCGTCGGGTGGCTTTGGACTTGACGGGTTTACCGCCGAGCGAGGCGGAGGTGGAGGTGTTTGTGAGGGATGTTCAGTCGGACGCGTATGAGCGGTATGTGGATCGTCAAATGGCGAAGGAGGCGTATGGGGAGCACTGGGCACGGCAGTGGTTGGACTTAGCACGGTATGCGGATTCAGCTGGTTATGCGGATGATCCGCATCGCACGATTTGGGCGTATCGGGATTATGTGATTCGGTCGTTTAACGCGAACAAGCCGTTTGATGAGTTTACCGTGGAGCAACTGGCGGGGGACATGTTGCCTGGGGCGACGGATGACCAGGTGGTGGCGACGGCGTTTCATCGGAACACGAAGACGAACAACGAGGGGGGGACGGACGACGAGGAGTTCCGGAACGAGGCGATTGTGGACCGGGTGAACACGACCTTTGCTGTTTGGATGGGTACGACCATTGATTGTGCGCAGTGTCACACGCACAAGTATGATCCGATAACGCAGGAGGAGTATTTCAGGGTATTTGCGTTGTTGAACCAGACGGCTGACGAGGATCGCGGGGATGAGTGGCCGGTATTTGGATTATTTGAGGAGGGGCAGAAGCAGAGGATGGTGGGGATGCGGGCGGAGACGCTGGAGGTTGTGAACCGCATTCGCGGCAGGTTATCGGAGCCGGGGGCGATGGAGCGGCGGCATGAGTGGGAGCGGGATTTGATGGAGGGCAAGGGGTGGGGAGTGTTGTCGCCTGACGTGGAGGGGATGGAAGCGGACTCAAAGGCGGCTATGCGATTGGATGGGGATGGTGTGATTGAGGTGGGGGAACATTCTGCGCCGAGGGACAACTACAAGGTGCGGTTGGGGGGTGTGGGCGGGGGTGGTGTTTGGACGGCTGTTCGTCTGGAGGTATTTGGGCAGGAGAAGCCTTGGGTGCTGAATGAGTTGGAGCTGCATGTGAAGTATCGGGAGGTGGTGGATGGGGAGGAAAAGGAGAAATCGCGCCGGTTGAAGTTCAGGTCTGCGACGGCGAGTGACGAACAGGAGTGGTATGAGGTGAATCGGGCGGTGGATGGGAACGCCGGGGATCGCCTGAGCGGGTGGGCCGTGCGGGGGCGGCAACGGGAGCGGCAGGAAGCGGTGTTGGTGTTAGAGGAGCCGTTGGAGTTGGAGGCGGGCTGGCGGCTGGAGTTTCAGCTGCACCAGAATTTTCCGCATCGCAAGCTGCGTCGGTTTCGTATTTCGGTGACTGGTGATGAGGTTCCGAAGCCGGCGGTTCCGAGCCGGTTGGTGGTGGGGTTATCGAAGCGGCCGGAGGATCGGGGTTTGGGGGAGGAGGCGGCGTTGCTTGAGTTTTTTGCGTGGCATGATCCGGAAGGGGGCGAGGATGGGAGGCGATTGGTGGAGTTGGAGCGGGAGATGGCGGGCATGCGACCGAAGGTGACGGTGCCGGTGATGCGGGAGTTGCCGGAGGGGAGGCGTCGGGTGACCCGGGTGCAGTATCGGGGGAGTTTTCGTGATTTGGGTCCGGAGGTTGTTGCCGGGGTGCCGTCGGTTTTTGGAGCAATGCCTGGAGGGGGGCGTCGGGATCGGCTGGGCTTGGCCAGATGGTTGGTGAGTGCGGAGAATCCGTTGACGGCGCGGGTGGTTGTGAACCGGTATTGGGAGGCGTTATTTGGGGTGGGTTTGGTGGCGACGAGTGAGGATTTCGGCTCGCAGGGGGATTTGCCGTCGCATCCGGAGTTACTGGACTGGCTGGCGGTGGAGTTTCGCGAGAGCGGGTGGGATGTGAAGCATTTGTTGAGGTTGATGGTGACCTCGGGGACGTATCGGCAGAGCTCGAAGCTGGGCGCTGAGTTGGCTGAGCGGGATCCGGACAACCGTTTATTGGCGCGGGGTCCGCGGGTGCGGTTATCGGCGGAGATGGTGCGTGATCAGGCGTTGGCGGTCAGCGGGTTGTTGAGTGGGAAGGTGGGGGGGGCATCGGTGAGGCCGCCGCAGCCGTCGATGGGGTTGAGTGCGGCGTTTGGGAGCGGGACGGATTGGGAGACGAGCGAGGGGGAGGACCGGTATCGGAGGGGGTTGTATACGGCGTGGCGGCGGTCGAGTCCTTATCCGTCGATGGCGGCCTTTGATGCGCCGAGTCGCGAGGTATGCACGGTAAGGCGGAAGAACACGAATACTCCGTTGCAGGCTTTGGTTACCTTGAACGACCCGGTGTATGTGGAGGCGGCGCAGGCCTTGGGGCGTGGGATGATGCAGATTGGTGGTGGGGTGGCTGAGCGGGTTAAGGCGGGTTTGAGGTGGTGTTTAGTGAGGGAGCCATTGGAGGCGGAGGTGCGGGTGTTATCGGAGTTATATGAAGGGGCATGTGAGCGTTTTAGGGGTAAGGAGGAGGAGGCGAAGTTATTGGCGACCGAGCCCTTGGGAGAGTTGGGGGAGGGCGTGGGGGTGGTGGAGGCGGCGGCCTGGACGGTGGTGGCGAATGCGATGTTGAATTTGGACGAGATGTTTTTGAAGCCATGAATCCTGAGTTGGAGCGAATCCGGAGTGTGACGCGGCGTCATTTCTTGAAGCAGACCTGTGCTGGTTTGGGTGGCGTAGCGCTGGCATCGTTGATGAATCCCGGCATGGCTGGGGGTGTGATGGATCCCATGGCGGTGCGGGAGCCGCATTTCAAGCCCAGGGCGAAGCGGGTGATTTACATTCATCTGACTGGTTCACCGCCGAATCTGGACCTGTATGATTACAAGCCGGAGTTGGTGAAGTGGGATGGGCGGGATTGTCCGGCGTCGTTTTTGGAGGGGAAGACATTTGCATTTACGTCGGGGGTTCCGAAGTTGCTGGGGACGAGGCGTGAGTTTAAGCAATGTGGGGAGGGTGGGTTATGGATGTCGGATGCGATCCCGCATTTGCAGGGTGTGGCCGACGAGTTGTGCATGGTGCATTCGATGAACACGGACCAGTTCAACCATGCGCCGGCGGAGTTGTTTACATTGACGGGGTCACCGCGACCGGGGCGGCCTTCGTTTGGTTCGTGGGTGACGTATGGTTTGGGGACTGAGAACTCGGATTTGCCTGGCTTTATTGTGTTGATTTCGAGTGGGACGTTGCCGAACGGGGGCAAGAATTCATTTGGGAGCGGTTTTTTACCTCCGGTGTATCAGGGGGTGCAGTGTCGGTCGAAGGGGGATCCGGTGTTGTATGTATCGGATCCTGCGGGGATGGATCGTGGGACGAGGCGGTTAAGTTTGGATGCGATTGCGGCGATCAACGAGCTGCATGCGGAGGAGTATGGGCATCCGGAGACGAGGACGAGGATCTCGCAGTATGAGCTGGCGTATCGGATGCAGGCCTCGGTGCCTGAGCTGATGGATATTTCGCGGGAGAGCGAGGGGGTATTGGAGGCTTATGGGGCGGAGCCTGGGGCGGCGAGTTTTGCGAACAACTGTTTATTGGCCCGTCGGCTGGTGGAGAAGGGGGTGCGCTTTGTGCAGTTATTTGACTGGGGGTGGGATTTTCACGGCACGCGGGATGACGAGGATATTCGGGGGGGGCTGACTCGCAAGTGTGCGACCGTGGATCGGCCGATGGCTGCGTTGATACGGGATTTGCGGGATAGGGGTTTGCTGGATGAGACGCTGGTGATTTGCGGCGGGGAGTTTGGGCGGACGCCGTTTCGGGAGGGGCGGACGGCGGCGTCGGACACGTTAGGTCGCGATCATTATCCGGATTGTTTCACCATGTGGATGGCTGGTGGGGGAGTGAGGGGAGGCTTGAGCTATGGTGAGACGGATGAGTTAGGTTTTGGGGTGACGAAGGACAAGGTACACGTGCACGACTTTCAGGCGACTGTGATGCATTTGCTGGGGTTTGATCATGAGCGGCTGACGTATCGGTTCCAGGGGAGGGATTATCGGTTGACCGATGTTCATGGGAAGGTGGTGAAGGCGTTGGTGGCTTAGGGGGTGGGGACACGGACGGACACAGACGCAGGGTTGCTGGGGAGTGTTGGTTGGAATTCGTCTGTGGAGAATTCCGGTCGGGTTAGGGGTAGGTGGAGTAGAAGGCGTTGGAGAGTTGGGAGGTGATTTCGGGGAATTGGAGGATGGTGTTGGTTTGTTCGGTGGGGTCGGAGGTGAGGTTAAACAGTTGGTGGGGTAAGCTGAAGGGTTTGCCGACGGGTTGTTCGCGTCCGCCGGAGCCGTTGCTCAGGATGAGTTTCCAGGGGCCTTGACGGATGGAGAAGGTGCCATTGACTGAGTGGTGGATGACTGGGGGGTGTTGGAAGGTGTTGGATGTCTGAGTGAGGAGGGGGAGTATGCTGGTGCTATCGGGTGCTGTATCCTGGGTTAGGCTGACATTGAGGATATCGGCGCAGGTGGCGAAGAGGTCGGTGAGGCAGACTGTTTCGTGGGTGATGGATTTGGGGGTGATGTGATGGGGCCAGCGGACCAGGAAGGGGATGCGGTGGCCGGCTTCGAAGATATCGGCTTTGGTTCCGCGCCAGCGTCCATTGGGCTGGTGGTTTTTGGGGGCGTAGCCGTGGATGGTTGGGTCCTTGCGGTGGTCGGGCTGGTCATTGGGGTGGCGATACATATAGGAGCCGTTATCGCTGGTGAAGACGAGGAGTGTATTCGTGCTGGTGCCGGTGCGGTCGAGAGCCTTGAGGATTTGTCCTAGGGTCCAATCGGTTTGGTGGACGAAATCGGCGTAGGGTCCGAGACCGGTTTGGTTTTGGAAGCGTTGGGCGGGCCAAGTGGGTTTATGCGGGGCGGTGAGAGCGAGGTAGAGGAAGAACGGGGAGGGGCGTGTTGCGGCGCGTTGGATGAAGTTCGTGGCTTCGCTGGTGAGTCGGTCGAGGACTTCATCGGGGTGGAAATCCGGGGCGCGGGGGCCTTCGCGGACAAACCTGGGGAAGGGTTGGGCTGGTTGGTTGGTGGTGAAGGGTTGGACGGGGTGGTGGTTCCGGTAGAAGCCGTAGGGGATCATGTCGAGCGAGCCGGCGATACCGAAGAATTCATCGAAGCCGGCTTCGTTGGGGCCATGGCTGAAGGGTAGGTTGAAGTCGACTTCACCTTGTGGGGTGTGGGCCCACTGGATACCGAGGTGCCATTTGCCGAT
>JBMTVN010000257.1:0-5962 GCA_049451415.1 Limisphaerales bacterium | reverse complement strand
GCGTCCATTCGCGGTCAGGAACAGGAGTCGGGAGTCAGGAGCCAGCAGTCATCAACCCCACGCCCCACCGGACTGCGCTTCATTGTTTCGGCCCCCATCGTGGTCGTCGGCCCCCATCGTGGTCGGACCACAGCAACCTGTTGATGTCGTTAATTTTAACTCCTTTACCCCCCCCGAAACACGGGCTATGGAGCCCTTTTCGGCCCTATTTCGAGCGCCATACTCCTCTGGGGCCATCCACAACATCACCCTGCTTGGGTTTCAAGGATCCAAAGCCAGACAGACAACAAGCGGACACGCAGGCTGGACAAGCCCCCATCCCCGCCCTGCAATTTAGCCATGAATCGTCTCGCCTGCCTGCTGCTGAGCCTTCTCGGTATCCTAAGCGCCAAAGGAAGCGACTCTGCCGCCCCGATCCAACCATGGCAGAGCGGAACCCACACTCTCACGATCGACGGACGTGAGCGCACCTTCCTGCTCGACATACCACAGCACCTCCAACCCGGCGCACCACTGATCCTGGTGTTCCATGGCTTCACAGGTTCAGCGCAGGATATGCACGCAACCTCCGGGTTCACCGCTCTCGCGGAAAAACACGGCTTCGTCGCCGCTTACCCCCAAGGCACCCGGGATGCCAAGAACAACACCTTCTTCAATGTCGGCTATGCATTCCACGACAAGGAGACCGTCGATGACGCCTCCTTCGCCCGGCAACTGGCGCTCCGACTCGTGCACGACCTGAAACTGAATCCCACTGCCATCTTTTCCACTGGCATGTCCAACGGCGGCGACATGAGTTACTACCTTGCCCGCCAACCCAACCCCTTTGTCCGCGCCATCGCTCCCGTCGCTGGCACGATGATGTCGTCATGGGACCTTCCACTCGCCCCGGAAACCCGCATTTCTGTCATGGAAGTGCACGGCACCGGGGACAAGATCACCCTCTGGGCCGGCGACCCGCAGAACAAGGATGGATGGGGCGCCTATCTCAGTACTGGCGACGTCATGGACTTCTGGATCCAAAACCTCGCTCTGGAGAAATCGAAAATCAGCGAAATCGAGCCCAACCCCATAGGGAACGCTGACCCGATCCGCCTCCACCGTTGGTCGACCTCCAGGGACAACTGTGAAGTCGTCCTGTATGAAATCCCCGGAGGCGGCCACGACTGGCCAGATCATCTCGGCAACCAAAACCACACCACCGCCGAAGTCATCTGGGACTTCTTCAAATCCCACATCAGTCCCTGACTCGACAGCACTGGAGCCGAGCAGAAAACCTGCCCCGAGCGAGGGGTTCAAAGGTCACAGTTCACGAGGATCTCGCCGTCCCTGAATCCATTGAAGCATGCGGAACACAGACTATTCGCGTCCATTGGCGTCCATTCGCGGTAAGGAACAGACCTACACACTATGCCCCGGAGTGCCTCCCTCACGGTTCATCAGTCCAAGGGCGCATTCAGAAACAACTCCGTCTCTGGAATATCTGTCGTCAACCGGGTGCATAGATCGACTTCTACCCGCAGGTCCACGGCTGCAAAGTCCAAGACGTGACCTCCCGTGGTTCCGCTCGAGTCGATAAAATGCAAATGATGCCCCGCGGCGTTGAGCTTCGACAAATACGAGGGCAAACGAAACCCGACCATCGTGCCGGTAATCTCCGTGAAGTTGAACTCGGTCTGCCCGGCAACGACCTCCGCCAGCGGTGGATAAGGCTGCGTCTGGACAGGCACACTGCGAGTGGTCAGCCGGCTAAAAACACCTCTAATCCGAATGGCGTAAAGCTGATTCATGCTGGGAAGGACTGCATCCACCTGCTGCTGGAAGTCCGCAAAACTCGAGACCGACGGCAGTTCAATGGTCTGGTCCGTCTCGAAATAGGTGATCACAGCAAATGGAGTCTGCTCAGCGGCATCGACCTCATAGGCCTGCCCGTCCACCCGGACTCGATACGCTCTGCCATCCGTGATCACCAGCTCACCATCCACACCATGAAAGGTCCCAAGACCATGATTCCCGTGCTGGAACAGTTCGCCAAAGGAGAGGTCTCCCTCGTAAACCCCCTCCAACAAAGCGCCCAGTGTGGAATGCTGAAAGATCCCATCCTCCTCCACAGTCGGGCCAGGCTCCGCAGACCGCGCACGATAGAACAGCTGCCTGTTCCCCAGCCTCACAAACCGTGACTGTAACCCGCCCCGACCCAAAAACGCTTCCCCCTCCATATTCCACGTCTTCAAATCAGGCGAACTCTCCAGCTGATAATAGCTCCCTGATACCGTCTCAAATTCCACCTCTATGGATGGATGAATCCACAACTCCTGGCCATCAACCGGAAGCGAGTCCACCCGCGCCAGCAAAAGTGAAAGGCCAAAGAATCGCAGCACGCGTGAGTTCCTCATGAGCTCCATCCAAAGCCGCACATTAAACCGAATCGAGATAAAAACAGGGAAACCTGCCTCGCTTCCATCAGCGCTTCAGGGGCCGGGCGGATGGAGGACACCCGCCCTGGGCCATTCGCGTTCACTCGCGTCCATTCGCGGTGACAAGAACACTATCCGCGTCCGTTCGCGTCCATTCGCGGTCCCAGAAATCCTATTCGCATCCATCGGTGTCCATTCGCGGTAAAGAATAGGAGTCGGGAGTCAGGAGTCATCAACCCCACGCCCCACCGGACTGCGCTTCATTGTTTCGGTGTTTCGGGGCGAAGCCCACCCGCACCCGCCCTGTGCTATTCGCGTTCACTCGCGTCCGTTCGCAATGACAGAGATCCGCTTGGCACATGTTAGTGGTCGCGAAGCGTGCAATCAGCTCGACTCAAGGTGTTGCCAGGTTCAGGGGATTCCAACTCCCCTGAAGCGTGGCTTGCAGCTCCCTGACCAGCTCATCATTCCCCGGCAACCCCGCAATGTTCCAGTCCTCCTGCGGATCAACCTGATGATCATAAAGCTCCGTGGCGTGCACCTTGTCCCGCTGAGTCCGATCTACCCAGATGGTCAAGCGATACCGATCCGTGCGCATGGAATAACCCATGAGACCACCTTGATTCGAGCGGGGATACTGACTGAATGCAGCCGCCTTCCATGGTTGGTTTGGATCATCCAGCAACGGCCGAAAACTCAGCCCCTCCAGATGCCCCGGAAGCGGAAGTCCCGCCAGCTCGGACAGCGTTGGGTAAATATCCACGAATTCAACCAGGGCTTGAGTATGCTGCCCCACCGCCTTCATGCCAGGGGCCGACACAATCAACGGAGCGTTGGTGTCGTTCTCAGAGTTGCTGTGCTTGCACCAGGCATCATGTTCGCCCAGCTTCCAGCCGTGGTCTCCCCAGATGATGATGATGGTATTTTCCCTGAGCCCCAGACGGTCCAACTCATCCACAACTCGACCCAACTGTGCATCCATGTAGCTGACCGCAGCGTAGTAGCCATGCTTGAGCTGGCGGGCTAGTGCATCCGGAATCGACCCCGACGGTATACCGTCATAATTCCGCAACTCACCCCCTGGTAGAATCGCGTAGTCCGGTGCGTCCTTCGGACGAAACGGATTGGATGCCAGTTGAATGTCTTCAGGCGCATACAGATCCCAATAACGCTTCGGTGCCACAAAGGGCAGATGCGGTTTAATGAAACCGACCGCCAAAAAGAACGGGTCCACCTTCCCGCCCAGCTCCCGCAAGGCTTCAATCGCCAAGTCCGCCACCTTGCCGTCCTGATAAGTATCATCCGGCACATCAGCGCATTCGAAAGCCGGACCGCGAATATTCTTGGCCGACGCCTTCCGCACTTTCCGTCGCGTCGCACTGTCACTTCGCCCTGAGCCACCCACGTCCGCCGCCAAATCCTCATCCGGCTCAACCCGGTACTGCCGTTGATCCAGCAGAACGTTCTCCTCCAAAGCATACTTCACCGCCTTTGGCGTCTCCCAAGGCACCGACCACGTAGGAGGGTCATCGAGCTTGCCATGGTAAATCTTCCCCATCCCCCGCACAAAGTAACCGTGGTTCTTGAAATGCTGCCCCAAGGTCACCACCTCAGGCAGTGCTTCACGAAAATGAGCCACCAAGTCCCAAACCCTCGTCGTGTCCGGTCGTACCCCCGTCATCACACTCGAACGCGATGGCGAACACACCGCCTGCTGACAATAGGCACGATCGAAGACCATTCCCGACCTCGCCACACGATCAATGTTCGGACTCCGGATAAACTCCAAGCCGTAGCAACCCAGCTCCGGACGCAGGTCATCCACGGCGATAAACAGCACGTTGGGCCTGTCCGCCGCTCGTAACAGACCGACCCAAATCAGCCCAACCACAACCAGCATTCGAATGTTCATAATGGAATGCGTTGGAATCACTCCGAGGCCTTCTTCCTGCCTGCCTGAACGGGATCAGGATTGGGTGTCGGCATCGCCGCCCCCACCTCCTCGCGCCAACCCCGCAGTCTCCGACGCAAGTTCACGGCCATGTGCTCTTCCACGACCGCAAGATTCTGCTTCTCCCCGACATCCGCCCGAAGGTTGTACAGCTCCAGTCGACCGTCCTCAAAAAACTCCATCAGCTTCCAGTCTCCCATACGCACGGTCCCCACAGGGGTGGTCCGCCAGGTATCACCCCCGGCACCAAGATACCCGGGAAAATGCCAGAACAACGGCGGACGCCCCCCCGCCTCCAAAACCCTCCCCCGCAGCTCTCCAAGGTAACTATTCCCATCCAAGACGTAATCCGCCGGACGTGCAGCACCCGCCACCTCCAACAGCGTTGGATACAAATCCACACTGTTAATAGGCAGCCCACTCTGCGTGCCGGACGGAATGTGCCCCGGCCAACGGAAAATGTACGGCACTCGAACTCCCCCCTCATACAACATTCCCTTGCCTCCTCGAAGCGGGGCGTTGTCCGTAATGTCCTTGCCCCGGATACCCTCCCTCGCCTTCCCTCCCACCCCGCCATTGTCGCTCGTAAAAACCACCAGGGTGCTCTCCGCAAGATGCAGCTCATCCAGCACCGACAGTACCCGACCAACACTTTCGTCCACACTGGCAATCATCGCAGCATACACCGGATTATTGTGCCCTCCCACCGGCCGCTTGGACTCAAATCGCTCGATGAGCTCCCCCTTCGCCTCCAAAGGGGTGTGCACCGCAAAATGATGCAAACACAAAAGGAACGGCTCCTCCTTGGAGCGTCGAATAAAATCCACCGCCTTGCCGGTCAGAAAATCCGCCAAATAAGTCCCGTACGGATAATCCGTGGGTGGAATGGTCTCAAAATCAAAATGCTGACCGGCGGAGGTAATGGCTTCATCAAAGCCCTGAGCCAGTGGATGATGCTCGGGATCATCCCCGAGATGCCACTTGCCGAACAGGGCCGTTTTGTAGCCAGCCCCCTTCAGCACCTCAGCAAAGGTCACCTTCTCCGGAGCCAACCGTGTCACATTATCCACCGGACGCAATGGACGGCTTCTCCAGTCAAAACGGTCGATACTCCCCACAGTGTAAATGCCCGTGCGGGGATTATACTGCCCGCTCATCAGGGCCGCGCGGGTCGGCTGACAGTTCGGACTGCAGGTATAGCCACTTGTAAAGCGCATCCCCTGATGCGCCAACCGGTCGATATGAGGCGTCTCGTAATACCGGCTCCCATAACAACCCACGTCCGTGTAACCCAGGTCATCAGCGAGAATAAACACAATGTTCGGCCGATCCGCAGCCTGTGCCAAAACAAAGATCAGCACATAACAAAAGGTAGCAATCCATACTCTCATAACAACAGCCTCGTGCGTTCAACAGGGTGTGCTGGTTAGGAATACGGCAGCCATCTCCAATACGCCAGACCCTATTCTGGCCAACAGCCCCCCTCTCCCCCTCCGGACGGCGCTTCACTGTTTCGGTGTTTCGGGGCGAAGCCCACCCGCACCCACCCAGTGCTATTCGCGTCCATTGGCGTCCATTAGCGGTCAAGAACAGG
>JBMTVN010000256.1:0-5966 GCA_049451415.1 Limisphaerales bacterium | reverse complement strand
TGCGGCTGAGCAGCTCACTGCTGAGATCGCCGAAATCCGTTGGCAGCCCGCGCGCTCCCGCCCACTGCTGCAGGTTGTTGAGCAGCAGCTCCCCCTGGGCGAGCCAGCCGGGGAGGGCGTGGCCGGGGTGGCTCATGGGCATGGGGGAGGGGATGTTTTCCAAGGTTTGGCTGAGCGAACCGAGTTGTTGGGCTGCGTCGTTGAATTGGGAAGCGGCGGCGATGGCTTGGGGTGTGTGGGGGGTGGTTTGGCATTCCTGCAGCGTGAGCGGGTAGCCTTGGGCGCGGAGCTGTTCCTTATAGGTGTGGAGATGCCGGCGTGGGATGACGTGGAAGGCTACGGCGGTGAGGAAGAGGAGGATGCAGGGGGTGATGATCCAGGGCCAGATCCGGTGTTTGCGTTTCATGGCAGGTCTGGGTGCAGTTGTAGCTTTTTGGGGGCAGGTATCAAGGGCGCAGAGCGGGAAGCGCAGAGCGGGAAGCGCAAAGCGCGGAGGGCTGAGGGCCAAGCGGCAAGAGGTAAGCGGGAAGGGGTAAGCTGTTGGCGGTTGGCGGTTGGCGGTTGATTTGCGCTGGGCGCAAATCCGGTGGAGCCGCTTGTCCTCCGTAGCTCTTGGGGCCATGTGGAACATGGCGAGCGTAGGAGGCAAACACTGTCAGCGTGGCCCTAGCTACCAGCTTCCAGCTCCTGCGCGAAGCGCGGTTGGCGTTTGTCTCGTGTGGGGTGCGATGCGGGGGGAAAGGAGAGGGGCTTGGTGTGTATGAGCATGGAGGACTTGCGCTTGGGATGGGGATCATTAACCTCGCGCGAGTTGTACATGAGCGAGGTATTAGTCATAGGTCATCGGAATCCGGACATTGACGCGATTGTGTCGGCGTTGGGGTATGCGGAGTATAAGCGTCGGACGGGCATGCCGGAGGCGGAGGCGGCGCGTTGTGGGGAACTGAATGACCGGATTAGTTTTGTGCTGCAGCAATTTGGGGCACAGCCACCGAGGTTTGTGACGGATGTATCGCCGAAGGTGAGTGATGTGATGCAGGAGGAGGTGATTTGTGCGAAGCCCGAGTCCACCTTGGCGGATGCGTTGGGGATGATGGATTCGAAGAACATCCGGATATTGCCGGTATTGGGGGGGGATCGGAGGTGTGTGGGGTTGGTATCGTTATTCAAGGTGACGAAGTTTTTATTTCCGTCTCCGGACCGGTTGATTTACACGCGGCGGGTTTTGTCGTCGGTATCAAACCTGGCGGGGACGTTGGGAGGGGAGTTGTTGGTGGGGCATGAGGCGGAGCGGGAGGAGGATTTGATTTTGATGATTGGGGCGATGGAGGTAGAGAGTTTTTCGTCGCGGCTGGACCGCTATCCGCATGAGCGTTTGGCGGTGGTGGTGGGGGATCGGTGGGACATTCAGAATTTGGCGATTCGGGAGGGGGTTCGGGTGGTGATTGTGACGGGGGGCTTGGCGGTGGAGCGGAAGACGATCCAGGCGGCGGAGCGGGCCAAGGTGAGTTTGATATCGTGTCCGCATGACACGGCGACGACGGCGTCCTTGTGTCGGGCGGCGGTGCAGGTGCGGCATGTCTTGGACGAGGACTTTGTTTCGTTGCGGCATGATGCGCATTTGGAGGAGGCGCGGGGTTTGGCGGCGGGGGCGTCGCAGTCGTTATTTCCGGTAGTGGACGAGGATGGGTTGACGGTGGGGATTGTCTCGAAGTCGGATTTTTTGAAGCCGGTGGATCGGCGTTTGATTTTGGTGGATCACAATGAGATTGGGCAGGCGGTTCCGGGGGCGGACAAGGTGGAGATTGTGGAGGTCTTGGATCATCACCGGATTGGGGCGATGCGGACGGCGCAGCCGATTTTATTTCGGAACGAGCCGGTGGGGTCGACGAGCACGCTAGTGGCGGAGTGTTTTTTCCGGGGGAATGTGGAGATGCCGAAGAGTGTGGCGGGGCTGTTATTGGCGGGGATGGTGGCGGACACGTTGAATTTGACGTCGCCGACGACGACGGAGCGGGATGTGGAAGTATTGGCGAAGCTGGAGGCGTTGTCCGGGGTGAATGCGCGGGAGTTCAAGGACAGGATGTTTGCATCGGGGTCGTTATTGATTTCGCGGACGGCGGCGCAGGCGATTGTGGCGGACTGCAAGGAGTATAAGGAGGGGAGTGCGACATTTAGCGTGGCGCAGATTGAGGAGGTTGGGTTTGACCAATTTTGGGAGCGGAAGGGGAAGCTGCAGGAGGCGTTGCAGCAGTATTGTGGGGCGCACGGGTATTTTTTCAGCGCGTTACTGGTGACCGATGTGGTGAGTCAGGATTCCCTCTTGCTGGTGGCTGGGGATGGTGGGTTTATGGACCGGATTGATTATCCGAGGGAGGAGCCGGGGGTGTATTTATTGCGGGACGTGGTTTCGCGGAAGAAGCAATTGCTGCCGTATTTGGTGCGTTGTTTGCAGCGGTTTCGGGCGGGGGCTTGACGGGGTTGGCTGGCCTCAGGCCAGCAGTCGGATTAGAGCGAAGGTGATGGAGATTCCGGCCAGCACGCCGCCGATGGTGTTGCCTCGTTTTAGGCGTGCGGCCTATTCTTCCGGGGACAGGTCGGCTTGGTTGGCGAAGGGTTGGCAGGCGAGGAGGATAAGGCCGAGGATGCCGGCGGCGAAGAACCAGATCAGGAAGGAGTAGCCTTTTCTATAGGCCAGGAGTCCGGTGATGGTCGGGATGACGATCCACATTAAGAGAGGCAGCACGGTTGGGTTGGTCATGGCGCGATGGGTTGGATTTAGGGTTCCCCCGACGAGGGTGGTGAGCTGACGGGGCGTCCGTTGGCTCGGGCACTACACTCCTTACCTGCCGAATTGGTGGCGAACTCTTACCGGATCTTTACTGATAAGTTTGGGGGGCGGTGCCTAGGGGTGGTAGGTGGCACCGTTGTCTTGGGGGAGGGAGAAGTTCCAGTTGGGGAGGGAGAGGGTGAGTTGGGCGACGAGGTCGGGGTGTTGGCTGGCGAGGTTGGCAGTTTCAGAGGGATCGTTGAGGAGGTGATAGAGTTCGGGTTTGGATCCGTCGTATTCGCAGAGGAGTTTCCAGGGCCCGTTACGGATGGCGAGGTCGGGGAGGTCGGGGTCTCCATAGAAGTTGTTGCGATCGGGGGGGCGGCGGAAGAAGAGGGGTTGGGGGTGGGACGCTAAGCTTTGTCCGAGGAGGACTTGGGGCATGGGTGCGCCGTCGAAGCGGTTTGTGTCGGGGGAGGGTGTATGGGTGAGGGCGAGGAGGGAGGGGGCGAGGTCGATGGCGGCGAAGACGGAGTTGGTATTGATGGTGTTTTGTTTATTTGGGTGGATGAGACCGGGGCCCCATGTGATGAGGGGAGAGCGGATGCCGCCTTCGTAGAGTTGGGTTTTGAAGCCGCGCAGGTGGGCGGCCTGGCCGGCGC
Source organism: Limisphaerales bacterium (assembly GCA_049451415.1). Taxonomy (GTDB): domain Bacteria; phylum Verrucomicrobiota; class Verrucomicrobiia; order Limisphaerales; family JAHDYP01; genus JBMTVN01. Next base: position 2,534 of record JBMTVN010000256.1, on the reverse strand, counting down.
CCTGTTCGGGGCCGTTATCGGAGCAGAGGAGGATGAGGGTGTTATTGCGGAGTGTGGGGGAGTTGCGGACCAGGTCGAAGAGTTTGCCGAGTTGGCGGTCCATATTTTCGAGGACGGCGAGGTAACGGGTGCGTTTTGTGCCATCGCCCCAGGTGTCGACGGGTGGCCAGAAGGGGCTATGGACGTCATCGGGCCAAACGTTGACGTAGAAGGGTTGGTTTTTGGCGGAGGCCTGGTTGATGAAGCGGATGGCGGCGTTGACGAAGCCCGCGGTGATTTCGGAGCGGAGCATCCAAGTGACGGGTTGGCCGAGGCGCTCGGCGTCGGCCCAGATGCGTCCGGGTTCGGTTTGTCCGGGTTTCAGCGTGAGCGGCAGGAGTTTGGCACCCATGCCCTCGAAGTTGGTGAGGGATTCATCGAAGCCATAGGAGGAGATGGGGGGTGCGTCATCGACGTCGCGTTGTCCGCCCATGTGCCATTTGCCGAAGTGGCCGGTGGCGTAGCCTGCCTCGTGGAGGAGTCGTGGCAGAGTGGGGGCGTGGGGGGCGAGCCAGTTGGCGATCCCGCGGTCGTGGTTGTCTTTGCGGTGAGCGAGGTAGGAAGTGATATCCCAGCGGGGCGGGTATTGTCCGGTGGTGAGGGCGACCCGGGATGGTGAGCAGATGGGTGAGTTGACGTAGAACTGGTGGAAGCGGATACCTTCGCGCGCGAGCTGGTCAATGTGTGGTGTTTGGGCGTCCTGGTTGCCGAAGCAGGAGAAGTCACCCCAGCCCAGGTCATCGATGAAGACCATGATGATGTTGGGTTGGCGGGGTGGTTCGGCGAGGGGGTGGAGGGGGAGGAGGAGGAGAAACGTGAGGATGGATGCAAGGAGTGTTGGCATGGTGTGGGAGCGAAGCGCTGGGGCTGGGGGCATGGACACACGGACTGACACGAACTGATACGGACTAACACGGACTGACGCGGATGGTTGTTGTGTGGTGTGGTTTTGTGCTGCCTGCTGGGGGTGTGCCGGACTCGATGTGGAAGCTTTTGCAACGGATGCCGGTCGCGGACGGGTTAGTTGTCGGCGAGTTTGTTGATGGTTTCGGCGAGTTGCTTGGCGCGCTCGGAGGTTTCGACCTTGCCTTCGAAGAGGATTTCCTTGGGGGAGAAGTAATCGCCGTAGTAAGTGGTGTTGGCTTTTTCGTCGGTATCGACTGAACCGGCCTGGACTGTGGCACCGCCATAGACTCCGGAGGAGAAGCCAAAGACGAGGACGGGTTGTTGTTCCGATTCGTTCTTGGTGGTGGAGCCGCTGCTATCGCCCGCGGTGCCGGCGGCTTCGCCGCCGAACTTGAACTCGGAGCTGAGGAGGCGGTCGGTGGCGGAGTCGTGCATGAGGAGGATGACGATGAAGGAGGATTTGCCGCCGATCTGGGCGCCGAAGCTACCCTCGTGACTGATCATGAAGCTGGGGGCGCTCCATTGGCCGTCCTGGTTGCGGACCATGGCGACGCCATGGCCCTGTTCGTATCCGATGATGAAGCCGCCCTTGGTGCGTTCCATGAGGATGATGCCCTTGGCGGCCTTGAGTTTGTCGGTGGGGATGGCGCCTTCGGAGCGTTTCTGCAGGGATTCGAGTTGGGAGCCGAGTTTGCCGATTCGAGCGTTGAGCTCGCCTTTGTTGAGGGCCAGGGCATGGGTGGAAGCGACGAGCAGTGCCAGTGCGACGGCGATGGATTTGGTCATGCAGGGAATGTGGCTTGGAAGCCGTGGCGGGGCAACGGAGATTTTGGTGTGTCCCGATAGCGGGTTGCAGATACATTGCGGGGCAGTTCTTATGGCTGTATTTCTCACCGTAACTGTCTTGTGGGTGTTTTCTGTCTGCTTGCATGAGTTTGGTCATGCCCTCGTGGCTTATCGAGGCGGGGACACCACGGTGGTGGAGAAGGGCTACCTGACCCTGAACCCGCTGGCGTATACGCATCCGGTCTACAGCCTCTTGATGCCGGTCATCTTCTTGATGCTGGGTGGCATTGGCTTGCCCGGTGGTGCGGTGTATATCCAGGATCACCTGCTGCGCTCAAAGGGATGGCGAACCGGGGTCTCGCTGGCTGGTCCGGCCATGAATGCGGTTATCGTGGTGCTGATCGCGCTGGGTTTCAGGTCGGGGCTGATACCATCGGATCCCGAGAACGGGATGTCGATTTCAATGGCGTTCCTGATGGTGCTCGAGATCAGTAGTATCGTGCTCTGCCTGCTGCCGATACCGCCGCTGGATGGGTTCAGGGCCATCTCGCCCTGGTTGTCGCCACGGACGGAAGCGCAGTTGCTGATGCAATCGAATGCGTTTCTGTGGGGGCTGTTTATCGTGCTGTGGTACGTGCCTGCCGCAAACCGCGCGTTCTGGGGGTTGGTGCACGGGATTGTGTCCGTGTGCGGGGTCGATCCGTATTTGGTCTACTGCGGGTGGGATGCCTTCCGCTTCTGGCAGTGAGACCGCGAATGGACGCCAATGGACGCGAATGAGGATGGGGGTTTTGGACCGCGAA
>JBMTVN010000255.1:0-5988 GCA_049451415.1 Limisphaerales bacterium | reverse complement strand
TACCTCCTCCAAGGGTATGACACCAGTATTAACCCCACCCCCACAGCCACCCAAGGCATGATCGACTGGCTTAACCTCCGCCAACAGGCCGTGGACGACGCCATGCAGGCAGTCCCCCACTCCAATGTCGCCGTCTATCACTATACCGAGGTCAATCGCGTGCGGGATGCCATGATCAACCCTCCATCAAGCAACCAGCGCATCGTCAATGCGGTGCTCCCCCATGTCCCCAACCTCGATTTCGTCTCCTGGTCCTCCTACGACGGGATGAATCTCCCCACCAGTGAGCTCCACGCGACTCTCGATTACATCGAAGCCCACCTCTCCACGAACAAGGCATCAGCCCTACCAGGTCGCCGCGTCTGGATCGGTGAATACGGCTGGGGCGGCAGCAGGAACAGCTCGGAACAGGAACCACCCACCCGACGCTATATCCAACAACTCCTCCCCTGGAGCCCCCGCTTCATCCTCTTCTGGGAAATGTACGATAACGAAAGCAAAGCCTACTGGCTCATTGATAGTAACAACTCAAAGACTCCCTGCTACTACCTGCACAAACGCTTCATCAATGCCGCAAAACTCCGGGCCGCCCAATTCCTGGAAACCCACCAAAGACTCCCCTCCGATACAGAGTTTTCCACCCTCACCACCCCTCTGCTGGAGCAGCCTCTGCCCGAGCCACCGGACTATATCGCCGTGAATGGATTCCCCACCGCACTCAGCCCGACCAACGCCACGCTGACAGGCTCAATAGCCCCCAACCGCTACGGCATCGAACCCGCACTCGCCGGCCTCGCCTGGGGCACCAAGGACGGCGACACCAATTCCTCACTGTGGTCCCGGTTGCTCACCCTCGGCACAGCCACCAACTTCAACCCATCCACGTTCTCCATCTACCTAACCAACCTCAGCAAAGAAACAGATTATTTCTACCGCTTCTACTGCACCAACGCGTCCGGATTATTCTGGGCCTCCAATACCGCCACCTTCCGGACCATCACCCTGAATACCAACGCCTTCACCCACCGACTCCAAATCACCTTCCCCGGTTACCAGCGCCAGGAACCCCTCACTCACTTCCCCGCCCTCGTCCAACTCGGCCCACAAGTTCCGGGCTTCAGCTATCAGCAGTTCGCTTCCCCCTCCGGCGCAGACCTCCGCTTCACCGACCTCACCGGCAGCCGGGAAATCCCTTTCGAAATCGATACCTGGAACACCAATGGCACCTCAAGTATCTGGGTCCAACTCCCCCTGCTGTCCCCAACAAACAACGTCATCTGGGCCTACTGAGGCAATCCCGACGACTCACCATCCCCCACGACCACAAATCACTCGGTTTGGTCGAACAACTTCAAGGTGGTCTACCACCTCAAGGAAACCCAGTTCCCCTTTGCAGACAGCACCGCACAGCACCCCGCCAACTCGGGCCGACTCCCCCGGTCATCCACCGGCATCGTCGGTCAGGGAATCACCCTCAACGGCTCCACTTCCTACCTCGACGTCGGCAGCCTCAATCTGGGGGACACATTCACCCTGTCCGCTTGGCTGAACCTCAGCCCGCAAGCCACTAGTATCCAGACGGTCTGGGCCAATAAAACCGGCGGCAGTAACACAGATGGATTCGCCCTGTTCGCCAATTCGTGGCAGACCGCCGACGGCCGCTCACTCCTCGAGACCGGCAACAGCACCAGCGGCCACCTCACCGCCTCCCCCACACACCAAATCCAAGCCAGCCAATGGCAGCAACTAACCGCAGTCATCCAGCGGACGAATCACACCGCCACACTCTTCATCAATGGTAGTAACATAGCCTCCTCCGTAAATCTCCCGGATAACTTTGCCACCCGGGCCAGCCTGCGACTGGGTCAGTTCCATGATGGACTGTTCCCCCTCCTGGGCAAAATCGACGAAGCACGCATCGAATCAACCCAACGCTCCCCGGACTGGATCCACGCCACCTGGCTCAACATCGCCTCGAACACCACCTTCACCAGTTACTCCAGTGTCCTGCGCCTCACACCCTCGCTTACCGTGGAACGCAAACAGGACCAGCTCACCATCCGCTAGCCCCAATACCCCGCAGGCTTCTCCCTCGCAACCACCACAAACCTCCATAGCCCCCCCACTTGGTCCACGGTTACCCCCGCCCCACAGCTCACGAACAATCACTGGCAACTCACCCTCCCAGCCAACCCGACCCGCGACGAGTTCTACCGCCTCCATGCGCTGTGAAACATGCTCCTCCCACGCGCCAAACACAGCGCGCGCAGCCAGGGAAGTGTGGAAAAGAAACTCAGGAAGTTGGCTGTCCGACATGGATTCGAACCATGACTAAAGGCTCCAAAGACCTCTGTGCTACCATTACACCATCGGACAAACCGCGGGCACAAAAACTAGCGCTGAGCAGCTCAACAGCAATACAAAAAATGCAAAATATCCCCAGCAAGGCAGCCAGTCCGCTCCCTGCAGCTCAACCCCGTCCCCCCATAGCTCCACGCAGCTGATACAACGTCCGCTCAGCCGCACTACTCACCATCTCCACCAGCTCCGGAGGCGCCAACGGCACAGCCTGCCCGCCCCACGTCAAAACCCAACGCTGCACCTCCGCCAAACTCGATAACTTCATCCGTAATTCCAATGCCCCGTCCTTCAACTCGCGCAACTCCTGAGAAGGATGCCAGCGCTTCTCCCGAATATAGTCGGCCACCTGATCCTCAAATCGAATCACCACCCCATACTCTTCCTGCCCGGTAATCACCCCAAAACTATCCCTCAACCTCTGCTGTAACGAAAATCTCTTGGGCCGCTGAAAGGTCCTTCCCGTCTGGCTCACCGACAAAATCCTCGCCGGCACAAATGTCCGCAACTCCTTGCGCAAATGACAGTAGGCAAACAAAAACCACTCGCCGTTAATGTTTGCCAAATGATAAGGATCCACTACCCGCGGCTCAGTCGCCTTCCTCCCGGGCTTCCGATAACTCAATTCCAACTGCTGCCGCTGCGCCGTCGCCCGCGCCAACTTGTCAAATACCTCCAGATTCAACAACGGCTCCACGCTCGTCCGAAATGAAATCGTCTGCTCCCACTCAGGCAGATGAATCGAAACGGTCTCCGGCAAAGACGCCGCCAGCTTCTTGAATGCACTCACCAAAGGCCGCTCAAAATGCGTCCCCCGATACTGCTGCAAGGCCTTCTCCGCCACCAGCAAAGCCAATAACTCCCCCTCAGTAATCTGAAACGTCGGAAATGCCGAAACTTCCTCAGTGTAGTAATAGCCATTCCGCTTCCAGTCGAAATCAATCGGCAGATCCAACCGGTCCCTCATGAAATCCACATCCCGATGCACCGACTTCGTGCTCACCTCCAGCTCGCGCGCAAGCCTCGACGCGTTCGGATACTCCCCAGCCCGCAAAACCCTGTGAATGTGCATCATCCGCTCCATCGGCGGACGTGAACTCGGAACCCCACCCCCCGCAGGCCTCGCCTTGGCATTCTCTTTTCCGGATCGACCGCTCTTGCTCACCATATCTCGCGCACCAGCATCCCCCGCCCCATCCCCAACAGCGACAAAAAAACTCCTCCCGGCAGGTGAATAACCACCCACCGGGAGGAGCGTGAAAACCTGCGGGCCAGCAGATCCCGCAAAAGCCTATCCAGCCAGCTTCGCCAGAAGATCCTCGTTCGTCTTGTGCTTCTTGCACGCCCCCGTCAGCGTCTCCATGGCCTCAACCGGATTCAAATCCACCATCATGCGACGCAGCTTGCGAATCGCTTCAATGTGACGACCCTCAAACAGCTTCTCCTCCTTGCGAGTGCCACTCCGGGGAATGTCCAACGCCGGGAACAAACGCCGGTCGGACAGCTTGCGGTCCAATACCAGCTCCATGTTGCCCGTGCCCTTGAACTCCTGGAAAATCAACTCGTCCATCCGCGAACCGGTGTCCACCAAGGCCGTCGCAACAATCGTCAGTGAACCCGCCTCCTCCGTCTTCCGCGCCGCAGCAAAAATCTTGCGCGGAATCTCCAACGCACGAGCATCCACACCACCAGTCATGGTCCGACCACTGCCCCCATGAACGGAGTTGTAGGCCCGCGCCACACGGGTAATCGAGTCCAGCAAAACAAATACGTCCTTGCCCGTCTCCACCATCCGCCGACAACGCTCAATCATGAACCTCGACAAACGCACATGCGTCTCCAAGTCCTGATCGTTCGACGACGCCACAACTTCCGCCTTCACGGAACGCTGGAAGTCCGTCACCTCCTCAGGACGCTCGTCAATCAACAACACCATGACGTGCACCTCAGGATGATTCTCCACCACAGCGTTCGCGATCTGCTTCAGAATCGTCGTCTTGCCAGTCCGCGGCGGCGCCCCGATCAATCCGCGCGTCCCGCGGCCAATCGGCGTTACCAAGTCGATGATACGCGTCTCAATCAAATCCGGACTCGTCTCCAAACGGAACTTCTGGATCGGATCAATCGTCGTCAGATTCTCAAAACGCATCGAACGCGTATACTCGACATAAGGCATCCCGTTCACATGGTGCACCTCCCGCAACTGCGGATTGTTCCCCCGATGAGGTGGCTGTAAAGCCCCCTCAACCAAGCATCCCTCACGTAAGAAATGGCGCTTGATCGTGTCCGGAGTCACAAAAATGTCCGAAGCCTTCGGTTGAAAATGGTGATCCGCTGAGCGCAGAAACCCGAAGCCCTTCTCCGATACCTCCAAGTACCCACCACCCAAATCTGGTACATTAGCCGAATGTCTACTCATACTATCCTCTGTTTTAGACGCAGAAGGCCCGACCCCGTGCGTGGTACAATAACCACTTGAATCCTCGAACTTTGGGAAAAATCGCCGTTCCTAATTTCGAAAACCAGTAAGTGGAACGAAGCGATTGGACCTACAACGGGCGCAATATGCCGTGCACACCATGGGAAACGCAAGGGCTTTCTGCCCGTTTTTTTCGGACAAAAAGCCCCGCACCCAAAACCATACGAACTCTCGCCAGCTTATCCACCCACCTCAGCTCGCGCCTCTGCGGCCAACGGCGTGCTCAAATACCGCTCTCCCGTCGAACAGGCCACCGTCACAATCACTTTGCCCTTATTCTCCGGTCGCTTCGCCACCTCCAGAGCCGCCCAGACATTCGCCCCAGTCGAGATCCCCACCAGCAACCCCTCCTCCTTCGCCAAACGACGCGCCATCGCAAACGCATCCTCATTGCTCACTTGCACTGCTTCCAAAATCTGCCCCTCACCCCCGGCCCCCTTCAAATGCAGGTTCGCCGGCACAAAACCCGCCCCCGTCCCCTGGATCTTGTGCGGCCCCGGCTTCACCGGCTCGCCAGCCAATGTCTGCGAAATCACAGGCGAATCCTTCGGCTCCACCGCAATCGCCTTAAACCCTGGCTTCCGCGGCAAAATTACCTCCGTACACCCGGTAATCGTCCCTCCAGTACCCACCGCAGCTACCAGGATATCCACCGCCCCATCAGTATCCGCCCAAATCTCCTCAGCCGTCGTCTGGCGATGCACCTCAGGATTGGCCTCGTTCTCAAACTGCTGCGGAATCCAGGAGTTCGGGGTCTCCCGCGCCAACTCCTCGGCTCGCTTGATCGCCCCCTTCATCCCCTCAGCCCCAGGCGTCAAAACCAACTTCGCACCCAACATCGCCAATAATGTCCGTCGCTCCACCGACATCGTCTCCGGCATCGTTAACACCAACTGGTAACCCTTCGCCGCACACACCAGCGCAATCCCCGTGTTGCCACTCGTTGGCTCAATAATCACGGTGTCCTTCGTCAGTAAACCCTTCTTCTCCGCCGCCTCAATCATCGCCCGACCAATACGATCCTTCACGCTCCCCAGCGGATTGAAAAACTCACACTTCAAGAGAACTGTCGCCTCCAAACCCGCAGTCACTCGGTTCAAACGCACCAGCGGGGTCCCCCCGACGGTCTCCACGATGTTGTCAAAAATCCG
>JBMTVN010000254.1:0-6005 GCA_049451415.1 Limisphaerales bacterium | reverse complement strand
CACGGCTCGACATGCGGCGGAGTTTTGGATGATTGAGCCTGAGATGGCTTTTTGCGATCTGGCCGGGGACATGGATTTGGCTGAGGAGTTTGTGAAGGCGATGGCCGGGGTCATGCTTGAGCGGTGTGCGGAGGATTTATCGTTCTTCTCCCGGTTTGTGGACAAGCAGGTGGAGTCGAGGCTGCGGTTTGTGGTGGAGCGGCCGTTTCAGCGGTTATCGTATCGGGAGGCGGTGGAGATCCTGAGGGGGTGCGGCAGGCAATTTGAGTATCCGGTTGAGTTTGGGTTGAACCTGCAGTCTGAGCATGAGCGCTACCTGACCGAGGAACACTGCAAGAGCCCGGTAACGATTCACGATTATCCCAAGGGGATTAAGCCGTTTTACATGCGGCGCAACGAGGATGGGGAGACGGTGGCTGCGATGGACGTCTTGGTGCCGGGGATTGGGGAAGTGATTGGGGGTTCACAGCGTGAGGAGCGGTTGGGGATTTTGCGGGAGAACATGGAGTTCCACAAATTGCGGGAGGAGGACTACCAGTGGTATGTGGATTTGCGGCGGTATGGGAGTGTGCCGCACGCGGGGTTTGGGTTGGGATTTGAGCGACTGCTGATGTTCCTGACCGGGGTGGCGAACATCCGGGACGTGATTCCGTTTGCCCGCACGCCGGGGTCAGCTGACTTTTAGCGCCGTATGAGTTCCCGATTTAGGGCTTTTTTTGGGGTGGTTAGTGCCTTGCGAGGGCTTGCAATCGGCCAAAGCACCCCTCATGCTCGCGGTCCATTTTAGTTCCTGGACACTGTAGAATGAGTAATACACCCGATCCGGATATCAATTTAGATCTCCACTTTCTGCCTGCCTGGGCGAGGCAATCCTCGGAGGTCAACCGGTATGCCCATTATGAGGGATCCGAGGGCGGCAATCGCCGGGGTGGCGGGCGCCGTCCCCGACCTGAGGGCGGTGGTCCGCGGGATCGTTCGCGTGATGACCGGCCGCGGCGTGGCGAGGGTGGTCGGCCGCAGGGGCAGGGGCGCGACCAGGGTCGGGGGCCGGGGCGTGATCAGGGCCGGGGCCCGGGGCGTGGGCCGCGCCGCAGCGGGCCAGGCGGGCCAGGCGGAGTGGGGCGGCCGCGTGAGGAGGTTCGGCTTCCGGATGTGAGAGTTTCCTTTGTGCCGGAGCTGCGCGGGGTGGAGTCATTGGCCCGGCAGATCAAGGTGACGGGGCGGGCTTATCCGGTGTTTGAAATTGCGCAGCTAATTCTGAGCAAGCCAGAGCGGTATCAGGTGACGTTCGAGGTTTTGAAGAAGCCGGACGGCACCGTGGCGCAGGAGTTGTGGCATTGTTCCATCGACAACACCTTGTGGTTGTCGAGGGATGAGGCTTTGGCGCATGTGTATCGTCGGCACTTTGACATGTTTTACCAGGCGGAGAAGACGCCGACTGATCCTCCGAAGGGCACGTATACCTTTGTGGCGCAGTGTGGCTTGAGCGGGGTGATCCTGGGGCCGCCGAACTACCACGATTACCAGGTCAAGTTGCGCAAGTTGCATGCGACGCGTTTTTCGCGGATGCCACTGGAGTCCTATCAGGCGAAGATCCGGATTGTGCGGGACGAGGAGGTGGTGAAGCAGTGGGTGGAGGAGCAGAGTTTCAAGACGGAGTATGTCTGCTTGAACGTGGCCGAGCCCTTGAAGCTGGAGAACCGGGAGGCGGCCGAGAAGCATTTTCGTGAGGTGCACGCGGGGGCGTTGGTTCAGTCGGTTGACACCTGGACGGCTCCTCCGGGGGCTGCGCAGCAGCTGCCTCAGGCGCTTTTGAAGCAGCTGGTGCGCCGGAACTGGGAGGAGCAGCGGCGTTTTCCGTTGAAGCTGGTGACCGTATTGAGCCAGCAGATGGCGGGTCATGCCCTTCAATTCTTCAAGGTGAACAAGACTGTGACCCATGTTTGCGTGGCGCGGCCTCATTTCCTGGATTTGGAGGCGTCGCCGGTTTCGGATGGGGTGCGAAAGATTGTGGAGTTTATTCGTGCTCACGAAGGCTGCACGCGGAGGGATTTGGTAGAGGCGCTGGCTCCGACGCCCAAGCAGGCGGAGGTTGTTGCGAAGCCTGAGGAAGCGGCGGCTCCGGATGCAGCGGTTGAAAAGGCCGGGGTTGGCGAGGCTGCACCGGCTGAGGGCAGTGTTGAGCAGGGTGAGTCAGCGGCTCCGGAGGCTGCAGCGGAGGCGAAGGAAGCCGCACCTGCGGCTCCGGCTCCGAAGGAGACCAAGCCGACGGCTGAGCAGACGGCCGTGGTGGGTGATCTGCACTGGTTGATTCATCAGGGTCATGTGATTGAATTTGCGAATGGGCGGCTAGAGACTGCGAAGAAGCCCAAGCCGAAACCGGAGCCGAAGAAAGCTGCCGCGCCCAAGCCGGTGCCGGCTGCTGTGCCTGCTGAAGGTTCGCAGGACACCGTTCCCGCTGCTGCGGCGTCTGCTGAGTCCGCGGGGGATACCACGGGTGAAGGAGCGGCAGTAGCGGCGGCGGAGGCCACCCCGGAGCCGGCTGTGGGCGAGGGAGATGTCTCCGCGGCGTCGACAGGGCCGGTGGAGCAGGCTGAAGGGGAGGCCGGGGGCGAGACTGTTCCTTCGGATGCGGGAGCTTCAGTGGAGGCTCAGCTGGAGGAAGAGTCCAAGCCTGAGGCTGGTGGTTCGACGCCCGTTGCTTAGGCGTGGCTGATGGCGGAGTGACCGACAGCGATTTAGAGTTATTTCATGAAACGGGCTGCATATGCTCGGGCTGGGGTGGATATCCAGCTCGGGAACCAACTTAAATCAACCCTTCCGCAGCTCTTGGCATCGACGCGACGGCCGGGGGTTCTGGGTAAGGTAGGGGGTTTTGGCGGTTTGTTTGCCTTGGACACGAAGCGTTACCGGAAGCCGGTTCTGGTATCCAGCGTGGACGGGGTGGGGACGAAGCTGAAGGTGGCATTTTCTTTGGGGCGGCATGACACGGTGGGGCAGGATTTAGTGAACCACTGTGTGGATGACATTGTGGTCTTGGGGGCGGAGCCCCTGTTTTTCTTGGACTATGTGGGGACAGGGAAGCTGAAGCCGGATGTTTTTGAGGCGATCGTCAGTGGTTTTGCGGTGGCCTGTGCGGAGAATCGTTGTGCCTTGATTGGTGGTGAAACGGCCCAGATGCCGGGTTTTTATCAGCCGGGCGAGTATGACTTGAGCGGTACCATCGTTGGGGTGGTGGATCAGGACCGGATGTTGGACGGGACGAAGTCCGTGAAGCGCGGTGACGTGGTGATTGGTTTGGCGTCATCGGGTTTGCATACCAACGGTTATTCCTTGGCCCGCAAGATCTGCTTTGAGCAGTTGAAGCTTCGGCCGGGCAGCAGGGTGGCTGAGCTTGGGACGACGGTGGGCGAGGAGTTGTTGAAGGTGCACCGGAGTTATGGGCTGCTTGTGCAGGCGCTGCTCAAGAAATTCAACGGTGATGCGCCGCTCAAGGATCGATCCATCAAGGCCTTGGCTCACATTACCGGGGGCGGGTTTGTGGATAACATCCCGCGGGTATTGCCGCGGAGCTGTGATGTGGCGATTCGCCGCGGATCCTGGGACATGCTGCCGGTGTTCAGCTGGCTGGGCAAGAATGGCAAGGTGGATGAGGCGGAGATGTATCAGGTTTTCAACATGGGGGTAGGGATGGTGATGATCGTGGCTGCGGAGAAAGCGGATGCGGTGTTGCGCGCATCGAAGAGGGCGAAGCACGGTGCCTGGGTCATTGGTGAGGTTGTGAGGGGGCAGGGCAAGGTGCAGTTGGTGTAGCGAGACTTTTAAGAAACGCAAAAGGCGCCCGGAAGGGCGCCTTTTTCTTTGGGTTATACAGAGCGGGTTAGATGGAGGACTGGCTGTCGTCCATGGAAATCACCGTATCGGCTTCCTCGCCGGTTCGCAGGCGGACGGCTCTTTCGAGTGGGCTGACGACGAGTTTTCCGTCGCCGACCTGACCGGTCTGGGCCACGTTGGCGATGCAGTCGACGATTGCGTTGGCGTCTGCATCGGCGACGTAGAGGATGAGCATGCGTTTAGGGACGAGGCCGAAGCTCTGTTCCGAGCCTTTGAAGACCTCGGAGTGTCCTCGTTGCCGGCCAAAGCCACTGGTTTCGATCACGGTGACCCCGGAAATGCCGTGTTTGTCCAGAGCTTCGAGCACTTGGTCGAGCTTGTGAGGACGAATGACTGCTTCTATTCGCTTCATGGTGCTGCGGTTGGTGGTTTTGGTTATCCCGACCACATTGCTCGCCACCTTACTCGGGGTGCTGCTGGATCGGGTTAAGACAATTAGCAGTTTTGGCAGTGGGTGGACAAGCCAGAAGCACCATTCAGGATGAATGGGAGCTGGGCCGTGTCGGGGAAGGGGAAGTGGTCCGGAATCAAAGGTCGTCGTCGTCGAGGTCTTCTTCTTCCAACTCGCGACGGAGTTTTCGTGAGAGTCTGGGGCGGATGAACCCGTAGACCAGGTAGGCGGTGAAGCCTACGGGGAGGAGCCAGGGGAGGACGTGGCGCCAGGTGATGAGGAGGAAACCCACGATGATGATGGTGACGACCATTTTGGGGAAGCTGCGTCGGGCTCGCCAGTCGAGGCTTTTGAAGGAGGGGTAGCGGACGTCGCTGACCATCATGATGGAGAGGAACACGAGTATGACGGGGAGGGCGTAACGGAGCCAGCTATCCTGGAAGGCTTCTGCCTTGTTATCGTTCCACCAGAGGAGGAATAGGGTGATGGATGAGACGAGGCCGGCTGCGGCGGGGATGGGGAAGCCGACGAAGTCGGAGGTCTTTTTGGAGCCGGGCAATTCGGCGATGCAATTGAAGCGGGCTAGGCGGAAGGCGCCACAGATCAGGTAGACGGACGCGATGAACCAGCCGAACTCGGGTCGCGAGGTGAAGACATCGTGGAGGACGACGTGATGGACCATGAAGGCTGGGGCTGCGCCGAAGGAGATGATATCCGCCAGCGAATCGAACTCCCGGCCGAACGGGCTTTCGTAGCCGCCGAGGCGGGCGACCCGGCCATCGAGGAGGTCGAAGACGCAGGCGAGGATGATGAAGAAGATGGCGTTGCGGATGCTGTGGGGGAAGTCCGGGGAGGAGAGGTCGGCTTCGACGATTTTGGTGAGGGCGAGGAAGCCGCAGAAGAGATTTCCGGCGGTGAGGAGGTTGGGGAGGAGGTAGATTTTCAGCTTGGGAGGTTCCGGCGGGGTTGCGGGCTCACCTTTGCTGGAGACTGCCGGGGTGGAGGTCATGGTATGGGGCGGGTTGCGAGGACAGTGATGCCGCCTTGGACGCGTTGTTTGAGCTGGACCTGAACCTTGGCATCCAGGGGGAGGTAGAGGGTAACGCGGGAGCCGAACTGGATGAGGCTGATGCGTTCGCCATGTGCTATGGTGTCGCCTGTCTTGGACCAGGGTAGGATACGGCGGGCGATGAGGCCGGCGATGAGGCGTACGCCGATTTTTTCCTGCGGATTGTGTGCTGGCGTGAATCCGAGCATGACATTTTCATTTTTGGCGGCGGAGTCGAGGTTGAGGGCGTTCAGGAATTCGCCCTGGTGGTGGCGCAGGTAGCTGAGAGTACCGGCCACGGGCGATTTCTGCACGTGCACATCGAACACGGAGAGGAAGATGGAGATGCGTTTGCAGGGGCCGCCGATGAATTCGGGTTCATTGGTTTCGTCGATGATATCGACCATGCCGTGGGCTGGGGAGAGGTAGGCGTTGGCGGGAGGGTTTGGGGCGGAGTCGGGATCGCGGAAGAAGGCGACACAGAAGACGGCGAAGGCGCCCCACAGGCCCATTACAGCGAGGAACGAATCGAGTCCGGGGCCGCAGGTCACTTGGCCTGCGGCGGCGGCGATGGCGGCCAGGACGAGTGCGCCTGTGAGGCTTCGCAGGAGCATTTGTTGGCCGGCTTTGGCGGCTTTACCGCGATGTTGCATGGGGGGAGATCTTAGTGGG
>JBMTVN010000253.1:0-6077 GCA_049451415.1 Limisphaerales bacterium | reverse complement strand
CGTTAGCCAACTTATATCAAAAGCATGCCTGAGATTTCGAAGTGTCCGTGCTGTGGATCCGAGCGGCTTCTCGAGGGAAAGATGGATGCGTCGTTTGAGGTTCCCGATCCAGTCTTCAGGTTCACCTTCGATGACAGTCCATCGGTTGGGCTTCTCCGTGATGTGGGCACTGCATGCTTGGACTGCGGCACGGTGATCGCAAAGGCGAATCCAGTGCACTTGCAGACGGCGGCGGCGAGATGGATGAGGGATGGGGACAAAAAGCGAGCATTGCGACTGGATTGAGTCGCTAACCACTCGAGCGACCGAATGATGGCGAACCATAAAGGGTATAGCGGAGGCGAGGGACGAACCTTCGACCAGACCCCTTGGTTGAACGAGCCCCGGGGATGGAGGGGGTTAGGGCTATGCGTTTTTCGGTTGGGAGTGGGAGCATCAAGGCGGGTGGTTGGTATTGTGGGACGTGTAAGGGTGGGGAGCACGCGGGAGACTGGTTTAGGGATGCTTAGACGTAGAGGAAAGTGAGGACTTCATGAATGCAACGGCCTGCAACTTTCTTCTGGTCACTGTGGCCTTGCTGATCGGCACGGTTTGGTTGCGCCTCAGCCCGCACCAAAGTCCGATCGGTGTGAGTGTTGGTGATGAATCCAAGCGGGCGGAGAGTGTTGGGATCAGCAACGCCGTTGCGTTGGATAGCTCCCCCAGCGGTGCAACTTCGTCTACTGGTATCGGCCTCCTATCCACAGGTGACGCGGTTGACGAAGTCTCGCGGCTTTCCCCGAGCGACGAGGTTCGTGCTCGAAAGCTGGCGATTGCCATGACGCTGAGGACTAATCTGCTTGCAGAGCCCTATACGGGTATTGTTGCACAGACTCTTATGTGGACCCCGACAGGCCGAGTTACGGTCCTCGAAACTGGGATAGTGGATGATCGCATCAACTGGACTGTGGGCGGGGACGTGATTCGGCGCCACAATGAGGAAGCTAGAGCGCGATTGGCCGAGAAGGGACTGCATCGAGATGTGGCGATGCGGGAGGAGGAACTGCGAACAGTGGTTCGGCAGTCTTAATTCAGATACACAGTTCGTGGACGTCATCGAGCTGTTGGGAGAGCCAAAACAATGTCAGGTTGGGGTTCTTACAGAAACCGGAGAGCCCGGCTGGCGTACGTGCGCCACGAGTGAATTGCCTTCAATGCATTTCATTCTGCTTCGTTTGCTCTATTGGCCCTATGCGGAGACGAATAAGGGCCTTTCAGGGAAGCTCCCGTTCAGCCATGTCCGGCTGCAGTTTGGGAGTGACGGACGCTTTTCAAAGGCCCTTTGGTTGCATTGAAGCCCCAGAGTAGCGGGGTGTGGGCTGCGCGCATTCACGCCGTGCTTGCTGCGGTGTGCTACGAAGCGTATTACATCGAAAAACTCGTATTCCAGTCCCGCCGGAATACGATCTGGGAGAGGCTGTTCGGCGGAACCGGAGCCACTGGTTTCAGGGCTCGGCAAGAATGAACAATCGAGAGCACAGAAGAAAGCTGGCGGGTTTCTTGAGGTCATGGGCCGTGCTGGCGATGCCCTGCATTGGGCTATGCGCGGCCGAATCCACTCCCGAGGCTCTTTCCGCCAACCGGCCAGGGTTAGCCGGGAGCTCCACGAATGACACCTTCCAAGCCGCCTTGCAGAGACTCGAGTTTCCCGGGGTGAAGGTCAGCGTTCAGGAACAGTGTGTGGATGTGGAAAGTGTCGTCTGCCTTCATCGAGGTGCGCTGGAGTTGGTGGCGTGCACCAAAGGGACCAAGGAGCATGAGTCCATCGTCGCGATTGAGGCCAAGCCGATGCACATTCACGCGGCGCTTCTGCTGCTGGGCGGCAAGCCGGGAAGTCCGGCGAAGCGCCAGCAGCTTGGGGATCAAGCGGGGCGCTGGATTGACCTTCCACCCAGGGGCGGGCCAGTGGATGTTTTTCTGGTGTTCAGGGGCAAAGGGGGTGAGGTCGTCGAGCACCCTATCAGCGATTTCATCGCCCCCTCCAGCAGGAGGTCCGATGGCTCCGGCTCTGCGGATCGGGAGGCCAGGTTCCCGACGCACACCTTTCTCTTTGCCGGTTCCGTCCTGTATGGCGACGGGCCGGGGCCGCGCCGATACCTGAGTGACGAAACGGGGAATGTGATTTCCATTTCGACCTTCGGTGACGAGTTGCTTTGCCTGCCGACAATTCACAGTCAGGACAATGACGCGCTCATGTGGCAGGTGAAAGCCACGAACCTGCCTGCCATCGGTTCGAACGTCACCCTGCGGCTTCGCCCGCACGTAATGCCCGCCGCGAAGGCTGGACAATTGAGCCCGGTCCCGGTGATTTCCGTTCCGAAATAGCGCCAGCAATGAAAATGACCCAACCATGAACCGATCCATCCCCCTCAACTCGCTGAAATTCTTCGTGGCTGCCGTGCTGCTGGCATTTCCCGCGTGCTTCTCCGCTGGAACGCCGAAGGGAAACCCGGGTAACCCCGACTTCACCAAGGGCGATACCGTTCCCGCAGGCGCGAAGCACGACTGGAATCTTGGTCCTACGGGGCTGCGCGGCTGGATGTTCTGCGACCAGATGGTGACCACCGATGCGCGGCAGATTTCTGTCACCACCGTGGAGAAGGGTTCCCCTGCCGATGGCGTTTTCCTCGTCGGTGACGTCATCCTGGGCGTCGGCGGCAAGGCGTTTTCGCACGATCCACGCACCGAGTTCGGCAAGGCGATTACCATTGCCGAGACAGAAGAGAGCGGGGGAAGACTGGCTGTGACCCGCTGGCGGGCGGGGAAGGCGGAAGAGGTTGTCGTCAAACTCCCGGTTCTTGGCACCTACAGTGGCACTGCGCCTTTTGAATGCCAGAAATCGAGGCGCATTCTTGAGCAGGGGTGTAGAGCTCTGGCCCAAACCGTTACGAACTCCCCGCATGAGGAGGATCCCATCGTGCGGTCCCTCAATGCGCTTGCCCTGCTGGCCAGCGGTGATCCGGCCTGGCTTCCGCTGGTGAGGAAGGAGGCCCAATGGGCTGCGGGCTACTCATCCGACTCGATGCAGACGTGGCACTACGGCTACGTCATCATCCTGCTTTCCGAGTATCTGATGGCGACCGGTGACGAATCGGTCCTGCCTGGCCTGCGGCGACTCGCGCTGGAAGCCGCGAATGGTCAGAGCGCGGTCGGTTCCTGGGGCCACGGTTTCGCGAGGCCCGATGGCCGTCTTGGCGGATATGGGATGATGAATTCCCCGGGGGTGCCGTTGACCATTTCGCTGGTGCTGGCGCGCGAGGCGGGCGTGAAAGACCCCGAGTTGGCGCGCGCCATCGAACTTAGCGCCCGCTTGTTGCGGTTCTACATCGGCAAAGGGGCGATTCCCTACGGCGATCACCACCCGTGGATTGAGAACCACGAAGACAACGGCAAGTGCGGGATGGCTGCGGTCCTGTTCAACCTGCTGGGCGAAAGGGATGGCGCGGAGTTCTTCTCGCGCATGAGCCTTGCCTCCCACGGACCGGAGCGCGACACCGGGCATACAGGCAATTTCTTCAACATGCTGTGGGCGATACCCGGCATCGTCCAGTCCGGTCCGCAGGCGACGGGGGTGTGGATGAACGAGTTTGGCGCTTGGTATTTCGACCTTGCACGCCGGTGGGATGGCACGTTCGCACACCAAGGTCCGCCTGAACTGGACCATGACAGCTACGGTGGTTGGGACTGCACCGGTGCGTATCTGCTGGCCTACGCGATGCCGCTGAAAAGGATCAACCTGACCGGCAAACGCCCGGGCATCACCCCGCAGTTGGATGTCCCCGCGGCGCAGGCCCTCATCCTGGATGGCCGTGGCTGGGACAACAAGGATCGCTACAGCGTTTACGACGGGTTTAGCGACGCCCGACTCCTTGAACGACTTGGCAGTTGGTCGCCGGTGGTTCGTGAGCGGGCCGCGATGGCGCTGGGCCGGCGCAAGGAAGTTTCAGTTGCGCCCTTGGTGAACATGCTGGAGTCGTCCACGCTGTATTCCCGCTACGGTGCCTGTCAGGCCCTGATTGCCCTTCGCGGGCGTGGAGCGCCCGCTGTTGAACCGTTGCGGAATGCCCTGGAGGACCAGGACCTCTGGCTGCGCATCAAGGCCGCTGAAGCGCTGGCAGCTATCGGCGCCCCCGCCATGCAGACGGTGCCCCGACTCCTCGAGCTGCTGGCTCAGGTGAACCCGCAGAGCGATCCGCGCGGCATGCAGCAGCGGTATCTGTCCTTCGCCCTATTCGACAGCGGCGGGATGCTTAGCCGGTCGCTGGATGGCGTGGATCGCGAGGCACTCTACCGGGCTGTAAGGGCCGGGCTGAAGAATCAGGATGGCCGCGCCCGGGGCAGCATCGGTTCGGTCTATCGGAATCTCTCTGCCGAGGAGATCAAGCCGTTGTTGCCTGCGATCTACCAGGCGATCATCGAACCGGCTCCGAGTGGAGAGATGTTTGCCGACTCGATCCGCGTGGAGGGGCTGAGTCTCCTGGCCAAACACGGGATCGGGGAGGGCATCAGCGCCTGCGTCAGCTACACCCGCGACCAGAACCCCTGGGCCAGCGAGCATCGGACACCGGAGTTGATGAAGATTCTCCTCAGTTATGGGACGCACGCCAAGGCGGTCATTCCGGAGCTGACGCAGATCGCCAACTACTTTGAGAAGGACGAAAAGGACTTTCCCAAGGAGCTGAAGCTCCGGAAGGCCAAGTGCGTCCGCGAAACGATCCGGGCTATCGAGGTCGCTACCGATACCCCGGAGCTCATCTATCTGAAATAGCCCGCCGCTGCCGGCTACCTTTGGGCCAGGCCGTCATCGCGAACAGAACGGACAAAACCACATTATGAAACTTGCACTCATACTCACCATGCTCAGCGCCTTCGGGTTTTCGACGCAAGCGAAGCCGCTGAAAGTGTTCATTCTCGCCGGGCAATCCAACATGGAAGGTCATGCTGCAATCAGCACCTTTGACTATATCGGCAAGGATCCACTGACGGCGCCGATGCTCAAGGAGATGCGCAATCCTGATGGAAGCCCGCGGGTATGTGACAACGTCTGGATGTCTTATTTGACGGGCCCTTACGATGGCAGTGCCAATGGCGAGGGGCTGGGGAAATTGACCGCCGGTTTTGGTGCGCGCGGAGATCGGCCCACCGAGGATGGGGGCAAGATTGGTCCCGAGTACACCTTCGGGATCTATATGGAGAAGGAGTTGAAGGAGCCTATTCTGATTATCAAGACAGCTTGGGGAGGCAGGTCCCTGAACACTGAATTTCGTCCGCCCAGTGCCGGGCAATACAGGCTGCCCAAGGAGACGCAGGAAGAGTGGGACAAGCATCCCCAGGGCGCCCACGGAATTCCCAAAGCCGAGGACCGCAAGAAGTGGCAGGAGGAAAAGGATGCTGCCTCGGGTGTGTTCTACCGAATGATGATCGAGCATGTAAAAGGGGTGCTGGCGGATCCCAAGCGGGTCTGCCCTGTCTACGATCCCAAGGAGGGGTACGAACTGGCCGGTTTTGTCTGGCTTCAGGGTTTTAACGACCTGGTTGACGGGACGACTTATCCCGGCCCGAACGAGCCTGGAAAATACGATCTTTATTCAGACCTGCTGGCCAGGTTCATTCGCGATGTCCGCAAGGACCTGTCAGCCCCGAAGATGCCATTTGTGATCGGCGTGCTGGGGGTCGGCGGTGAGAGTGAGAATGAGGTGTTCCGCAAGGCCATGGCCGCACCGGCCGACATGCCTGAGTTCAAGGGCAATGTGGTTGCTGTTGAGACCGCGCCCTTCTGGGATGATGACATCACCGCTGCTCAGCCCAAGCAGGATGCGTATAACAGAGTCGTCAATACGGCTCACACATTGAAGAAGGACGGAACCTTCGACCGGGATTGGAAATGGGAGAATTACTGGAGGCCGGTTGGCAAGCCTCTGCCAGAGGAGCGGATCTGGCGCTTTTCCACGGTGGATGCCGTGGAAAAGAAGGACAAGCTGGAAGAATACACCGACAGGCGGTTCCGTGACATCACGCTACCAGCCGGGATGGAGGAT
>JBMTVN010000252.1:0-6129 GCA_049451415.1 Limisphaerales bacterium | reverse complement strand
GCGGGGCGCGGCGCCTTTCAAAAGCAGTTAGCGGCGGATCCGGCCTTACAGCATCCCGGCCACGAGATCACCAACCTCACGGGTGCCGTAGCCCATGCGACCCGCGGCAAGAGTCTTCAGCTTCTCGCGAGTGACGGTGATCACGGCATCCTCGATGGCGCGGGCGGCCGTGCTCTCACCGAGGTGCTCCAGCATCATCGCACCGGCGCAGATGGCCGCCAGCGGGTTGATGACATTCTGCCCGGTATACTTCGGGGCGCTACCGCCAATCGGCTCGAACATGCTCGTGCCTTGCGGGTTGATGTTGCCGCCGGCAGCGATGCCCATACCGCCCTGAATCATCGCACCAAGGTCGGTGATGATGTCGCCAAACATGTTGTCGGTCACAATCACATCGAACCATTCCGGGTTCTTCACAAACCACATGGTGGTCGCATCCACGTGGGCATAGTCCCGCTTCACATCAGCGAACTCAGCTCCCACTTCATGAAAGGCACGCTCCCAAAGATCGAAGGCGTAGGTCAGCACGTTGGTCTTGCCGCAAAGCGTGAGCTGGGATTTCTTGCCGGCTTCCACGTCGGAAGGCTTCAAGCCTTTCCATGGCTGGCCGCCGCGGCGTTTCTGTGCGTATTCAAAGGCGTAGCGCAGGCAACGCTCCACACCCCTGCGGGAATTAATGCTCTCTTGAACCGCAATCTCGTTGGGAGTGCCCTTGAACACAAAACCACCGGCCCCGGTGTAAAGCCCCTCATTGTTCTCACGCACGACCACAAAATCGATGTCCTCCGGCTTCTTGTCCTTGAGCGGACAGAACCGGTCGTCATAGAGCCGGACCGGACGAAGGTTGATGTACTGTTCGAGCTCAAAGCGCAGCCGGAGCAGGATGCCTTTCTCGAGAATGCCCGGTTTAACCTCAGGGTGGCCGATAGCACCGAGGAGAATGGCAGGAAACTGGCGCAAATCATCGGCGGCGCTGTCCGGCAGCACTTCGTTGGTGCGCAGGTAACGATCGCCACCAAAGTCGAATTCAGTGGGGTTGAGTTTGAAACCGAACTTCTGGGCGGCGGTATTCAGGACTTTGAGGGCCTCTGCCACCACTTCCGGACCTGTGCCGTCACCACCAATAACTGCAATATTGTAACTCTTCATGGACATTTCGCTGCGTGAACTTTTCCCTCAGGAAAGGTCGGGTATGCTAATGGTTGACCGCCGTCTGGCAAAGCAATTCTACGGCTCAAAGGACCGTTTGAACCCCTGTGCGACCAGCCTGGCGGCTGCCCAAATGACCCAGGACCGACTTGAGCTTGGCGCTGATATACCGGGCGGATGGAAGACTCTCCCCGCCAAGGAGAATCCTGTTTTCGAAGTCCTCCAGCACCACCACCCTAACCGCCCGGTGTAAACGCCGGAACTGCCCGTAGATACCTGACCAGCCGCCAATTCCGGGCCTGAGAAAGTTGCTGATAACCACCCCCTTCGGAACCATCTTCCGTTGCATCAGCGCCGGAAGAACATCCCCGCTGGCGCTTGGCTTCACCACATCCCCGTCCAAAGGCACGGACAAGTCGTCAATCAGGACCGGAAAATGGTAATACTGGCGTTCCAGCCACTGGACGGCGTCGCCCTGCTCCCAGGTCATGTCCCCGGCCCACGCCCAGCACACCTCACGAAACAAGGCGAACCCAGCGTCATCCAAGTCCACAGCACGCACCGGAGTCCCCGGACTGATCCAACGCAGGGGGGCCATGAGACTGCCCGCCGCAAAGCCAAGCAGCCCGACGGGCTCCTCGGGCTTCAGCAGGAACGCAAGGGCCGCCAGAACATCAAACACGCTGTGGGTCGGGCCGGGTTGCTGCAAAACCTCGCTTAGTACCACCCCATGCTGCACCAGGCGAAAGCCTCGTGCCGTGGACTGGACGGTATAGTCCATTCCCCTCTTGCCAGCTGGTTTCGGAAGCACCACGGTCGCGCATGGTATGTTTCTGATCTCCTCAGGTCAAAAGCCTGATTCAATCGATGGCCTGCAGCGAATCCTGGGTGGGGGCCTCAACCTGTCGTTTCAGGTCAACGATGGCGCCCAACGTATTCAGGCAACCGGCACCTGGCCGGACATCGACCGACTCACGGTCAACCTGACCGGCCTGGCCCTGGACCCTTTGCGACCACCTCCTGCTCCGGACGGCCTGAACCCGTCCGCGGGGGAATCCTGGGGACGTTACGGGCAGCTCACCATCCAGGCCGCACCGCTCAGGCTGGCACCAGCCGGCAGGCTCTTTCTCGAGGTCCACGCCTCCGGGGTAGACTTCGTGATGACCGCAGACCGGCAGAACCGGTGCTGGTTCACGCCGTCGAGTCTGGACTCAGGCCATGTCGAAGCCCGCATCAGCGGGAAAGACCTGGAACATGTCTTCCTGGAAAACGCGACCCAAGCCGCAGCCGCTCACGGCGTCACGGTGGAGGAGGGACGCCTTCAAATGCGACAAACCGGACCGCAACAACTCCAGGTGAGCGCTGAACTCACCGCCAGAAAACTCTTCGTCAAGGGCAGCATCAGTCTGGAGGGAAACCTTGAGTTGGACGAGCAGCTCAACCTGCACTTCTCCGGACTGGATTGTTCCGGCCAGGGAATGATCGGCAGTATCGCCACCCGGTTCCTGCATCCGCACCTCGCCGCATGGAATCAACGCTCGTTCCCCCTCCTCGCAAATATCCTGCCCTCCGTCAGGCTCCACCACGTGGAACTGCAAACCGGAAACGATGGACAAATCCGCGCCACTGCCAGAGTCGGAGGAACCGGGAAAGCTCGCATCGCGCAGTAGCCTCCGAAGAAATGGCTACCCCAAGCCCACGCAGACGAACCTGACCCGCGGGCTGCGATCCGCAAAGGATGTCACCCTGGTCAGGCCATGCTGGATGTCCCTGCCACAAGGGAGACCGGCACTGATCACCGCAAGGTATTCCGGAGAATCTGCACTGCTGCTCCGCGTTGCCCCCAGAGATCAGCCAGAGGCTTGGGCGCTTCCGTGGGCCCAAGTACATACGAACCAAGCACCAAATCGATATCGCCATCCGCGTCGATATCCCCTGCATCCATCAGCAACCAGCGTCCGGTAACACATTCCCTGAAGGTAGAGGCTTTGAACTCCAGTCCACCCTGGTTCTCCAGGTAAACGAAGCTCTCGCGCGGAGCCGTTGCGTAGTCGGGGAAATACGAGATCGCCGCAATGTCGAGGTCGCCATCCTCGTCAAAATCCCTCGCCCGGACCCCGTAACACCCGTTCATCGGATAGAACCAGGCCTGCTCAAACTGAAGATCCCCCCGGTCCAGCCAGAGCCGAATACCATGGTAACGCTTCGTGGGACTTTCATACTCTCCATTGTCACCGCTGCAAACCAGGAGGTCCATGCGGCCGTCGGCATTGAAATCCGCCAGCTCGAAATAGCTGTGCCCGAAAACCGGGGTCTCCTGAAACACCGTCTCCCCGGTAAATGTACCCTTCCCGTCGTTGATCAGCAGGACGAGCATCTCCAGATCCTGGGAGAACAAGACCGCAAGGTCAGTGTACCCATCCCGGTTGAAGTCGTGCGCCACCACGCGAGTGGCCCCGGTATGATCGGTCAGGACATGCTCCCGGTATCCTCCTTCAGGCAGTTTCTCAAACCACGAAAGTCGACCGGTGAGGTTTCCAAACATGCACAACACGACATCCTCCAAACCATCCCCATTGAGGTCGCAAAACACACTCTGCGTCGTGCGCGGCAACTCACCCAGGATCCTCTGACGGTTCCCGAAACCAACCCCGTCCTTCTCAAGGTAGAGCAGCTCCCCGATCCAGTATTCGGTCGGAATGAAGCTTCCCAGGCCCGTGACAAAATAGCCTCCCTCCCGCTCGGTGATGTCGACGGGAACGTTACCCACCGGGGCCGAGGATACAGGCCGACCCGAGACGCCATCCAGCACCAGAAGCTGGCGGCTTCGGTCATCCCCCATGAAGATCCTGCGCTTGTCCGGATCGATGCGAACGAGCGAAGTGGTGGGAGGCCCCAGGCGAACCTGTGGAGGGTCCGCCCGGAAATGCCTGAGCCCGATCTGTATCTCCGGCTTGGCATCCTGGGGAACCGCCTTTTCGGGTGCACGATCCAGATAGTAGCGTTCGATTAACGGCCAGTCGGTCACGGGCACCATCGGCTCTTCCCGATAAATCTTGCGCGACCTGATCAGCTCCCCTTCCGGCGAACTGTCATAATCCGGTTTGGCCACTCCCAAACGTGCCTTCATCCGCGGGAGTATCTGCTCCGCCCAATTCTTCCTGGTGAGCATGTCAGGCTCTACAAACAGGTGGCACATGGTGCAGGCCCGCCGTGCGGCCCGTTCCTCCTCGGACTGCCCCGGCAGGGTGTCCTCCCAACCGTCCAAGTCGACAAACTCCCCTGCCGGGAGCCGACTTGAGGCAGCGACCAGCCAGAGTCCAGCCGTGAACAAAAGCCCAAGCCAACTCGGGATATGAGCACATTTCCGGCGCCGGACGGCACACCGCTTGAAACTCAGGAACTGGGAAAGCACCGGCGAAATTCAAGCCAGCGCGCCGCTGACGAGCAAGCGCTTTCTTGCCCGCAACCCCGGACCAGGGGGGCGCAGGAGGCCACCAAGTTCAGGCCTTGCCGCCACTAACCCCTTGCATACGCCCCCTGACCTTTTCTTTAATCCCCCTTCCTTTGTTGACCAGCATGACGGCACGAACCGCACTCCTGAGGCTTATAATCGCTGCAGCCCTTCTCCTCACGGGACTGCACGCCCGCGCAGCTGAGGCTCTGCCTGATTTTCTAAGCCCCTTCCCGGATGCAGCCGGGCAGTCCCGGAGTGACGAGACAGGCAAGGCAGTTCAGGGGAAGGATCCGTTTGCACCGAACACCCGGGGCATACGCATCATGGAACCCCCAAGGCCGGGCTTTGAATTTCGCAACGGCGACCGTGTCGTGCTGCTGGGCGACAGCCTCCTCCAGGGCGAAACCGCGCTTGGTTACCTTGAGACCCGGCTGACGGTCCAACAGCCGAACACGCACGTCACTTTCCACCACTATTCGCATCTCACCGAGCATCCACTCGGTGCCACCAACGCAGGTGGAACCAACTGGCTGGAAAACCTGCAACTGCAGGTGCGTCCCACCCAGCACACCGTCGCCATCCTCGCGTTCGGGACCGATGCCATCATGGCCGGGCGCGGTAACGTCCAGGGCTTCCAGCAGAACATGCAGCAACTCGTCCGGGCACTCTCCTCCTCCATCGCGACTACGCGCGTGCGGGTGATCCTCCTCGCCCCCATCAGCCCGGCCCTGCTTCACCATCCTCCGGACGAACTATCCTTCAAGGACATGCTGGCGCGGCACTACGCCACGGCACTCCGTGATCTTGCCGGACGCTCCCAGTGCGAATACATCGACCTCTATGGCTGGAGCCAACTGGAGCAGGCCCACGCGCTGCAGCTCGCCAGGGAATCGCCATCGCCCGAACACGCCAGACTAACGGACACCCTGGAACTGACTCCTTACGGGTATTGGCGGATGACCGTGGCCCTGGAGTTCGGCCTCCGCTGGCGTTCCAACACCTGGCGCTTCGGTTACAAGGAGGATGGCTCCCTGCGGGAGGGCCAGTTCGGCATTGAACTCACCGGGCGAAACCGCTCCGCCACAAGGATCACCGCCAACATTCAGGAAGAACGCCTACCCACACCGACTCCCTCCGGCGTCTCCCCTGACGACCCGGCTCCCCGCCCGCTTTGCTATATCCAGGCACCGGGACTCGAACCCGGTGATTACGCACTCGACATCAGTGGCGTGCGAATCCAGCAGGCCAGTGCGGAGGACTGGGCGCGTTATCAGATTATCCGTGAGGGACCGTCCTGGAAGCAGAGCGAAGACCTCCGGCAGATCATCCTTCGCAAAAATGCCCTCCGCGCAGCCAATCCTGCGGCAGCGGAAATCCTGGCCCTTGAAAGCGCCATCTCCCGCCAGCGTTTGCCCGCCGCCCATACGCTGGAAATTTACCCCGTCGACAGCTCCCGGTAAGCAAAGCGCACATGGCCCGGAACCCGATTCGGGTTGCAGATCCATCCCCCCTGCGGCATCTTG
>JBMTVN010000251.1:0-6173 GCA_049451415.1 Limisphaerales bacterium | reverse complement strand
CTCCCGTTCCGCACATGAGAACATACAGGATTTCGTCGAACGCCCTCATCCTAGTCACATGGATGTAGGAACAGTTGTACCCTGCGATGTTGTCCCGCTTGAGTGCCTCGCCCGCCGTCATAAGGCAGCGCATGGAGGGCATGATCTGCTCCATGACTCGCAAGGAACGCGCCGCCCCGCAGATCCTCAATGCCAGTCGCCGGCGGCGCATCGCTGCTGGCAGCGGCACCACGGTCACCGAACTCAATACCCTCCTCAACCGGTTTGGCCAGATGCAGCAGATGATGAAGAAAATGGGCAAATTCCAGCGCATGATGTCCCGCATGGGCGGCCCCGGTAAGTTCCTCCGCCGTTAACACCTCCAGCGAGACCCTCCGGCCTTCCATCCCCTCCATCTCAAGCCGCCCGGCGCCAACCCGGAGCCGCACCGCCCCCGCCTCCCGAGTCCAAAATACCGGAATACCCCGACGCTCCAGCCGGAGGTGGCTCTCTCGTGACACAATCCCCTCACGACCCCGACCACCCCAGCTCACTACCATCGCCCGGGGCCTCACGACATCCAGAAAGCTGTCGATCATAAACTCCTCCTCCGCCGCCGGTAAACCCGCCACCAGGACGTCAGCCCTAAGCCCGGGCTCGCGTTCAATCAGCCCCAACTGACCTTGTCGGCCCAAATCCGAGCAGAACAGAATCCGAAACCCCTCCCATTCCAACAACATTACCAGTGCCTGGTCATCCGCCCGCGTCCACGGGTCGCCCGCCACCGGATGCACCACCCGCCACGGCCCCCGCTTCACCCCCCGCTCCAGACGGCTGATCTTCACTCCCTGATCCACCAAACCGGACACCACGTCGCGATACACCCGCGACCGCGCCTCAAAGGGACTCAACCACAACTCTCCCACGCCAAAATCAGCCAGCAACGCCGGCACCCCACCCACGTGCCCCGCATCACCATGGGACAAGACCAGCACCGGAACATGGCCCAATCCCTGCGCCCTCAAGAAAGGACCCGTCACCCATTCCGCAGCCCGCGCATCCCCGCTATCCAGCAACACGTCCCCAGCCGCCCCAGGCAAATCCACCCAGACACAGTCGCCACCTCGCACCGGCAGGACGATCACCTCCAAGCCGCGGCTTCGATCCCACACCGCCATCCCAAAACCCCATGTCGCCAGTCCAAGCGACAAAGCCAACCAACCCCGCTTCCAGAACTGCGCCATGCCACTGGCCCGCAGCGCCACCCAAAGCAGCACACCGTAATACCCCAAAGCCAGGCACACCGGGGGACCGGCCACTGGCCACCAGGCTCCAGGCAACTCCTCACCCCGCCGGCTGGCCCAAAGCATCAGGCGCATCGCCAGCCAACCGCTGGCGTTAAAACACTCCGTAGCCCAGTCCCACCAGCCACCTGTCGCCATACTGCACAGGCCCGCCAGCACCACCACGCCGGCAAGCGGCACGACGAGGAGATTCAACAGCAGGGACACCGGCGTCAGCACGTGAAAATACCAGGCGACAAGCGGTGCAGACCCCAGCCAAGCCGCGGTGGAAACGCTGCACGATTTCCAACTCTTATACGCCAGCTGCCGTACTCGTTCCCATCGGCTCGAATAGAACTCGGACGGCAACCACGGCTCCGGCTCAAGCCACTTCGCACCCCAGGCCGAAAACACCGGCGCCAGGACCGCCAAACTCAAAACCACCCCGAAGGACAATTGAAAACCCGCATCACCCAGCTGGCGCGGGTCCCAAACCAACAACATAAAGGCCGCCCCGGCCAGCGAGTTCAGCAACTCACTGGGACGCCGCAAGGCCCAACCCGCCACCACCACGGACATCATCACGCTCGCCCGCACCGCCGATGCCTGCCACCCCGTCAACCCCACGTAGCACCACAACGCCGGCAACACCACTACCCCCACCCAACCCCGTGGAACCCGCAGCAACCGCAGTAATGAGGTCAGAATGATGGATACCAGTGAAATATGCAGACCGCTGATCGCGAACACATGCATCGTTCCCGAATGCAAAAAGGGCTCCCTCAACTCCTCGGTCATCACTCCCCGCCACCCCAGCAACATCGCCCAACGCAGCCTCGTCGCAGGATCCTCCTCCGGCAACCCCCTCGCCAAGGTGCGAGCCGCCCACCCCAGAAAACCCTCAACCTCAACCCCCGACACCAGCTCCCAGTCCCCAGGCTCGTCCGTTACCAACAGGTGCGTGATCCCTTTCCGCAATCCATGAGACCGCTGGTCAAACAACCCGGGGGCCGCTGCCCCGGGAGGCTCCTTCAACACACCATAAACCCGAACCCGCGCCCCACGTCCATAGCCCGGCCCAAGCTGTCCGGGATAGGTGGCCAGAACTCGGCCCCGAACCGCCATCACACCTCTCCCCAAATGTATCCTCTCCAGATCCAACACCGCCCGGGTCCGCCACTCCACGCCGGTTGACTCCTCCACCGCCCGCAACTCCGGCACCCCGGCCAACCGTGCCTCCACCTGGGCTAATACCGCCTCGCCACCCACCCGAAGCCTTACATCCTGCGGTGAAACCACCTCCACATGCCTCCGCATGTTCAACCAGCCGGCCGCCACCAGCGCCCCAATCAATACCCTGCGGGCCGCTCGCTCATTCCGCCAAGCACTTCCACCCGCCAAAGCCCAAAACGACCACCACGCCGTCACGAGTAGCGCCGTAACGGCAAACAGCAGCCCCAGGGGCACCTCAAGACAAGTGCCCAAAAGAACCCCGAATACATAGGGTAGCAGGACTCCAATAAACGGATACCGCATGTCACCTCCTTGAAAAGCAACGCGCCCAACCAACCACCCGCAGCCCGGCCCGTCCAGCGTAAAGGACCGGAAATCGGTTTGATAATTCCATCCGCGTCTGGCAAGGAATCCGGGTTCTTATGACTATCCGACTGCTTACCTTGGTTGGGTTGGCGGCCATCTTGGCCGCCGGCTGCACTGCCAAACAGGAACCGGCCACCCCACCAAAGGTCATGGCTGAGGTCCATTTCGTCGGGGCGAAACAGGCCGCAGCGGATCCCCAGGGGACCACCCTCAAAAAGGTGGGTGCCATGGCCGAAAGCAAAGCCCTGCTCAACCACCTCTTCAACCGCGTCAGCGAAGCCCCTGCCATCCTCGGCCAAGGGATCATCAGCTCCAATGCCGCCGCCGCCACCCGCCCGGTCCTCAACACCATGGCGAAGGAACTCTGGGATAATGAGTTCGCCCTCATCCTCCAAGGTGCCGAAAAAATCCCCACCGACTACACCCTGGCCGTCCGCCTCGATCCCAACCGCCTCGGCGTCTGGCGCACCAATATCGCCGCCATCGCCGGCCTCTGGAACCTCGGCACCATCCGTCAGGGAACTGCCGCAGGTCTCCTCACCATGGAAGTCGGTGACCCCATCTCCCCTGTCCGGCTCCGCTGGGTCGAGTCCGGTGAGTGGGGATTGCTCGGCGTCGGAACCCCCTCCCTACCGGGCCTCGCCAAAATGCTCCAAACCGTCGGCGCCGGCCAACGCCCGGTGCCAGAACTGAGCGGGACCTGGCTCGAAGCCTCCATCGACCTGCAGACTCTCGCCCCATCCATCAACCTCCCCACCGACTTCCCCTGGCCACACCTCGATATCCAGTTCCGGGGCGACGGGGAAAACGTGCGCAGCTCCGGCACGCTCACTTTCCCGGAAGACGTCACCGGCCCGCTGGAAGCCTGGCAGGTCCCCACCAACATCGTCACCGAACCCCTGATCACCTTCAGCGCCGCCCGCGGCATCGCCCCGCTCCTCGAAAAAGTGCAGCTGCTGAAAAACCTTGGCCTCGCCCCCGCGCCCAATCGCCTCTTCACCTGGGGCCTGCAGGCCAGCGCCGGCCAGGTCTTCATGGCCTTCCCCATGCCCGGCCTCACCAACCAGTTGCCCAAAATCGCCCAACAAGCCCCGGACCTCATCCCCTCAGCCTTCTCCCCCAGCGGTAAACCCGACGTGTTCTACGATTCCACCAACCATACCATCGTCTGGCGGGGCACCGTGCCGATCATCGTGCCATCCTTCCAGTCCATGACCGGACCCGGTGGGGAATACGCCGTCGCCGGACTGTTCCCCTCCTTCCCGGTCAGTCCCCCTCCAGCCGAACTGCTGAACCAGCTCGCAGCCACCAACCTCATCCACTACAGCTGGGAAATCACCGAGCATCGCATCAAACAATGGCTGATGCTCACACAGTTGGGTTCGGTCATGAGCAAAACTCCCCAAATGTCCCGCGCCCAACCCGCCCTCCCCTGGCTCCAGGCCGCCGCACCACTCCTCGGCAACTCCGCCACGGAAATCGTCGCTGAAAGCCCGCGCAAGTGGTCCTTCAACCGGAAATCCCAAATCGGCCTCAGCGGCCCCGAACTCGTCCTGCTCGCCCGCTGGATCGAGAGCGTCCACTTCCCCCTTGCCGATCTCGAAGTGCAACCCTCAGCGGCCCCCGTCAAACCGGGCGTCCCCGCCAAAAGCACCACTGCACCCGCCGCCAAACCCCAGACCCCGCGCGCTCTCCCCCCCGCCACCAAGAGGTAACATGCTGAAACTCGGGGTTAACATCGACCACGTCGCCACGCTTCGCGAGGCCCGTTACCGCGGTAAAACCGACGGCAGTGAACCCTGCCCCGTCCAAGCCGCGCTCGCCTGCGAAAAGGCCGGAGCCCACGGCATCACCGCCCACCTACGCGAAGACCGCCGCCACCTCCAGGACCGCGATTGCTGGGGCCTGCGCGAATGCATCGCCACCCGGCTCAACCTCGAAATGGCCATCGCCCCGGAAATCGTCGAGATCGCCCTGAAACTCAAGCCCGACATCGTCTGCCTCGTCCCCGAGCATCGCCAGGAAATCACCACAGAGGGCGGCCTCAACGTTGCTTCCAATCCCACTCCCATCACGGAAGTCTGCAAAAAGCTCACCGGAGCCGGTATCGAAGTCAGCCTTTTCCTCGACCCCGATCCGCACCAGATGGATGCCGCGGCCAAAACCGGCGCACAATTCATTGAACTGCATACCGGCGCATTCGCAGAGCATTACCACCACCCCGAACACCGCGACCGTGAACTCCAAAGGCTGATCGCTTCCGCTCGACAAGCCCACGCCCTTGGCCTCCAGGTCAACGCCGGGCATGGCCTCAACTACGACAATCTACACGCCCTCCTCTGCGTGCCCCATATGGTCGAACTCAACATCGGCCATAGCATCATCAGCCGCGCAGTCTTCTCCGGAATCGAAACCGCCGTGCGCGACATGCTCCACCTCATGGCCCCCTACACCAACCCCGCATGATCCTCGGTAGTGGCGTCGATATCGTGGAAGTAGAGCGAATCCGCGCCGCAATAGAACGCCACGGAAACCATTTCATCCTCCGCTTCCTGCGCCCGGAAGAATGGGCCTACTGCCAGTCCCATCGCGATCCCGCTCCCGCCGCCGCCGCCCGCTTCGCTGCCAAGGAAGCCATCTCCAAAGCCTTCGGCACCGGCATCGGAGCAAAGCTCAACTGGCTTGATATGGAGATCTGCCGCAAGGACTCCGGCCAACCCTGCGTGGTCCTGCATGAACGCGGCGCCGAACTCTTCTCCTCCCTCCAAGCCACAGCCATCCACCTCAGCCTCAGCCATACCGCCAACTACGCCACCGCCACCGCCATCCTCGAAAGATAAACCAATCACACGGTTGGCAGTTGACGGTATGCAGTATGCAGACGCCTCCCCCCAGCCCAGCGCTCCACTGCCAACTCCCCACAGCCAATAGCAAACCACAAAACCAGTTGGCAGTTGGCGGTTGGCAGTTTGCAGACGCCCCTCGCCAACCCAACGCCCCACTGCTAACTCCCCACGGCCAACAGCTAACCCCTCACGCAGTTGGCGGTTGACGGTTGGCAGTATGCAGACGCGCCTCGCCAACCCGACGCCCCACTGCTAACAGCCTACTGCTAACTGCAAACCCCTCACGCGGTATGCAGTATGCAGACGCCCCTCGCCAACCCAACGCCCCACTGTTAACAGCCCACTGCTAACTGCAAACCCCTCACACAGTTGGCGGTTGACGGTTGGCAGTATGCAGACGCCCCTCGCCAGCCCAACGCCCCACTGCTAACTCCCCACGGCCAACAGCTAACCCCTCACGCAGTTG
>JBMTVN010000250.1:0-6210 GCA_049451415.1 Limisphaerales bacterium | reverse complement strand
GCCCCCTGCCGCCACCCCAGCCCCAGTCATCGGTTACTCCTATAAGATGGAGAATGAACCCCTCACCCACGCCTTCGCCGAATATGCCCGCCTCACCGGACGCACTGTCCTCCACCCCAGTAATATCACGGGCTCCATCACTCTCTACACCGAAGGCCAACTCGAGAAGGAAGAAGCCATCCAGGCCATCCAAGGCGCCCTCGCCCTCAATGGCATCACTCTCATCCCCCAAGGCGATAAGTTCGTCAAAGCCGTCCCCGTCGCCAACTCCCTCCAGGAAGGCGGCGAACTCCTCGGCTCCGATACGATCGACACCATCCCCAACTCCGAGGAATACGTGACCCAAGTAGTGCAACTCAAAGTCGCCATCCCCTCAGAAGTCGCACAAATGCTCCAAACATTCGCCAAGACCCCCCAGGGCATCATCCCCATCGACTCCTCCATGATTCTCGTTCTCCGCGACTATGCCTCCAATGTCCGCAGCATGCTCCAACTCATCGAACGCGTCGACGTCCAGCCCGAATCCGAATACGCACTGGAAGTCATCCCCATCAAATTCGGCCGGGTCACCGATATCTACGGCACCATGAGCGCCCTCATCTCAGGCACGGCCCCCGTCGGATCCAACGCCGGCATGGGCGGCATGGGTAACTTCGGAGGATCCCGCACAGTCGGCGGCTTCGGCGGTGGATCGCGCCTCGGCGCAGCCGGGAATTACCGCGGCGTCGGCGGGCTCGGAACCAGCTCCCGCTCCGGCATCGGAGGCTACGGTTCCAGCTATGGCTACGGCAGCTACGGCGGTTACGGCGGCGCCTACTTCCCCCAACAAGCCGCGACCGCCCGCCCAGTCAACACCCCCACAGCCACCACAACCCCAGGCACCTCCACCTCCTCATCCTTCCGCCAACGCCTCAATTCCATCCTCAACCGTAGCGGCGGCGGCGGGGACGACGAAATGACAGAAGTCCTCGGCGATGCCCGAATCGTCCCCGATGAACGCTCCAATTCCCTCATCGTCTACGCCAATAACCAGGACATGGTCATGATCACCAATATCGTCTCCAAGGTCGATGTCCTCCTCGCCCAGGTCCTCATCGAAGGCATCGTGGTCGCCGTCGCCATCGGCGATAGCCAGGAATTGGGAGTCTCCTACTACCAAACCCCCAAACGCTTCGGCAATGACTTCTCCGGAACCGGTGCCGTCAATAATGGCTTCTTCGGCGTGCTCACCAACTTCCCCTCCGCCTCGCCCTCAGGCTTCAGTTACTGGGGACGGCTCGGCGATGACCTCAACATCGCCATCCAGGCCATGGCCACCGATAGCAAGGTCCGCATCCTCCAACGCCCCCGTATCCAAACCTCCCACGCCGTCCCCGGCTCCTTCTTCTCCGGGTCCACTGTCCCCTACGTCACCGGCTTCGTCGATTACGGCTTCGTCGGCTCCTCCAGTACCCGCTCCCAAGTCCAACAGGTCCAAGTCGGCGTCCAACTCGAGGTCACCCCCTACATCACCCCGGATGGCCTCGTCGTCCTCGATATCTACCAGGACATCAGTCAGCTGGGCGAATTCGTCAAAATCGACCAAAACGACGTCCCCACGACCACCTCCCGGACCGCCTCAGCCACGCTCAGCGTCCGCGACGGTGAAACCATCATGCTCGGTGGCTATATCGAAGATAACCGCACCAGTGGAAAATCGGGTGTCCCCATCCTCAAGGATATCCCCGGATTGGGTGCTCTGTTCCGCAGCACTACCGACAAAAATAGCCGCGCAGAACTCATCCTCCTCATGAAGGTCACCGTCCTCAAGACCCCCACCGACGCCAGTAACATGGCCGAAATCCAGCGCTCACTCCTCCCCGGCCTCAGCCGGGCCCAACAGGAGTTCGATCGCGACGCCGCCAAACGCGACTAACCTCACACACCAGAAAAACGGCAGGCAGCCAACGTTGACTTGCCGTTAGTTTCCGGCAGCTTGATGGCATACGTGCCCACCAAGCCACCAAACCAAGGCCCACCCCTCCAGTGGGATTGGCTCCAGACCGGCGACCACGCCTTCGCCGCCATGGAACAGGCCATCCAGCTCGCCCAACACTCCGTCAACCTCGAAACCTACATCTACACCGA
The DNA here is from genome assembly GCA_049451415.1 of Limisphaerales bacterium. Lineage (GTDB taxonomy): Bacteria > Verrucomicrobiota > Verrucomicrobiia > Limisphaerales > JAHDYP01 > JBMTVN01. Next base: position 4,083 of record JBMTVN010000250.1, on the reverse strand, counting down.
CTCACCCCCGGGCCAACGCATACGCAACGCCCTGGTCCAAGCCGCCCAACGCGGCGTCCGCGTCCGAACGCTCATCGATAGCTTCGGGTCCCTCTACCTTCCCGACTCCTTCTGGAATGACCTCCGCGCCGCCGGCGGCCTCGTCCGATGGTTCAACCCCCTCAGCCTCCACCACTTCAATATCCGCAACCACAGAAAGCTCCTCGTCGTCGATAACTCCAAAGCCTTCATCGGTGGCTTCAATATCACCGATAACTTCACCGGCGACGGTATCCACCAAGGCTGGCGCGACCTCGGCCTCATCCTCCATGGCCCCGCCATCCCCGACCTCAACCGCTCCTTCGATACGCTGTTCCAACTCGCCGACTTCCGTCACCGCAAACCCCGCCCCCTCCAACGCCCGCTCGCCAACCGCAAAACCACCATCCACGGAACCCAGGTCATCACCAGCGGCCCAGGCCGCCCCCCGCATCCCGTCCGCCAACAACTCCGCTCCGACCTCCGCCACGCCAAGTCAGTCAAGATCATCTCCGCCTACTTCCTGCCACCCGGCCGCCTCCTCCGTGCCCTCCAACGCATCTCCCGCCGGGGCGGTTCCGTCCAACTCATCCTCCCGGGAAAATCCGACGTCCCACTCCTCCAATCCGCCACCCGCGGCCTCTATGGACGCCTCCTCCGCTCCCATGTCCAAATCGCCGAATACCAACCCCAAATCCTCCATACCAAATTCATCCTCATCGACCAGGCCCTCTACCTCGGCTCCGCCAACCTCGACCGACGCAGCCTCGGCATCAATTACGAACTGCTCGTCCGCTTCACCCACCCCGATATCCTCCACCAGGCCCTTCATGTCTTTAACGCCCATACAGACTACTCCCAGCCCATCACGCGCCAAACCTGGCAGAAATCCCGCACACTCTGGGAACGCCTGAAATCACGCCTCGCCTGCACGCTCTTCGCCCGCCTCGACCCCCACGTCACCCGCCAACAACTCCAAACCCCAAAATAACCCGACATCCCCCTACCCACCCTCTTCCCACTCCCCTCTCCTCTCCCGCCAAAAGAGACTGGTCAACCGATCTGTTAAAACCGTAAAAACTCGGCCGTGTTCCACCGCCTCGCAGCCATCCTCATCAGCACCCTCGCAACTCTAAGCCACGCCCAAACCCCTCCGGAACCCTGGCTCGCCATGGACTATGGCCCCTTCTTCTCCGCCTCCATAGAAGTCTCCAACCAACCCACCAATATCGCCTATAAAGGCATCGCCATCCCCCTCAACTACTCGACCAACACTTCCCCCCAACCACACGCCAACGTCCTCTTCGATACTGACCTCCTCCGCTACGCCGCCGGCTGGACCGACGGATTCCTCAACCTCAAAGGTGTCGCCTTCGACGGCGAACACTGGGCCTACCCCAGCATCCAGGGCTCTCTCCAATTCGAAAACCCCACCCGCCCCGGCTGGTCTCTTAATGGAGACTTTGCTGACCCAAGACCCCTCCCCTACGGTCCCATCCCCCACAGCCTCGCCCATTGGAAAGGCCTCTACCTCCATAACCAACACGTCATCCTCCACTACACGGTCAATTCCATCCCCATCCTCGAATCCCCCTCAATCGAAGGCTCACCCAGCCAACCCACGTTCGTCCGAACCCTCGAAATCCCTCCCCACCCGCAATCGCTCTTTCTCGAAATCGCCACTTCCCCCGACCACCAACTCCAGCTCTTCAACCCCGAATCCGCCCCAAACTCAAGCACCCCCAAATCGATCGCCGCTCTCCTGCCCCCACAATCCCCCTCAACAACCACCTCATCCACAAAAGCCGTCTCCCTCCCAACACCGGCCCTCCAATGGCCACCCGCCCCAGGCCAGCCCAGCCCCACCCAACTCCTGCTCCATCAAACCAGCATCACCACGCTCCCCAATTCCTCAAAAGCGCTTCTCCTAAACGGAGAATCCAAGGCCACTCTCGCCTCCAATGTCACCCCGAACTTCCTCCAAACCGACCTCACCTGGAGCCTCCGCTTCAAAACGAAAACCGATGGCACCCTCATCGCAGAAACCCAACCCTCCGGCCTCTGGATCCCCAATGGTAAATCCCTCTTCATCCGTAACGGTAAACTGAATTTCGATGTCGGCTGGGTCGGCTGCATCACCGGCTCACGCACCGTCACTGATGACCAATGGCACCATGCCGCGCTCGTCTGGTCCAAGAACAACGAGTCCATCACGCTATTCCTCGACGGCTCACCGGACGCCCAAGGCAAACTCGCACCCTCCGCACCCCTCTCCGGCGCTGCGCTGCAAATCGGCTACACCAACCCAAACTTCCCCGCAACAACCGGGTTCACCGGGATCATCTCCGACCTCCGTATCGACACCACCCAACTCTCTCCCCGGCAAATCCTGGCGCTCTCCGGACACTCCTCACCCCAGCCCGACAATTCCCTCTTCGCCGCCTTCGCCTGCAATGCCACCAATATCTCATGGCTCACCTCCAACGCCCATACTCTCGCCCTTGAAATCCCCCCCTCAACCCAAACCACCCACCTCAAAATCCTCCTCCAAAATCAGGTCAAACCCTCACCCGATACGCTGCTCACCCTCCTCCAAGACTCAACACCACCAAGCCCACTCACCCCACTGACCCACGGCAGCCCAGCCCGCTGGAACCCCACGCTCACCACCCAAGGCAAACTCGGCACCAACGACGGCCCCTATGCCATCGACACACTCACAGCCCCCGATAATAACCCCTGGCAGTCCTGGCTGCGGTTCGGCGGACTCGACTTCTTCCCCGATGGGCAACGCGCAGTAGCAGTAACCTGGAACGGCGATGCCTGGCTCGTCGACGGCATCAATGACTCCCTCAATGAACTGCACTGGAAACGCATCGCCACCGGCCTCTTCCAACCCCTCGGCGTCAAGGTCATCAACAACACCATCTACGTCCTCGGCCGCGACCAAATCACCCGCCTCCATGACCTCAACGGCGACCTCGAAACGGACTTCTACGAGAACTTCAACAACGACTGCATGGTCAGTGAACACTTCCACGAGTTCGCCAATGACCTCAAAACGGATGCAGAAGGCAATCTCTACTACATCAAGTGCGCCCGCCACGCCCTCCCAGCCTCCCACCCCCATCACGGCACTCTCTTCAAAATCTCACCTGACGGCCAGCATAGCGAAATCGTCGCCCGCGGCTTCCGCGCGGTAAACGGACTCGGGATCGGCCCGAATAACGAAATCACCTGCGTCGATAACCAGGGCCACTGGATGCCCGCCAACCGCATCAACTGGGTCGAGCCCGGCGGCTTCTACGGCAATATGTGGTCCTGGCAGGACGAACCAAAACGCACCAACTATGACCAGCCCCTCTGCTGGGTCCATAATTTCGTGGACCGCTCCGGGGGCACCCACCTCTGGGTCCCCGATAACCGATGGGGCCCGCTCTCCAATAAACTCATCACGCTCTCCTATGGCATGGGCCATATGTTCCATGTCCTCCATGAAACGGTCGACGGCACCCGCCAAGGCGGCCTCACCCGCTTCCCCCTCGATTTCGATACCGGCGTGATGCGCGGGGTCTTCCACCCCCACGATGGCCAACTCTACGCCGCAGGCCTCTACGGCTGGGCCAGTAACAAAACCAAACCCGGTGGACTCTATCGCATCCGCTACACCGGACAACCCCTCCACCTCCCCGAATCCCTCCACGTCACCTCCGACGGCCTCGTCATCTCCTTCACCAACCCCATCGACCCCGACTCAGCCCTAGACGCCGGCAACTACCATCTCCAAGCCTGGAACTATCGCTGGAGTGCTCAATACGGCTCCCCCGACCTCAAAATCGACGGATCGGAGGGCCGCGAAAACTGGACCATCACCCAAGCCGCCCTCTCCCAGGACCACAAAACGGTCTTCCTCAAAATACCCGATATCCAGCCCGTCATGCAGGCCCACCTCGAGTTCAATCTTCAAACACCCGAGGAAAGCCCCGTCAACAACTTCATCCACTTCACCATCCATAAAACCGCTGCCACCCAAGGCCTCGCCCAACTGGGCCCCAACCCCCTCTC
>JBMTVN010000249.1:0-6262 GCA_049451415.1 Limisphaerales bacterium | reverse complement strand
ACCAGCACGATCGCGTTGTTCACCACGATCCCCGCCAACATGATCATCCCCAGGAATACCACCACAGACAGGTTCATCCCCCAAAGCTTCAACCCCACTACCGTCCCCACAAAGGCTAACGGAATGCTAAACATAATGATCAACGGCTGAATAAAGGACTCAAACTGCGAAGCCATGATGACATACACCAGAAACAGGCTCAGCGCCAATGCCAGGTACAAGCTGCCCCGACTCCGCTCCCACTCCTGGTTCTGGCCCGTAATCACAAAGTCCATGTAAACCGGCCAGTCAATGCCTGACCTCAATACACGTTCCACCTCGGCCACCGCCGCCCCCAACGATCCACCCCCAATGTTCGCCTCCACCAAGGCCACCCGCTTCCCGTCAATCCGCCGTATCTCGCTCGGCCCCTCGCCCACGTTCAACTCCGCAATCGCATTCAACGGAATTGGCGTCGTCCCTCCGGGATTCACCGTCAATTTGCCCACGTCCAACACCTGTTCCCGGTCCGCCTCCGATAACCGCACCACAATCGGCACCCGGCGATCCCTGCGATTCAACCGCGTCGCCTCAGCCCCCTTCACCAGATCCCGCACACGATTCGCCACCTGGTTGATGTTCAACCCATGCCGGATCATCTGCTGCCGGTCGTAGCTGATCTGCACCTCGGGCGCACCCGACCTCAGGGTCGGCTCTACATCCGCCAGTTCCGGTGAACCTGACAACAAACCAACTGCCTCGTCCGAATAGCTCTTTAATTCATCCAGATCTTCACCGTTGATCTGAACCACCACCGGTTTCTTGGAACTAAACAGAACCGGTCGCGTTACCCGAGTCTCCACGTCCGGCACCGAATCAAATAACCTGCGGATTTCCCGAACCGCATGCTCCTCCGTCGCCCGCGGCTCCTCCGTCTGCACCAATAGCACCTTGAACTTCGCCGAATGCTCCCCCTCATCCGAACGCTTCATGTTCGTCGTGTCGAAACCATACATCACCAGCAGGGTCTCAATGTGTAATTCCTCCTTCCTGGCCAGGACCGCACGCTCCAAACCCTCGAATACAGCCACTGTCTCGTCCAGCGGGGTCCCCACCGGCAACGCCGCCTCAAAGGTGAACTCGCTCTGATGAACCTCAGGCAATAGCTCGCTCTCCAGGGATCGCCCCACCGAATAGGTCAAAGCAAAGCAACCCGCCGCCAAGACAAACATCCATCCCGGATGTCGCAAGGCCCAACCCAAGACCCCGCGATACCACCCGCCTGAACTGCGACCAGAGTCCCCGCTCCTGCGCGACGGCACGAATCTCCCCATGAACCCGAACACCTTCGACAATCCCAACACTCCAACGGCAAACAACCGTATCACCCAAACCACACTCAGTCCGGCGAGCTCGAGCAACATCAGCACAGGAAGACGCACCAACGCATAAAGAAACCCACCCGCCCGAGTGACCCCCCGCCCGGAATTCTTCGCCTCCTGCAACAGCCGCCAACCACCCCACACCTCCGCCAGACTCTCACCCCGGAAATCCGCCGACCCAAACCGAACTTTCCCCAACGCAACCACAAACGGAACCAAACAAACCCACAGCCACCACCCGGAAACAATACCGGCCGCTCGCACCAGCGACATCTGCTCCCTAGCCTGCCCCGGCGGCCCGCCCCACAAGCTCGCTCTCGATACCCCATACACCACAAACACCATCACCCCCAAAAGCACCAGCATCGGCAAAAAAACCCTCAAGACCATACTCCCGGGACTCAACCGCCCCGACCACCCCGCCAATGGATGCACCATCCAGCCGCTCGCCTCCTTCAACCTGAACCCGCCCCGGCTTGCCAGCATCGGGATAAACCAAACCGCCACCACCAAAGACGCCAGCAACGAGGTCACAACGGTTAAACCCAGGTCGCTAAAAACCTGACCCGCCATCCCCTCCACAAAAACCATCGGAAAGAAGACACACACCGAAGTCAACGTCGACGCAATCACCGCCCCTCTCACCTCGGCCGTCCCCCGAATCGCCGCATCACGCATCCCATCCCCCTCCTCCCTGCACCGATAAATCGACTCCAATACCACAATCGATGAATCCACCAACATCCCGATCCCCATCGCCAAACCGCCCAACGACATGATGTTCAAGGACACACCCAGCATGTTCAGCGGTGCAAAGGTCACAAAAATCGAGATCGGGATGCTCACCGCCACAATCGTGGTCGTCCGGATATCCCGCAAAAACAACAACAGCACCACTACCGCTAACAGCCCCCCCATCAGCGCCGTGCTCTTGACCTCCTGAATGCTGTTGTCGATAAACACCGACCGGTCTGCCACCACCTGCAGGATCACCCCCTCCTCCTTGTATAAACGACCGGCTATCGTAGTCTTCGCCGAACCCTTCACCGTCCCCACCGCAGTCTTCACCCGCTCCCCTACCTGCACCATGTTGGAGTCCGCCTCCTTGTAGATATCAATCTGCACGCTCTCCCCGCCATCCGTTCGCGTCAGCATCTCCCGGTCTCGCTGCCCGTAAACCACCTGCCCCAGGTCCTTCAGCCTGATCTCCCGGCCATCCCTCCGGAAAACCACGGTGTTCGCCACCTCCTCCAGGTTCTGATACTCGTTGATGGTCCGGATCATGTATTCCGCACTTCCCTCCCGGATCCTGCCCCCGGCCGAGTTGATATTCTCTGCCTGCAATCGCCCCAAGACCTGGTCAATCGATAGATTCGCCCGGTCCAGCTTGTCCGCATCCACCAACACGTGAATCTCCTCCTCCAACCCGCCACGCACCCGCGCCGCCGCCACGCCGGTGATCGGCTCGACCGCCCGCTTCACCTGCAGTTCCGCTATCCGGCGCAACCGCCGGGCGTCCGCCTCCCGCTGCAGGACATCCCCTCCCGCCTTGCCCGCCAGCGACAAACTCAATTCCATCACCGGATCCAAGGAAGGATCGTAGTGCAACAACAACGGCTTCTCCGCCTCCTGCGGCAAATACACCATGTCCAGCTTCTCGAGGGTGTTCTGGATCGCCTCCACCATCGACGTCCCCCACATGAACTCCAGCACGACGTCGCTTACCCCCGCCCGGCTGATACTGCTGATCTCCGCCAACCCGCTCACCACCCCCAACTGCTCCTCAATCGGGCGGCTGATATCGTTCTCCACCTCCTCCGGCGCCGCCCCCGGATACTCCGTGCGTATGGTCAACGTCGGATAGCTCATCTCCGGCATCAACGTCACCGGCAAGCGGCCGAGGGAAAAATAGCCAAAGACCACCGCCGCCAAAAATACCATCACCACCGCAACCGGCCGGTCCGTGGTGAAGTTCTGCTTAACCTGCGGTGCCTTCATGCAAACTCCCAAGTATCCCGGCTCCTCAATTCAAGCTCCCCACTGCTTTCTCCACCTTGTTGGTATCCCCGCTTGATGCCGCCAACACCTCCAATTCCTCCTCACCCACCTCCCGGACCGGGGACTCATCCTTCAAACCGGATTGACCCGCCACCACAATCCGGTCCCCCGCCTCAAAACCTCCCCTCGGTTCGATGTGCAGCTTGTCAACGTTCTCCGCCACCACCAGCTGCCTCCTCGCAATCTCCACACCGTTCGTATCCGTGAAGAGCTTGTAGGCAAAGGTCTGGTCGTTGTCATAGACAATCGAACGCTTCGGGATCAGCAAAGCATCCTCCTTCGAATCCAACACCAGCTCCACATCCACCCACATCCCCGGCCGCAAACGACCCAAATCCCGCACACCCACCGTCACTTTCACGGTGCCCGCCTGCGCCTCCACCACGGGTGAAATCCGCTTCACGTAACCGGCAAAAGACTCCTCTCCCAAGGTCGCCGAAAACAACCGCGCCTCCATCTCCTCCTTCAACTTCGGCAAATACTGCTCCGGCACATGAATCACCGCCACAATGGAATCCAAATCCACAATCTCAAAGATCGGCGTCCCCGTCGTGACGGTGTCTCCCACCTTGACACTCCTCCTCGTCACCGTCCCCGCAACCGGCGCCCGCACATCCGTATAATCCAGTTGGCGCTGAGCATTCTCCGCCTGGGACTTCGCCTGGTTGAAGGTATGCCGAATGTTCCGATACTCCGCATCACTCACCAGGCTCTCCCGATACAGCTTCTCAGTCGCATCAAAATCAATCTGCGCCTTCTCCAGCTGGCTCAGCGCCTGATCGTAATCCGTCTGCTGCCGGTCACTCTCCAAGCGCAGCAGAACCTCTCCCTTCTCCACCCGGTCCCCCTCCTCCACCAACAACTCAACCGCGGGATTCTGCGTCCTCGCCAAAACGGAAACCTGCACCTCAGCCTCCAAGGGCGAAGATCGCTCCAAAACCGCCTCAATCCGTCCGCGCTCCACCACGCCCACCTCCACCAGCACGGCCTTGCTCGCCACAGGCTTAGCCTCAGCATCAAGCTTGGCCACCGGTTCCTTCTCTAAACCGCAGCCAGCCAAAACCACCACCAGCCCTGCAATTGCCAAACGCGTCCAGTCCATATCACTCAATCTGTTCCAGTTCCGTTCATCAGCCCGACCCCGCATCCTCCCCCAGATCCCCATTCAAGACCAACCCCAATCTCCCCTCAAGACACCCCCGAACGACTTTTCGTTTCATCAAGGCCCCAGATTCTGGAATCATCTATACCTCATGAATCCCCTGCTCGCCACCGCACTCATCCTCGCCAGCCTCCTCGCCTCCCCAAGGCTTTCCGCCGCACCCCAAAACCCACGTCCCAATATCCTCCTCATCCTTGCCGACGACATGGGCTTCTCCGATATCGGCTGCTACGGCGGCGAGATCCCAACACCCAACATCGATTCTCTCGCCTCCAACGGCCTCCGCTTCACCCAGTTTTAAAACACCGCGCGCTGCTCCACCACCCGGGCCGCCCTCCTCACCGGCCTCCTCCAACACCAAACCGGCGTAGGTATCCTCGCCGAAGACCCCGGCCAAACCGCCCCCACCAACGCCGCACCCGGTTATACCCGCTTTCTCAACCGTAACTGCGTCACGCTCGCCGAAATCCTCCAACCCGCCGGCTATCACACCTACATGGCCGGCAAATGGCACCTCGGCTACCACGGACAGGAAAAATGGCCGCGCCAACGCGGCTTCGACCGCTTCTATGGCATTATCTCCGGCGCCTGCAGTTACCTCCGCCCCCACGATAAGCGCGGTCTCACTCTCGATAACACCCCGCTCAATCCTCCCACAGACCCCAACTACTACACGACCGACGCCTTCGCCAGCCACCTCATTCAATTTCTCCAGGACCAGCCCCAAGACCAACCCTTCTTCGCTTACCTCGCCTTCAACGCACCCCACTGGCCCCTCCACGCCAGAGAAGAAGACATCAACAAGTTCAAGGGCCAATACCTCAAGGGCTGGGACAAGCTCCGCGAGGAACGCTGGAAACGCCAGGTCAGCATGGGCATCGTCGAGGAATCCTGGGGACTGTCTCCCCGCGACGACGGCGCCCGCCCCTGGTCCCAACTCACCCCGGAACAAAAGGAACAGCTCGACTACCGCATGGCCGTCTACGCCGCGCAGGTCCACCGCATGGACCACGCCATCGGCCAGGTCCTCAACCACCTCCGCTCACAGGACCTCCTGGACAACACGATCACGATCTTCCTCTCCGACAACGGCGCCTGCGCTGAACCCTACAACGACCTCGGCGGAGGTAAATTCGAAGACATCAACAACCCTGATATCTGGGGCGCAGTCTCCTACGGAACCGCCTGGGCCAATGCCTCCAATACGCCCTTCCGCCGATACAAGGCCCGACTCTACGAAGGCGGCATCTCGACCCCGCTGATCATCCATTGGCCAGCCGGACTCAAAACCAAACCCGGATCCATCACCCCAACACGCGGCAACCTCACGGATATCGTCCCCACCCTCCTTGAACTCACCGGGACTCCCTACCCCGCCACCTACAAGCAGCACTCCATCACCCCCCTCTAGGGACACAGCCTCGCCCCCACCATCCAGGACAAAGTCCAGCCCCAACCCGAATGGATGTTCTGGGAACACTACAACGACCGCGTGGCTCGAAAAAACGACTGGAAGCTGATCGGCAAAACCGGCTCCGACCAATGGGAACTCTACAACCTCGCCTCCGATCGCACCGAACAACACAACCTCGTGGACGAGCACCCCGAACTCGTCACCGAAATGGACCAGGCCTGGCAGCACTGGGCCGAAACCCATGCCGTGCTGCCACGTATCGCACGC
>JBMTVN010000248.1:0-6263 GCA_049451415.1 Limisphaerales bacterium | reverse complement strand
CCCGGTCACCCGGCCCAGGCACCCCCCTGACCCGAGCCGCTCCCACTCCCCCACACTATTCCAACTCCTCACCCCATGCGCCCCGCAAAGGGGGCGCATCAACCGCAAACCAACCACCCTACCCCCCGCCACCCGATGCAAACCGCCGGCTACCCCAACATCTCGGAATGCAGAACCCCGTCCCCCACACGCGTCACGGACCCCGTCATCAGGACCGCATATGCATCGTCCATCTCAATGGCAATCTCGCCGCCCGGCATGCAAACGGTAATCGACTTGTCGCAAAGCCCCAGCCGGCGTGCCACTGCAGCAGCAGCACTGCTGCTGCTGCCCGAGGCGAGGGTATAGCCCGCTCCACGTTCCCAGATCTCAATCCGGATGCGCGACCGGTCCAGCACTTGCAGCAGCTGAACATTCGTCCTCTTGGGAAACAACGGATGGGTCTCCAACACCGGACCCAGCTCACGCGCCAGCGACTCCGACACCGCATCCATCGGGACCACACAATGCGGATTACCAATCGATGCAGCACAGAATTCCAGCCTCCGCCCGCACACCTCCACGCTCTCGCGGATGACCTCGCGCACCGGCCCCGCAACCGGAATTCGATCACTCTGAAAGGTGACAGCCCCCATCTCGACTTTCACCCGGGCCCCACCTTCCATCACGGTGGACTTCACCACCCCTCCCGGCGTCTCGATGGCAAACTCTGTTTCACCCACCAATCCCCGATCATAGAGATACCTGGAGAAAATCCGCAGGCCGTTGCCGCTCTTCTCCGCCTCACTGCCATCCGGATTAAAGATGCGAAGGCCGAAGGGGGCCTGCTCCGAAGGCAACGGCCCGAGCAGGATACCATCCGAGCCGATGCCGAAATTGCGATGGCAGATCCTGCGCACATGTTCGGGATCAATCGGCTGGACCAACTGGTCCGGCTCCATCACCAAATAGTCGTTTCCCAGAGCGTGGTATTTCGCAAATTTCATGCGCGCGAAACGCTACTCTCCCCGCCCGACCGGGAAAACACCAAAAAGCACCGCAGCCCTGCCTTGCCCCCTCCCGCCAATTCAGGCACAAACTCCCTCCATGCGCTTCGCCATCTGTAACGAAATCTACCAGGGATGGTCCCTCGAGGAGTCCTTCAAACACGCCCGGCAAACCGGTTACGATGCCATCGAAATAGCCCCTTTCACCATCGCCCCCTACGTCACAGATATCCCTCAGTCCGAACGCCAGCGCATCCGCGATCTGGCTGCGCAAACTCAAATCGCCATCTCCGGCATCCACTGGGTCCTCGTCAAGGCCGAGGGCATGCACCTCACCCATCCCGATGCCGGCATCCGCCAAAAAACCGCCCGTTACTTCGTCGACCTGGTCGATTTTTGCGCCGATCTCGGAGGCCAATCCATCATCGTCGGCTCTCCTAAGCAACGCAGCCTGGAACCGGGAGTCTCCCCCGAACAAGGATGGAACTGGGCCCGCGAAGGCTTCATGAATGCCGTCCGCCGCGCAGAGGAACGCAGCATCATCATCTGCTTCGAACCCCTTTCTCCGGCAGAAACCAATTTCGTCAACACCGCCCAGGAGGCTGTCCGCTTCGCACAAAGCTTCGAGAGTCCGGCCATGAAGATCATTCTTGATGTCAAGGCCATGTGCAGCGAGCCGAAGCCCATACCTCAAATCATCCGGGAATCCTACCCCCACTTCGCCTACTTCCACGCGAACGATGAAAACCTCAAGGGCCCCGGCTTCGGAAACGTCGATTACGCCCCCATCGTGAAGGCCCTCAATGAAGTCGGCTATAACGGCACTGTCTCAGTGGAAGTCTTCAAGTTTGAGGAAGGCGCCGATGCCATAGCCAGACAGAGCCTCGCCTACCTGCACCGCATGTTCAAACCCGCCTCCTAGCCTCCAACCACAAATCCGAACCTCCAACTGACATCCCTACTCTCCCGCAGGGAAAACCACGGGCTCAGTGTGCCCTCTCAAGACCACCCCCGTCATCCTCGCCCTGCGCCATCGACTTCTTCCAGTCCTGCTCAAGAAACTTCACCACATCCTGAAAACGACCAACGTTTTCCGGATTAGCTTCCATCAGGATCTGGTGGGCCTCCAAGGCCAGGCGCGCATGCTCCGCCTTGCTCACATCCCCCTGGGCCATCTCAAACTCCTTCACACCGCCTTCAGGTGAAGCCTTGCCCTCAGCAATGGTGAAAAATTCCATCATCCCCAGGCTGGTAATCAAGTCCTGGATCTTCGAGGAAGCATTGAGCAATACCAGACCTCCCTCACCCTTGTTCCGCTCTTCAAACTTCCGCGCAAACCACACCAGGATGCCCAGAAACGTGCTGTCCATGATCGTGCACTTGGACAGCTCCAAGACGAAATAGCGGCATCCTCCATCCATCAACTCGTAGACCAGCCGCTTGAAATCAGCGCTGCATGTGAAACTCGCCCGGCCGTGCGGACAAATAACCGCCCGCTTACCCAGAACCGCCACCGTGATCTTAGATGGATTCCCGCTCATACTGAAACAACACTGAGAAGAGACTATCCGCCCCGTCTTCTCTCTGGTCAAGAATGGTGGGCGCTGAGGGATTCGAACCCCCGACCTACTGCGTGTAAGGCAGACGCGCTAACCGCTGCGCCAAGCGCCCATATCTTGCGCGGCGCAGCCTATCCAAATCTCAGTGGCGCTGACAACAACTACCCCATCAAGAATGCAGAAATTGTCACGCCTCCCCGCAACCGGAAGAACCACCTCCCAATTCTTGCATCTTGGGGCCGGTTGCCGTGAGATGGCATTAACGCAATCGCGTCAAACAACACCATGCCTTCCTCTCCCTCTTCCCCCCAATTCGCCATCAGTGCCTGCATGAATCCCCAGGCAGTCCAACTCAATCTCACATCCCCGGACCGCAATTCGGTCCTTCAGGAACTTGTGCAGCTGGTCCCAGGCCTCCAGCGACGCCCCGACGAAGCAGCCCGCCTCCTCGATGGATTGATCGAACGGGAGGAAATGCACAGCACAGGCATCGGTGACGGACTCGCTCTTCCCCACACCCGCAACACGCTCGGGGGCCTCGTGATGGAGCCGCTCATCGTCTTCGGACGACACAGCAAGGGCATTGATTACGGCGCCATTGACTCCAAGCCGGTGCACCTGTTCTTCCTCCTGTTAACCACCTCCATCACCCAGCATCTCCACGTCCTCGCCAGAATGAGCCGCATCCTCCGAAACCCCGAGCTCAGAGCCTCCTTGCTCTCCGTCAAGACACCCGCGGACGCAATCCTCGAAATGCAGCGCTGGGAACGTTAACCGCGCGCCAGGTCACCTGCACCTCACCGGTCCACCCCGGCAAAACCCTGCTGCCTCAAAGCCTCGAACAACACAAGCGCCACACAGTTCGACAAATTCAGCGAACGCGCAGCAGGATTGAACATCGGAATGCGCACGCAGGTGTCCCCATGCGACTCCAGCAGCGCCTTGGGCAACCCCGCGGTCTCGCGACCGAACACCAGATAGTCGTCCGCCCCATAGGCCGCTTCACTGTAAAACCTGCCTCCCGAGGACTCCACAAGCCACAGGCGCGCGCCCCCCGGCTGCCCTGCCATAAACTCCTCCCAATTGCCCCAACGTTTCCAAACCACCTGCTCCCAATAATCCATCCCTGCCCGCTTCAACATCCGGTCGCTCAACTCAAAGCCGAGCGGCTCAACCAAATGCAGCACCGACCGCGTCGCCGCACACAACCTCGCAATGTTGCCCGTGTTCGGTGGGATCTCAGGCTCTACCAGAACGACATGCATCCCTCAGCCCTCCTCCGCCATGGCACGTTCCGCCGGATGAAGTGAGCGCTCGGGCGGCTTTCCCCCGGGCGGATAAAACACCCGGCACAGCACCAGGCCATGCGCCGGTGCTGTCATCCCCGCAGCACTGCGGTCCCGCTCCGCCAACACACCCAGCAGATCCTCCCCCCCAAGTTTACCCTGCCCCACCTGCACCAACGTCCCCACAATCCCCCGGCACATCTTGTAAAGAAATCCATCAGCCCGCAGGACAAACGTCAGCAGCGGCCCACGCCCCCTAACGGCACACATCGACATGTGCCGCCGCGTGAACTCCACCTCGTAGTTCCGGTTGGCGGCAAAGGAACGGAAATCGTGCTCCCCCACCAGGCTGCGCGCAGCCCGCACCATAGCCGCAACATCCAATGCCTGGGGCACATGCCACGCCCGGTTCAACAACAGGGGGTTCATCGACCGATGATTCCACACGGTGTAACGATACTCCTTTCCCACCGCCCAAAAGCGGGCGTGAAAATCCCCGCGCGCCCGAACCGCCGACACCACCCGAATGTCCTCCGGCAAGTTCGCGTTCAACGCCAAGGCCAGCTTCCTCACCGGCATGCGAAAGCGATCCCGCAAAATGTCCACGTGCGCCACCATCCCCAACGCATGCACCCCCGCATCCGTGCGACTCGAGCTGTGAATGCGGTGCGGTCCTCCGAACAGCACCGCAAGGGCACCCTCTACCTTCTCCTGAACGCCAACACCGGAACGTTGAACCTGCCAGCCGGCATAGCCCGTCCCGTCATAGGCCACCGTCAGCTTAAACCGGAGCTTGTCCACGACTTCGAATCCAAATAACTCTGCAGCAAAACCGCCGCCGCCAGCGCGTCCACTTTCTGCCTCCGCTTGTCCCGGCGCACCCCGCCGTCAATCAACAGCCGGTTCGCCTGCACACTGGTCAACCGCTCGTCCCACAGCTCAATGCCAACCTCAACCGCCTTGCGCAATACAGCCACAAACTCCTCAACCTTCTGTGCTGCGGCCCCGTAGCTCCCATCCATGTTGCGCGGCATCCCCACAATGATCTGCTCAACTTCCTTCTCCCGCATCAACGCCTGCAACTTCACCACGAAGTCGTCCAGCGGTACCGCCGGCCAGAAACCCATCGGCTGGGCAATACTGCCCGTCGGATCGCTCAGCGCCAGACCGATCCGCACCGTCCCATGATCTAATGCCAGAACCCGCATGCCAGACTCACAAGGAACGCAGCACTGTCCGCGCCGCAGAAACCGTCCGCTCAATATCCTCAGGCGTATGCGCCGTGGAAATAAAACCGGCCTCAAACTGGGACGGCGCCAAATACACTCCCTCCTGCAACATGCCATGGAAGAACTTGGCAAACTTCTCCTTGTCGCTGCGCATGGCGTCAGCCAGATTGTGCACCGGCTTCGCATTGAAAAACCCGCAGAACATCGAGCCGCAACGGTTGAATTGCATCGTCACTTTCGCCGCCGCAGCCGCCTCACGCAGGCCCTTCTCCAACGCCGCTCCCAACTGCTCCAGCCGACTATACGACTCCCCATAGCGCAGCTCGTTCAAGGCAGCCAAACCCGCAGCCATCGCCAATGGGTTCCCGCTAAGGGTTCCCGCCTGATAAACCGGACCCAACGGAGCAAGGTGGTCCATGATCTCGGCCGCACCGCCAAAGGCCCCCACCGGCAAACCCGCCCCGATTACCTTGCCCAGGCAGGTCAGATCAGGACGAATCCCGAAACGCTGCTGCACACCACCCCAGTCCACCCTGAACCCGGTCATCACCTCATCAAAAATCAACAGCGCCCCATGCTCCTTGGTGATCTCCCGGAGAAACTCCAGGAAACCGGGCTTCGGCAGATACAGCCCCGCGTTCGCAGGAATCGCCTCCAGAATAATCCCGGCAATGTTCGATCCGTGTTCCTTGAAAACCGCCTTCATCGCCGCCGGGTCATTGAATGGAACCAGCAACGTGTGCTGCGCAAAAGCCGCCGGCACCCCCGCACTGTCAGGCTGCCCCAATGTCAACGCCCCCGAGCCCGCCTTAACCAACAGCGAATCCACATGACCATGATAACACCCCTCAAACTTCACGATCTTCTCCCGCCCCGTAAAACCCCTCGCCAAGCGAATCGCCGACATCGTCGCCTCCGTCCCCGAATTGCACATCCGCACCTTCTTGATGCTGGGCATCGCCGAACAAATCGTGCTCGCCATCGTTATCTCATACGGGTTCGGCGTGCCAAAACTCGTCCCGTGATCCGCCGCATCCTTCACCGCCTGGATGATCTTCGGATGCGCATGCCCCAAAATCGCCGGCCCCCAAGTCAGCACGTAGTCAATCAGCTCGCTCCCGTCCACATCCCACAAACGCGCACCGCGAGCACGCTCAACAAAGAAAGGTTGCCCCCCCACCGCCCGAAACGCCCGCACCGGAG
>JBMTVN010000247.1:0-6266 GCA_049451415.1 Limisphaerales bacterium | reverse complement strand
ATTTCGCCCTCGATATTGCCAGCCCGCTTGAATCCGCCCGGGCGGAAGAACTTGATGCCGTTGTCGGCATAGGGGTTATGGGATGCGGTGATGACGATGCCGGCGTCGGCCCGCAGCGAGCGGGTGACGTAGGCGACCCCGGGGGTAGGGAGCGGGCCAATGAAGAGAACGTCGACGCCCATGGACAAGATTCCGGAGGAGAGGGCATTTTCGAGGAGGTATCCGGAAAGGCGGGTATCTTTGCCGACCACGATTTTGAGCCGGGATCGATCTCCGGAGTTTTGCCTGCGCTGGCGGAACACATGTGCTGCGGCGCGGCCGAGCTTGAGGGCGGTTTCAGCTGTTACAGGTTCGATATTGGCTGTACCGCGTACGCCATCGGTGCCGAAGATCTTTTTGGGGGCGTTCATGGGTTTTAGTCCAGGCTGGTCTGACTGAATTGGTTGATGGCTTCGATCATATGGATGGCGTTTTTGGTTTGTGCAACCTCATGTACCCGGAGCAGGTGTGCTCCATGGAGGGCGGCCCAGCACGCGCAGGCGAGTGAACCGGGGAGTCGATTTTCGGTGTCGCATCCGGTGACCGCGCCAATGAATGACTTGCGTGAAGCCCCTACCAGGAGGGGGCGGTTAAAAGCTGTAAACTGCTGGAGTCCGGCTAGCAAACGCAAATTATGCTCTGGGGATTTTCCGAACCCGATTCCAACGTCGAGTGCGATGTGTGCCAGTGCTACGCCCGCTGACTGCATGGCTGCCAGTTGGTGTTCAAAGAAGGAGCCGACTTCATTGAGGACATTGGCATAGCAGGGGTTGGCCTGCATGGTGGCGGGTTTACCCTGCATGTGCATGCAGAAGTACCCCGCCCGGTATTCGGCGAGGACCTCCCACATGGGGTGCGGGTTGTCGCGGTTGGCCTCGATGTCATTTACGATGCAGGCTCCGGCCTGGATCGCGAGTTTCGCCACCTCAGGCTTTCTGGTATCCACCGAAATGGGGATGGAGGTTTGTTCGCTCAGCTTCTGGATGACTGGAATGACCCGTCTGATTTCCTCCTGCACGGTTACGGGTTCTGCCCCGGGGCGCGTGGACTCTCCGCCGACGTCCAGTATTCCTGCACCTTCCTCCGCGAGTTGCAGTGCGTGTTCCACTGCGGACTGGACAGACAGGAAGCGTCCGCCATCGCTGAACGAGTCCGGGGTTACATTGACTATCCCCATGAGCACCGCGGGGCCGGGCCAGCGCCAGACACGGTCCCGGGCCAGCAATTGGGTGGCGGGGGTAGGCAAGGGAGGCTTGTTGTGGCAGTGGTTCAGCAGCTTTTTTCGGGTTTGCTGCGTTGCATGAGTTCGATCTCGTAGCCCTCGGGTGCGTCAATGAAAGCGAACCCGCTGCCGTCAGCCTTGATGTGCGGGCCGTCGGAGTATTGGATGCCGTGCTGGGCGAGGTGTTGTCCGAAGGACTCAAGGCATTCGACTTCGAAGGCGAGGTGGGTCAGGTCGGGTTGAACTTCCACCGGGCCGCTATTGGGGAAGTGGCACAGTTCGATGAGTTCCTCGCTGTTGGGAGTTTTGAGGAACACGAGTTCTGATCCTCGGGGTGATTTGTGTCGGCGTACCTCTTCGAGGCCGAGGATCTGGGTGTAGAACCGGACAGATTGTTCCAGGTTATTGAGGCGGTAGCGGGTATGCAGCAGCTTCTGGACTTTCATGTAGGGCGGAAGATAGCGGGGGGTGTGGGGTGAAACAAGTGCTACGATGAGCTCGCCAGCGATGGGGATCCTTGGCTAGGGTCGGCAGGTCATCTTGACCCGTGCATGAAAAGACCCGACCGGATACGCAGGCATTTCGCGAGTGACAACTATTCGGGGATTTGTCCCGAGGCTTGGCAGTCTATGGAGGAGGCCAATCGCGACCATGCGGTGGCCTATGGTGAGGACAGCTGGACCGACAGGGCCTCTGACCTGATTCGTGACGTCTTTGAGACCGGCTGCGAGGTGTTTTTTGTCTTTAATGGCACAGCTGCGAACTCGCTGGCACTGGCTTCGACTGGACAGAGTTACCACAGCATTTTGTGTCACGAGACTGCGCATGTGGAGACTGACGAATGCGGAGCACCTGAGTTTTTCTCCAATGGGATGAAGGTCCTACAGGTGCCCGGGGGTGGGGGGAAGATTGACCCCGACGGCATTGAGCAGATGGTTTTAAAGCGGACGGATATCCACTATCCGAAGCCGCGAGCGGTCAGCATGACGCAATCGACTGAGCTGGGGACGGTTTATGCGCCCGACGAGGTTCGGGCCATTTGGTCCAAGACGAAGGAGTTTGGGCTGACCCTGCACATGGACGGGGCTCGGTTTGCGAATGCGGTGGCCTCCCTGGCGGTGGCGCCGAAGGCGGTCACATGGCAATCGGGGGTGGATGTCCTTTGCTTTGGCGGGACGAAGAACGGGACCCATGCCGGCGAGGCGGTGGTGTTTTTCAACCGTGAGCTGGCGAGGGAGTTTGATTACCGGTGTAAGCAGTCAGGGCAGCTTTGTTCCAAGATGCGGTTTCTGGCAGCTCCGTGGGTAGGCATGCTGCAGGATGGCGCATGGTTGAGGCATGCGGCCCATGCGAATGCCATGGCCCAGCGGTTGGAATCAGCCATTCGCGACTTGCCGGAGGTGAAGCTGTTGTTTCCGGTGCAGGCGAATGCCGTTTTTGCGGAGTTGCCCCCGGCAGTTGTCGGGGCATTGCGGGACTCGGGATGGAAGTTCTACACCTTCATTGGCCAAGGCGGGTGTCGTTTCATGTGTTCCTGGGATACCCAACCGGAGGATGTGGATGCTTTCGCGGCGGATATCCGGAGATGCCTGGCGGAAGAGCCCCGGGATATCCAGCGCGAGGCGTTCAACAGCCGTAAACTTTAGGCCGGTTGGTCATGCAATTCATGAGGGCAGATTCGATTAGCTGGCGGTTATGTCTGCTGATCCAGCTGCTGTGGTCGGGTTTCCTGTTGGGTAGTGACAGGCCGAACCTGGTCTTCTTCCTGGTCGATGATATGGGATGGCAGGAGACTTCAGTGCCCTTTCATTCCGAGGTGACTGCGCTGAACCAGCGATATCGCACCCCGAATATGGAGAAGCTGGCCCGGGAGGGGATGAGGTTTACGCAGGCTTACGCGTCGGCAGTATGTTCCCCGTCACGGGTGAGTGCGTTGACGGGGATGAACGTGGCCCGGCATGGGGTGACCAACTGGACCTTGCGGAAAGATGCATCGCCAGACAATGCGAGTGAGGAATTTCTTCCGCCGAAATGGAATGTGAACGGGGTTTCGCCGACTGGGGGTGTTGAGCGGACGGTAGTGGCGACCCCGTTACCGGAGCTTTTGCGGGATGCAGGGTATGGGACCATTCACGTTGGCAAAGCTCATTTTGGTGCATTAGGGACACCGGGGGAGGAACCCTTGAATCTGGGTTTTGACGTGAATATTGCCGGCCATTGCGCGGGTGGTCCGGGCAGTTACTGGGGGGAAAAGAACTATAGTGCGGCGTGGCGGACGAACCCGCCGGACCGGATATGGGACGTGCCGGATCTCGAAGCATATCATGGAACTGAGACCTACCTGACTGAAGCTCTGACACGCGAGGCGATCAAGGCTGTGGAGGCGGAGGTCGGGTCGGGGAGGCCCTTTTATCTGTATTTGTCCCACTATGCGGTGCATGCACCCTGGGAGCGGGATCAACGATTTTACGACAAGTATGTGGAGGCCGGGTTGAGTGCTTTTGAGGCGACATTGGCTTCGATGATTGAGGGGATGGACAAGTCCCTGGGGGATTTGATGGAGGCGCTGGAGCGCCTGGGAGTGTCCGATAATACCGTGATTGTATTTATGTCTGACAACGGGTCTCCATCCCAATGCCCGCGCAACCTTCCGTTACGCGGACACAAGCTCACGCCCTACGAGGGGGGGATTCGCGAGCCCATGCTGGTGCGATGGCCCGGGCGGGTGCAGCCAGGCAGCGTCTGTTCCGAGCCCGTCGTGATTGAGGACCTATTCCCGACCCTGCTGGAGCTCGCGGGTGTGGATTGGTCGGAGCGGGTTTGCCAGGTGGTGGATGGGAGGAGCCTGGTTCCCTTGCTTGCGGGTGAGGAAAGTGTGGGTGAGACGGAGCGGGACTTCATCTGGCATTTTCCCCACCTCTACAGCGGACAGGGGCCTTTCAGTGCCATCCGGAGGGGGGATGCAAAGCTGATTTTTCATCATGTGGATCGAAGGGTGGAGTTGTTCGACCTTGGGGTTGATCTGGGCGAACGGCACAACCTTGCAGCGGACCAACCACAGGATGCGGCAGCGCTGTGCCAGCGTTTGGGTGAGCAATTGGCAGAGCGTGGGGCGTTGATGCCGATAGACCGGACGAGGGGACAGGTCATGGCTTATCCCAACGAGCGTGATGTTTTAAAGGCCGGATCTGCCAAGGGTGAACGCCATCCTTTGCCGAAATCAGCGCTGGCACAAGGGCTGGAGTGGAGGGGTGTGGCGATTGAGGATCCCGAATACACCGTGTGGGGCGCGGCGCCATTATTCGCGGAGGGGGAGTATCATTTGTTTGCGGCCCGTTGGCCTGAGCTGGGGGTGGACCCGGCCTGGCGCAGGTCCAGCGAGATTGCCCACTACGTTGCTGAGGGAGCTGCGGGGCCGTTCAGGTTTTCAGATGTCGTGGTCAGGGGCAGCGCCATCGAAGGGAGTTGGGATGCTTACGCTCCGCATAATCCGGAGGTCCGGCAGCTCGGAGGCAGCTATTACCTTTGCTATATCGCGAATGATGACTATCACCAGCCGCCACATCCCCTGAACCAGCGGATTGGGATGGTGGTGGCAGGCAGTCCGTATGGCCCTTGGGAGAAAGTGGGCGTGAACGGGCTGATTCTGACGGCCTCAGAGAATCCCGGGCATTTCACCCATGGAAGGCAGGTGGTCAATCCGACCCTCCTGCGGGTTGGAGAACGGTATCACTTGTATTTCAAGACCACTGGCAGTGTTCCGGGCAGCACCCTCTATGGGCTGGCTATCAGCGAGTCCGTTACCGGGCCATATCGAATGCTGGAAGAGCCTTTGACGAATCCCGATGTGACCATTGAGGACGGCAGTGCCTTCCTCTGGCAGGACAAGGTTTGTCTGCTCACGACCGACAACCATGGACAAGTGACCGGGAGGAGGGGCGGTGGGGCGCTTTGGGTGAGCGACGATGGGATTCATTTCAACCCCGCCTGGACCCAGAGTGGTTTCGGTCTCATTACCGACTACTACAAAGATTACGACCCATCGAAAGTGACCAGGATTTATGGGGGAGACCCGAAGTTTGAGCGGCCAAAAGTACTTTGCGAAAATGGGGTACCGGCATGGCTTTACGCCTCGTCCGGCTGGAATGTGTTCGGCGGAAGCCGGACTGTGGGGCATGTGTTGCGGATTCAACTCTCCGGGAGTTCCGGGCCGTTGTCTGGCTTGAGCCCAGAGCGCGGTGTTCGCACGGACCAATAACTGATCAGGGATCCGGCTACCAGGAGGGCAGCCCCGTAGAGGAGGCGCCGGGATGGGGTCACGTGGAGATAGGCGCAAGTGATGGTGGTGGAGAGGAGGGGGGTGAGATACGAGGCGGTGGTCACAAGCGTGAGGTTGCCAAGTCGCATTGCCTTGTCCCACAGGGCATAGGCTGCTGCAGTGCTGGCGCCCTGGGCCAGGAGCTCGAGGGTTGCGCGAGGGGTCCACTGAGGTGCTTCCTGGCTGGCCCAGGCAAGGGGCCACAGCACAGCTGCTGTGCTGAGAAGGAAGATGCCGACGGCCCCGGACTTCGCGTTGGGCACCCATTTTCTGGTGAGGACTGAGTAGGCAGCCCAGCTGACTGCCGCGATTCCTGCCAGGCCATAGGGGAGGGGAGATGAGGATAGGTTGTGGCGGAAAGTAGAGATGGAAAATGTAGAGCCTTGGGTCACGACAAGGAAGAGCCCTGTCAGGGTGATGAACGCAGCTGGCAAGAGCCAGATTGAGAAGCGAAGCTGCAGCACAAAGACCGACAGGAGAACAGTCAGGGTGGGCCACAAGTAATTGATCAGGGCTACTTCGAGGAGTTGCTGGCGATTGGCTGCATGCCCGACGGCGAGGTAGAGCAGCGCTGTATATGCAACGAAGAGCGCGCCACACCCCGCTAGGTAAGCCGCAGGCAGGGGATCGCCGGGGGAGCTTTGGGGTGGCTTCCGCAGTCTCCCGGGAAGGAGGAATAGAACGGCA
>JBMTVN010000246.1:0-6283 GCA_049451415.1 Limisphaerales bacterium | reverse complement strand
AATCCTGTGATGAAGAAGAGTGCTTTGACGTATTGTGTGGTGGCCCTGTGGGGGTTGCTGGGATTTGAGGTGAGTGCGGCGGTTCGGTTGCCTTCGGTTTTGGGCAGCCACATGGTGTTGCAGCAGAAAGCGACGGTGGCGATTTGGGGGTGGGCGAATCCGGCGGAGAAGGTGCGAGTGGTGACGGGCTGGGAGAATGTGGTTCATGAAGGTGTAGCGGACAGTGGAGGTCGGTGGAGTATTCCAGTGGAGACGCCGGCTGGTGGAGGTCCGTACAACGTGGTCGTGAGCTCTTCCAACGTGATTGTGGTGGAGGATGTGATGGTTGGGGAGGTCTGGGTATGCAGTGGTCAGAGCAACATGGAATGGAGTGGTGACCAGGGGTTGCAACAGTGTCTGGATGAGGCCCCCAAGGCGACGAACAGCAAAATCCGCTTCTTTAGTATTCCGAAGACGACGTCTGAACATCCACAGGATCGGTGTGAGGGGAGTTGGCGGGTCTGTAGCCCGGAGGAGATGATTCACTTCAGTGCTGTGGGGTATTTTTACGGGAAAAGGTTGCAGGCGGACTTGGGGGTGCCGGTAGGGTTGATCGGGAGCAATTGGGGTGGGACACCAGCAGAGGTTTGGACTCCGCAGGAGGTGGTGGAGAATGATCGTGTCCTGGTGGAGGCGTCGGGCCGGATCAAGCCGTATGCCTGGTGGCCGAAGGATCCAGGCCGGTGCTTCAATGCGATGATTCATCCGATCACGCGGTATCGGATTGCCGGGGTGATCTGGTATCAGGGAGAGAGCAATGTGGAGATGGCGGATACCTACGAGAAACTCTTCACGGGGATGATTGGCGGATGGCGTCGGGCTTGGGGTTATGAGTTCCCGTTCTATTTTGTGCAGATTGCACCCTACGCATACGGGACGCCGTACACCGGTGCTTTGTTGCGGGAAGCACAGACGCGGAGTTCGGCGTATCCGAACACCGGGATGGTGGTGGTGAGTGATTTGGTGGACAACGTGAAGGATATTCATCCCGCCAACAAACGGGATGTAGCGGCGCGGCTAGCCAATTTGGCGCTGGCTGAGACTTACGGTCGGCCGGTTGGGGGCCATCGAAGTCCGGTCTGCACGCGCATGGACGTGGAGGGGAGCGCGATACGGATTCACTTTGAGCACGCGGAAGATGGGTTGATGGCACGGGGTGGAGCTCCAACTGATTTCCTCATCGCCGGAGAGGACCGCGAATTTGTTGCGGCGACGGCGGTGATTGATGGCAACACCGTTTTGGTTTCGAGTGACCAGATCAGCCATCCGGTCGCCGTGCGATTTGGTTTCAGCAATGAGGCGATGCCGAACCTCTTTTCCAAGGGCGGGTTGCCCGTCAATTTGTTTCGGACGGATGACTGGGCGGTGCGGGCGGAGCGGTAAGCGGGAAGCTGTTGGCGGTTGGCGGTTGGCGGTTGGCGGTTGGCGGGGCTGGCCTCTGTTCCTGACCGCGAATGGACGCCAATGGACGCGGATAGGGGTTTGTTACCGCGAATAGACGCCAATGAACGCGAATAAGGATGGATGGGGTCGGACGGGCTCGGCCTGCTGAAACACCGAAACACCGTCAACGGGGGTTAGACGTTGGGGAGTTCGAAGCCTTTGCGCCGTGGGCGGCTGAGCATGGAATTGGCGAGGGGGCTGTTGGTGAATTGTTCAGCGACGGGGTCCCAGTGAAGTCTTTCACCGACGGACTGGGTTTGCTGGCTGACCCAGCGGGCAATGTTGCCGAGGTGACAGACCGTTGCTGACCGGTGGCCGGTTTCTACGTCGCAGACGCAGGCTTTGCGCGTCTTGATGCATTCTACGAAATTCCGGTGGTGATTGCTGGCGGTGTAGAGCTGGACGGGCATGCTATCGAGCGGGATCGTTTTCCACTCAGGGGTCGAGACTTCAAAGCGGCTGCGGTCGATACGGATCTGGCCTTTCTCGCCGATGAAGAGTGCACCTCCGTCGGGGTTGGCGTCTTCTGAAAGTTCAAGGTGGATATCGCCGGGATACATCATGTGAATGATGGTTTCCTTGGCGCCGAAGAAGCGTCCCGTACGGGAGTCGTCCTTGGCGATCCAGGGTTGGAAGGGCTGGCCCTGGACCCAGACTTGGGTGGGGCCGGATTGGTCCATGCCGAGGGCCCACTGGACCTGGTCGAGATCGTGGGCGCCCCAGCCGCAGATCTCGCCCCCGCAGAAGTCTTTGATGGAGAGCCAGCCGGGTTTGGAACGGCTGATTTGGATGTTCTGGTTGTAGGGTTTGGGGTCGACCTGGCCCATCCATTGATCCCAGTCGAGTGTGGCGGGGACGGGTTGCCCGGGGAGTTGGGATTCCCAGGCGCCGGCGAAGTTCACGCCGATGACCTTGGTGACCTTGCCGATGTAGCCGTTGCGAACGAGCATGCAGGCACGGTGGAAATTGGCCATGGATCGTTGTTGGCTGCCGACCTGGAGGACGCGGCGTTGTTTGCGCATGGCGCGGACCATGGCTCGGCCCTCGGCCACGGTGAGTGTCATGGCCTTTTCCACGTAGACATCTTTGCCGGCGAGGGCGGCGTCGATGGCATGGAGGGCGTGCCAATGGTCGGGGCTGGAGATAACCATGGCGTCGATGTCCTTGCGCTCGAGCACATGCCGGTAATCCTGGTAAACGTGCTTGTCATCAATGTTGAGTTTTCCGGCGAAGTTGCGGGCGCGGGAGAGGTCGACATCGCAGACTGCACCGACAGTGACATCGTTGAAGCTGTTGAGGGCTCCGAGGTTGGAGGGGCCGCGGTTGCCGACCCCGATGCCGGCGACGATGATTTTTTCACTGGGGGCGGGGGAGGAGGCGCCGCTCACCACGTGCCGAGGGAGGATGGAGAAGGCGGCGATGCTGGCGGTGCCACTGCCTGCGATGAGTTTGAGTGCGCGGCGTTGGGTGATGGGACGGGTGTGGGAAGGTTTCTCCGGGTTCATGGGGAAGGAGATTGGTCCAAGGAGGTGGTGTTGTCAAAGCGCCGTGCGCCAAGCGGGAAGCGGGAAGCGCTGAGCGCTGAGGGCTGAGGGCTGAGGGTAGTGCCGCTGGGGGGGGCAGGCGCTGCGTGCGAGGTGCGAAGCGGGAAGCGTAGAGTGTAAAGTGTAAAGCGGTAGGTGCTGCCTGTCCTTCGAAGCTCAAAGAGCGAAGGAGGAAGGGCTGAGGGCTGAGGGCGGAGATGATCCGTCAGATCTGACGAATCAGACTGATCGGTCTGAATGGGGACGGGTGTGCGAGGGGGGGGTGCTGCCCGCTGTAAACCGTCTACTGTTCACTCGGGGCGGTTGGGTTTTGTTTTTCGGTATAGATCCGGCTGACCACGGCGAAGAAGAACCCTGTGGACCATCCGCACATCAGGATGCCGGTGAGGGCTTCAACGGCTCCTATGATGCGTCGGCCTGGTGGGAGAATGAGGTCGCCGTAGCCGGTGGTCGTATAGGTGACTGCGCTGAAGTAGATGGCATCGGCCAGGTTGGGTATGGCGTTTTGGATCTTGTAGAGCGTGGCCCAGAGTCCGATCTCAATCAGGTGGCAGAGGACCATGCCGGCGGCCACGGTGATGAAGAGGAGGCACAGGTTGATGAAGCCGTCGAGCCGTCTGTGTGGTTGGCGAAGCCAGCGGATGGCGAGGGTGACCCCAATTGCGTGGATGATGACGCAGAGGGACATGAGGGGTGCGCTGATGAGGAGTTGGTCGAGCATGGCGTGAGGTGGAAGGGGGACAAAAAAACCCGCCGGGTTTGCCGGCGGGTTTGGTGAGTGGTTTGGAATTATTGCGGGACCCGGTTGCCGGCCTTGCGCTGGGTGCGCTGGGCGTACCAGATCACGTCCTGATCAGCAGCGGTGGCCTGAGGGGCAACGAATCCGGAGACACGAATGGGGTTCCGCTGTTGGGAGTTCGAGGAGATCCACTTGTGGATTTCGGAATGGCCATCGGCGAAGGCAAGACCACCAGCGCCGTTGTGATAGTTGGCCGGGGTATCGATCCAGGGGTTGCCGCGCTCGAGCTCCGTGGTGAAGCAGCCTGCATCGTTGATGCTGTCCGGATGTTCATCGGCATAGACCCAGGTTTGGGAGGGGCCCGGATCATTCAAGCCGGACATTTTCTTGGTGTAATCCGGGTAGTCGCGGCAGGCCCAGGCGTTGGAGTCATCACCGATACGGATGTTACCGGAGATGGAGCGGGCGCGCTCGGTCCAGCCACGGGACCGTTGCTGCGAGCTGACCTTCATGTCCGAGGGGCATTTGAAGATGTTCTTGGTATTGGAGAAGTAGGCGGCGAGGTTGGAGTATTTGGGATCCAGCAGAAACACCGTGTTGGTGTTATGGGAGCTGGTGGTCCAATCGAGCCAACCTGTGACCCAGGCACCTTCGGCAACACCGCTGCCGTGGCGGGCGGTGGGGAAGCTGTCCTCGTTGTCGCCGAGATACATATGGCAGGCGAGCATGAGCTGTTTGGTATTGTTCATGCAGAGGACGCCTTTGGCCTTTTCTTTGGCTTTGGCAAGGGCGGGCAGCAGCATGCCTGCGAGGATCGCGATGATGGCGATAACCACGAGCAGCTCGATCAGAGTAAAGCCACGGCGTGGCTTCATATTGAGGGTGCTGATTTTCATGACTTTGACACTGTTGACAGTTCTTTTGGACACCGGTCTGGGTTTGGAGGAACCTAGGAGCGACTCGGATTATTGACAAGATTTTATTGTGTTATGGAGGGTGTGTTTAGGTGAGCACAGGGGGGTGGGTAAATAAGGCGGAGGATTGATTTGCCTGTCTGCGGGTTTGTGGACATCTTTTCTGATCCATTAAGTTACTGAACGTGTCTTTTTAGCTCACATGAAGAACTACGAGTATTTGTTGTCTTTGGCGGGGGCGGTCATCCTGTCTTATGGCTGTATTGGCGGCGAGGTTCCCGGGGGAGTCTGGGTAAGGGAGGGTTATCGTTTGCAGGTTGCGTTGGATACCTTGCAGGCGCCGAGGTTTTTGGAAGTGGGGCCGGGGAATATGATGTATGTGAGTGTGCCCAGGCAGGGCAAGATTTATGCCTGCAAGGACGGCAACGGTGATGGGGAATTTGAGAGCCAGACCGTCTTCATTGAAGGCAAAGACCCGAAGCAAATTGTGCAGGCGATGCAGTGGCATGAGGGTTGGTTGTGGTTTGCGGGTTTGAACTCGGTATCGAAGGCGCGTGATACCGACGGTGATGGCGTGGCTGATGAGGAGGAGGTGGTGCTGGGTGAGGACAAGCTGCCGACGGCGCCTCAGAGCGGCCATATGTGGCGAGCCTTGTTGATTCACAAAGGCAGGATTTACACGCATGTTGGTGATCAGGCGAATGCCACGGATGAACCGATTGAGGCATCGGACCGGAAAAAACTGCTCAGCTTTGCGATGGATGGCAGTGACAAGAAGGTCTTTGCCAGCGGGATTCGGAACACGGAGCGTTTCGTGGTTCGTCCGGGATCGGACGAGATCTGGGGGGTGGATCACGACATCGACATGCTCGGCTGGGAGATGGAGGGCGATCGTAAGGATGGGCAGCCCATTACCGATCACAATCCCCCGGCCGAGATGAACCACTATCAGGAAGGGCACTTTTACGGTCATCCTTGGATTGTGGGGAAGAACATGCCGAACCTGATGTTCATCAATCACCCGAAGCTACTGGATTACGCGCGGATGAACACGATTCCTGAATGGTTGATGCCCTCGCATTGTTCGGCCAATTCCATGTTGTTTTATCGCGGTGACGGGATTCCGGGAGCTCATGGGGATGCCTTTGTTGCCCAGAAGGGTGGATGGAATGCCGCAGAGAAAGTCGGGTATCGGCTTTCACGCGTTTATTTTGAAGACGGTCATCCTTGGGGAGAGTTGAAGGTTGTTGATTTCCTGAAGGATGGAACGGAGGTCCTTGGCCGTCCGACGGACTGCGTGCAGGCAGCCGATGGTTCAATCCTTTTCAGTGATGATACTGGCAACAAGGTCTACCGCTTGAGCTACGTCGGGAAGCGTTGAAGCCAGGCAATCTTTGAAGAGGCCGCAGGTTAGCCTGCGGCCTCTTTTGCTTCAGGACCGCGAATTTCGGGTGGATGGGGAGTTTCAACCGCGAATGGACACGATTGTCAGTATGGTTTGCCTAAAAAACAAAACATGCTTAAATTATGGAAACGACAATCGAGTCATACGTGAAATCAGTTCTAAAACGTAACGCCTACAGCTATATCCGATTCAGTTCGCT
>JBMTVN010000245.1:0-6292 GCA_049451415.1 Limisphaerales bacterium | reverse complement strand
TGCCTCGGAGCCGCTGCCTCCGGCTCCCCCTCCTCCAGAACAAGAGACTCCTCCCCGTCCTGACTATTGCCCCCCTCCACCAACGGACCGCTCTCCTCAATCACAGGCGCAACCACCGCACTCACCTCATACTGCCTCGGGACATAAAACACCTGCCCCGCCACCAAACCAGTTAATCCCAACACACCGGCAACGAGCCCCAGCCGAAGCAGCGACAACCGCCCCACCTGCAAAACCAACATCAAACCCACCACCAGCCCGCATCCGTGAGCCACCATGCAAAATGGACAAATCGCGTGAATCACCCCCAACTGCAGAATGATAAACCACGCCGCCGCCCCCAAAATCATGACCCCCAAACCACCAAGCGTCATCACCACCAACCGCCTCAACTCATCCCCATGCCGACCCCGCAACACCGCCAAACATGCCAGCACCATCATGTAAACCAATAAAGCCCCCAAACTCACCGGCAACCCCAGCCACTTCGACCACCGGCTCCCCAAGACCGCGTCACAACCGCTCTCAACACCACACCCCGGCAAATGGCGCCCACTCAAAGACCCCCAAAGCAAAAAAGCCGAAATCGACAACGCCACGGTGCTCATGATCGCAATCATCACACCCCCACGCACCACCACAGGATCTGAACCAGCCGCCGGCTCTTGATCAGTCAAATTCCTCGGACCCATAGAATCGCCTCTTCTACCGCATCCCGGTATCTCCTGCCAACTAAACAGACGCTCCCAAAAGAAAAAGAGGCCGGGCATCACTGCCCGGCCTCCATGTCAAACTTGCCTGTTACGGCTTAGTTGCTCGAACGATAGAACATCGTGCCGCTCGGCGTCACCGTGTACGGGCTGGTCGCACCAGCAACCGGCTCATAGGTGCCGTCCAAGCTCGAGCTCGCCTCGAGGGTGCCCTCGAAGGTGATGGTCACATCACCGTTCGCTTCCACACCCAGGCTCAAGGTCGGCTCAGTCGCCACAACCGCACCGTAGTAGTAGGCGTCAGCGCTGATGTAGCTCAGGTTGCCGGCAGCAGTGCCGTCACCTTCCTTACGGGCAGCCAACTGAGCCCAGTCACCACCGCCACCTTCCTTCGTCAGGACGGTGATGGCATACATGTTGCCACCAACCATGGCGATAGGCTCGGAGGTCGGGAAGGTGCCGTCAGCATTGCCGCCGGCACCAACTTCCTCGAACGGTCCGCAGCAGCCAGCCTCAACGGCATTCGGCGTCGGAGTCGTCGCAGTCGGGATGATCCACTGGTCGTTGCTGCTCACGTAAACGCGGCAGGCGTCGTCACCACGGACGAAGAACCGGTAGGAGGCCGTCTCAGGAGCCTTGTACCAGAAGCGCATCATCACCATGTGGTTGTCACCGTAGTTATCCCAATATGCACCCCAGTCGCTGTAGGTCGAGCGGCTCGGGCTGTCCGGATAGCTGGGGTCGTTCAACACCACATCCATGTCGCCCAGACCCGGACCACCAAACCCGTCCCAGATCTCAATCTTGGAACGGCTGGCCACCAGGCTCCAGGTCGTCAGGTTCGCAACCGTGCCGGCCGCAATGGCGTTGCCGCCCCTGTCAGTCGCACCGCTGACGCTCAACGCGTAATCCGTGCCCACGCTCAGAGCGGAGGTCGTCAGCGTCACGCTGAAGCCGTCGCCCGAGAGGACCGCGGAGGAAACGGTCGCACCTTGATCCAGGGTGTAGGTGCCCGCCGAGGCCAAAGGCTCGGAGAAGCGCACCGCGAAGGAGGTGAACGTGTCGCTGTTCTGGCTCACGCTCGCAACGGTCGGAGGAACGTTGTCCGCGCTAACAGCCAGCGTCGCCACTTCAGAGGTCGCTTCCACACCGAGGAGGAACGCCTTAACGGTGTAATCACCAGCATCACTGCTGGTAACAGCAGGAATCGTGATCGTCAGGCCGTTGGCACCAATGACGGGTTGGCCGTTCTTGTACCATTGGTAGATCGGCGAGACGTTGTAGGATGCCGGGCGGTCGAACGCAACTTCGGCCATCATGGAAACAGCCGAGTTCTCAACCACGGACGCACCAGCAGGCTGGGTGGTGAAGCTGACGGTCGTGCCAACCGGGTCAGCCAGACCGATGAGCTCAAGACCTTGAATATAGCTCAAGCTGCCAGCCGGGGTCGCATCACCTTCACGGCGGTAAGCCACCTGGCCCCAATCACCGCCGCCACCTTCCTTCACCAGGAAGCGAATGCCATAACGGGTATTGGCCGTCAGAGCGATCGGCTCGGAGGTCGGGAAGCTGCCATCAGCATTGGCACCATTGCCCACTTCCTCGAACGGTCCGCAGCAGCCCTGCTCAGCCGCGATCGGGAACTCAAAGGCCGGATCAGGAATCGCCGAACCCGAGGAGTTCAAGAACAGCTCGGAGGCGTCATCACTGCGAACGAAGAAGCGGTAGGAACCGGTCACCGGAACGGTGAAGGTGCCTTCGATGTCAATCAGGTAATTGTCACCGAAGTTGTTGAAGTCCATACCACGCAGGTACTTCACCCGGGTGAAAGCACCGCTGGTGTAGATCGGGTTCTGCACCGCGTCAATGATCGCGATGGCACCGTCGATGCCATCATAGATCGTGCCGCGAACAAAGCCGGTCGCCTCAACTTCAGCCGCCGTGGTGATCTGGCCAGCAGCCACCCAAGCCGACTTGTTCCCGGCCACGTCGGTCGCCCGAACGCGATAGGTGTAAGCCGTGCTCGGCAGAACGCCACCGTCTTCCATGGAGGTCTCGGTCTTCACGCCAGGCAGAAGAGCACCATTGCGCTCAATCTCGTAACCCACACGACCACTGTTGTCGGTGGACTCACCCCAGCTCAGAGTAACACGGGCCGCACCCACTTCGTCGATGGTCAGGAAGCCAGGAGCCGTCGGGGGCTCGGTTTCCGGATCCACCGCAGTGGTCAAGAGGCGAATGTTGTCGAAGTGCACGTTCGAGTTCGCACCACCGGTGCGGCCAGCCAAAACCAGCTGACCAGCCGAAGGGAAGAAGTCCGTCGGCTCGTTCTCGAGAATCGCACGGCCCTTCCAGAACACAGAAACCTGCCCCTGGTCGCCAACGACCACACGCAGCTGCTTCCAGCACAGGGTCGACCACGCCTCAGGCGCATACGGATCCCCACCGGTTGCCCAGTAATCAGGATCACGCGGCCCGGTCTGCAGCGAGGTGTCGTCATCGCAGGCACCATGACGCGTCGGCAACGCAACCGTCTTCACGGTCGCACCATCGATACGCACGATCAGACCTTCAATGTCACCGCTGCCGTCCGGGAAGGTGTTGCCCTGCCAGGTGTCGAAAGAAATCGCGATACCACTCTGGGCACCGAACTCAGCCGCACCACCGTAGGAACCACCATTGCCCGGATCGCTGATGACCGGATCACCTTCACGCGCCAAACTCACGGACCAACCGTCGGCCGCACGGTCACCCGTACAGTTGCCCGAACGAATGTCAGCGGTCAGCTCGAACGCCGTGATGAATTTACCGCCGTCGATGTCCGGGAACAGAGCGTAGCCGTTCTGCGAACCCACAGCGTACGTGATGGCCAAAAAGCCATCAGATCCACTGCCTTCGCCGGTGAGTTTACGCCAGTTGCCGTCCACGGCAGGATCGCCGGAGACAGGTGCATTGCCGCCAATGCTCAGCGGATTTGCGCCCGTCGTCGGATCCGTCTCGAAGTCCCAGGTGACATCACCGGCTCGAACGAACCCGCCAGCCATGAGCAGGGTGGCCGTCGCCACAGCCCCGCCCAGCTTTGCATAGTTCATTTTTTTCATTGATTTGACTATAGTTTTACTTGCTACCCATCCTCACCAGAGACAACCCGACCCCTCTGCGCAAGTGTCCACTACATGGGAACACGGAAAGTCTGGGCTGACTTGGCTTGATTTCTAAGATGTTATCAGGGCTCCGCCACCCTTTTTCAAGTGCCTAAAGGCAGTGTGCACACAGACGCACAGTGAGCCGGATCCAACCTGATTGTGGGGTCAAACGGCCGCCTCCAGGGGCAAAACGCCCTTGCCTAGTGGCAAAATGATTACCCGCTGTGGACAGCTGCCCGAATGCTTCCCCGAAGCCGAACTACTCATGCCCCGCCCTCAACCGCATTTGAACCCTCCGGATCCACTCAATTCCCCACAAACCAGACACCTTTTGCACCACCCGTTACCATCAGGCTCCATCTGCCCCACCCGCAAACGCCGGTTGCGACCTAGGAAACAGATGGGTATGTTCCCCCAAATCTAAAAACAGAGATCCATATGCTCAAAAAAACCCTCCTCACCACCCTCGCCCTAGCCGTCACCATCGCCACCACCATGGCCGCTGACCTCGAGTGGAAGACCGACATGACCAAGGCCCTCGCCGAAGCCAAGGCCCAAAAGAAGGCCGTCCTGATCAATTTCACCGGCTCCGACTGGTGCGGCTTCTGTATCAAACTCGATAAAGAAGTTTTCGCCACCGAGACTTTCCAAGAATACGCCAAGGAAAATCTGGTTCTCGTTAAAGCCGACTTCCCCCGCCGCCTCGAACTCTCCGCCGAGCAAAAGAAAGCCAACGAAGCCCTGAAAGCCCAATACGCCAAACAATTCCAAGGCTACCCCACCATCGTCCTCGTCCATGCCGATGGCAAAAAGGCCGGTGAACTCGTCGGCTACGGCCCTGGCACTGGACCCGACAAATACCTCAAGGACGTCCAAGGCAAGTTGAAGAACTAGTTTCAAACCCTCTCCCAAGAGCGGCAGGCCACAACCTGCCGCTCTTTTTTTACCCCGCTGAAGTAGCAGCACCCCATATTTTTGCCCGGCCATCTTTTTGCCAGACATCCAATCTTCCATCCCATCGCCGCAACAACCCGTTCTCTAAACAGGAGAACACAAAGAACCCAGAGAACTGCGCCTCATCAGACGCGCATGCCTGGCCCAAAACTCAACCCGCACCCACGCGCTCTGCGCTTCCCCCTTCCCGCTTACCGCTTCGCGCTTCCCACCTCGCGCGCAGCGCTTCTGCACCATCGAAATCGAAATCGGGATCGCTATCGGTATCGAGCGCGCCTCCGGCGCGTGTAGCCAGAAGACCGTAGACAGAAAACAGTGGCTCAGCCCTTCCCGCTTGCCGCTTTGCGCTTCGCGCTCAGCCCTCTGCGCCTGTTGCCAAACCACGCAACCCGATGCTTTATTGCAGTATTGCCATGAACCCTTCCCCGGGAATCCAGCTCGGACTCTTCTGCACCCTTGCCTTCGCCGCCGCTTGGGCCGGCGCTGAATTACCCAACCGACTCAAACTCACCCACGCACGACTTCAGGTCTCCGTCAGCTTCGTCGCCGGTCTCATGCTCGGCCTCAGCCTCCTCGGCCTCACTCCGCACGCCGCTGAAATCCTGGAATCCACCCCTAAAAGCACCTCCAGTCTCCTCGCAGGCTTCATGCTGATGTTCTTCCTCCAGCGCTTTCTCCCCTTCCATCACCATGATGTCAGTAGCGGCTCACCCCTCGAACCCTGCGGCCATGCCCACTCCCTCGCCGAACGATCAGCCCGCAGCCTCAGCTGGGCAGGAGTCGCCATCGGCCTCTCTATCCACTCCATTTTTGATGGCCTTGCCATGGCCGCTGCCGTCACCTCCGACGCCCACGGCCACACCACAGGGATTCTCGGCATTGGCACCGCCCTCGCCGTCATCCTCCATAAACCCTTCGGAGCTCTCGCGATCACCACACTCATGACCGCTGAAGACCTCCCCACCCGCTGGCGACGCCAGGCAGGCCTCGCCTTCGCCTTCGTCACCCCGCTGGGAGCCCTCCTCTTCTACCTCGGCGCAGCCTCGCTCGCCTATGAACACCCCGCCTGGCTGGGATTTACGCTCGCCTTCTGCGCGGGCACCTTCCTCTGTATCGCTTGCGCCGACCTCCTACCGGAACTCCAGTTCCATCACCACGACCGGTTCAAGTTGTCTGCCGCCCTCCTCTGCGGACTCGCCATCGCCTGGCTCATCACCCGGTTCGGACACCCGGAACACGACCACCACCACGAAATCCCGGGAACCCCCTCCAGCCAACCTACTGCGTCTGCCGAAATCCACCCGGAGCCCGCGGCCGAACACCCGCCGGATCAAATACCCGCTCCACCGAATCCCGCGTCAACCCCGTCTCGCTAATCGCCCGCACAATATAATAGGACTTCGCGTCAGCAGGTACCCCCGCATCTTCAAAAGTCGTCTCCGTCGCCACCCCCACAGGATAATAAGGCCCACCCGACACAGC
>JBMTVN010000244.1:0-6298 GCA_049451415.1 Limisphaerales bacterium | reverse complement strand
TGATCAATAGCTTGCCCCCAACGATCGCCGGCCCCGAATACCCCTTGCCCGCCTGATCATACAACCAGGCCCGCTTCGGACCCGCATCCGGCCAGCTCTTCAGCAAACCTTTCTCGTCCGATAGATCCGTCCGGTCCGGCCCCCGCCACTGAGGCCAATCTCCTGACCGGGATTCAGCCGCAAATAAGACCAACCCGGCCACCGCCAAAGGTGTACAGCGCAGTATGTTCTGGTTCATAATCTTCATCGGAGTTGACGAGACGATACTCAGCCCCTGCGCTGAAGGCAAATCGCAGACGGCAAAATCTCCGTCTCCAGCCTGTCCCCAGTACTGGTGACTACCCAAAGACCCATTCCCCGCTATGATGCTTTCGTCGTTGGTGCAAAAGAGCAGTTCCGTGTGTAAGGCGTAAGTCTGCCGCGCCGCACCAGGCAAGACAGCCAAACGATCCGGATTTCCGGTTCTCATAGTGTAAAGGCCGAGCTTCAAGCTCGGCCTTGCTGCTTTAGCCCCCCACCTCCGCCCGTCGATACTTCTGACTACCCCCGCACACCCCTCTGTGCTATTTCTCGGAACTCATACTGCAAAGCCATGCGCACCTACCAGAATCTCATCAACGGCCAGTGGACCAATGCCGCATCCGGCAAATCCTTCCAAACCCACAACCCCGCCGACAGCCGGGAAACGGTCGCCCAATACCCGCTGGCAGGCCAGAATGACGCACAAGAGGCCATCCAAGCCGCCCAAACCGCCTTTCCTGCGTGGGCACGCACCACCCCGGTCGCGCGTGGCCGAATCCTCGCCAAAACTTCCCAGATTCTGGAGTCCCGTAAAACTGAACTCGCCGAACTCCTCACCCGCGAGGAAGGCAAGACGCTTGTGGAATCCACCGGCGAAGTCCAACGGGCCATCGATATCTTCCGCTTCTTCGGCGGGATCAGCTACACGCTCGGAGGCCAAACCATCCCCCATGACTTCCCCGATATTCTCCTCTATACCCAACGCCAGCCTCTCGGCGTAGTCGGTCTCATCACCCCCTGGAATTTTCCGATTGCCATCCCAGCATGGAAGCTCGCCCCCGCCCTCGTCGCAGGAAATACCGCCGTCCTTAAGCCAGCCTCAGCCGCCCCCGCGCTCAGCCTGGAAATCGGCCGGGCGCTCACCGAGGCCGGCCTACCCCCGGGCGTTGCCAACATCGTCGTGGGCGAAGGCAGAGCCGTCGGCGGCACCCTGGCTGAACACCCCGCCGTCAGTGCCCTGTCCTTCACGGGCTCCTACGGGGTCGGCCATGGCATCCATCAACAGCTTTCTAAACGCATGGCCCGCTCCCAAATGGAGATGGGAGGCAAAAACCCCACAATCGTCCTCGCCGATGCCGACCTCGACCTCGCCGCTACACTTGTGGTCAAAGCTGGTTTTGGCCTCACCGGCCAGGCTTGCACCGCTACCAGCCGGGTTCTGGTCGAAAAACCCGTGCTCGAGATGTTCCTGGAAAAACTGGTCGCACAAACCAAAGGCATCCAGGTAGGCAATGGCCTGCACCCCAAAACCCAAATGGGACCCGCAATCAATCGCGCCCAACTCGAAACCAACCTGGACTATGTCGAGATCGCAAAGTCCCAGGGCGCAACTCTCGTCTGTGGAGGCCACGCCCTGAAGGACGGCGAACTCGCACACGGCCACTTCATGGCCCCCACGGTCCTAAGCAACGTGCGTCCTGACCAACGCATCGCCTGCGAGGAAGTCTTCGGCCCCGTCGTCGCCGTGGTCGCCGTCGAACATTTCGAAGAAGCCATCCAAGTCGCTAACAGCGTCGAAGCCGGCCTCTCAGCCTCGATCGTCACCCGCGACCTCAAACGCGCCATGCAATACACCGACCGCATCGAGGCCGGTGTAGTCAAAGTGAACCAAATCAGCACCGGACTCGCCCTGCAGGCCCCCTTCGGTGGCGTGAAGAAATCCAGCACGGATACCTTCCGTGAACAAGGCCCCCAAGCCATCGACTTCTATACACGAGTCAAAACGGTCTACTTGGATTACTCAGCCTGAATCCCGGCACCCTAGCCGGGCTGAAACCCCGGACTCTTTCAGCACGCTGTAGGAACGTCCTTCGAGGAACGGAGCAGTTTGAGGTTGCCCCACATCCTCTCCGACTGCTTCAACCAGACCAACCAGCCCAAGGACGTAAACTATCCCCAGTTCACGTCCACAGAAAGCCGGTTGCCAAACCGGTTCTTGTAAAATACCTGTCCGTGCTGAACCCCAAATTCGTGAACGATCTTCGTAATCTTCACGTCGTAGCAACAATACTCTGCTATCTCCATCATCTTCCCCTCCTTAAACCACTTGATGGCCTGCAATCCCTCGGACGTCTTCTCCACCCCCAAAGTCTCCGAGGCAATCGAATCCAGAGAAAGCCGGTGATTCAAAGTCTTCTGCAAATCCACCATCAGGTCCAAGGTCGGTAGCTGCCGGAAATCAAAAGGCGTGTAACCATGCAACACCTCGTAGTCAAACCGCAGATGGTTGAAGCCCACCACCAAGTCCGCCCGCTGTAAATCCACGATCAACTCATTTACCCGGCGCTCGTCATAGATCCGATACTCCCCCCACGCAGTCCCATACAACACCCCCACGCTCATCCCCATGTCGGAAATGTGATTCCACCCCCCCACTTCCTCAGCCGACTTCTGAGTCTCCAGGTCAAAATAGACAATGTTCCGCATCAGCCCCGTAACTCTGTACAACTCCACCCCTTCAGCCAAGCCTGGAACCATCCCGGGAACACAAATCAACCGCATATCATGCTTCCCTACCCCTGCCCACCCTCCTATCCTCGCAGCCAAGAGCACGTCACCACCCCCAAGACCCACCACCCCGTTAAACCAAAGCCATGGATGTCCAAGTAGCCGCCCTCTGCGATGCCG
Source organism: Limisphaerales bacterium (assembly GCA_049451415.1). GTDB lineage: Bacteria > Verrucomicrobiota > Verrucomicrobiia > Limisphaerales > JAHDYP01 > JBMTVN01. The sequence continues at coordinate 3,370 of JBMTVN010000244.1, read as the reverse complement.
CCACAGATTACAGCGGCAAACTCAACCTCCTCGGCACCTTCGACACCATCGTAGCCCCCAAACTCCCCGCTGTTCACCCCCATTGCTCCATCGCACTCCGAATCGTCTTCAACCGTATCGAGGAAGGCCAGCATACCATCCGCATCAACCTCGTAGATGAAGACGGCCAGTCGGTCATGCCCAATATCGATATACCCGCCGAAATCAACTTCAATGGCGATGCCAGCATTCTGTCCAGGAACTTCATCATCAATATCCAACACCTGAAACTGGCCAAAGCCGGACACTACGGCATCCATGTCGCGATCGATGGACGTCACCAAAGTAGTATCCCCCTCGTCGTCCGCCTCTCCCCCCAGCCGCCCCAGCAGGATGCCTGATAGCCGATAAAAAAAATCGCCCTTCACCCCGCTTTTGCTGTCGCCACAAATCCTGGCCGACAGCATAATCCCCTCCATGTCCCCGCATGGCGCCAGATCGCAACTCGATCTCTCTCAGGCGCCCTGCCGGTTAACAAACACCCCCCACCCCACGCCATGAGCCAGAACCCTACCCAAAACTCACTCTCGCGCCGCAAGTTCCTCCAAAGATCCTCCCTCGCCACCGCCGCTTTCCAAGTCCTGCCAGGCCATATCCTCGGCCTCAACGGCGCCACCTCCGCAAATAACAAACTGAACCTCGCCGCCGTCGGTATCGGCGGCCAAGGCCGCAGCGACCTCAACCAGCTCACCGCAACAAATCAGGTCAATGTGGTCGCCCTCTGCGACGTCGATTGGCGCTACGCCGACGGCACATTCAAAAACTGGCCGGATGCCAAACGCTTCAAGGACTACCGCCTGATGCTCGAGGAAATGAAGGAAATCGATGCCGTCCTCGTCGCCACCCCGGACCACCATCACGCCTTCGCCTCCATCGCCGCCCTAAAACTCGGCAAACACGTCTATTGCGAAAAACCACTCACCCACTCGGTCTGGGAAGCAAGACAAGTCGCCAACTACGCCCGCAAACAGCGCGTCGCCACCCAAATGGGCAACCAAGGCGCCGCATCCGAGGAAACCCGACGCCTCTGCGAAATGATCTGGGGCGGCGCCATCGGCAAAGTCCTGGAAGCCCACATCTGGACCGACCGACCATCCCGCGGCCTCTTTGGTGAATACTGGCCCCAGGGTATCGACCGCCCGGCAGATACCCCCCCAGTCCCCGAAACCATGGCCTGGGACCTCTGGCTCGGCCCGGCTCCCGAACGCCCCTACCACCCCGCCTATGCACCCTTCCGTTGGCGCGGCTGGTGGGACTTCGGCACCGGTGCACTCGGCGATATCGGCTGCCATGCCCTCGACCCCGTGTTCCGTGCCTTGAAACTCGGCTCACCCGTCGTCTACCGCAACAAACTGAAATTCGACGACAACGAAGTCGCCCAGTCCGTCCATCCGGTCAGCGTCCAAGCCGCCTCCTCCCGAGTCAATAACGAGACATTCCCCCTCGCCTCCACCATCACTTACCAGTTCGCCGCACAACCTGACCGCCCCGAAATCAAAGTCGTTTGGTACGACGGCGGACTGCGCCCACCCCGCCCTGCAGACCTTCCCGAAGGCGAACTGATGGGCGATAACGGACGGCTGATTATCGGAACCGATGGCTTCATCCTCGGGAATCGGCTCTTCCCCGAAAACCGCCGGAATGAAGTAGGAGATATCCCGCAGTCCATCTGGCGCTCCACCGGCCACTACCAGGAATGGATCGAGGCCTGCCGCGGGGAACGCCCCGCCGCTTCCAATTTCGATTGGGCCGGCCCACTGGCCGAAATCGTCCTGCTCGGAAACGTAGCCCTCCGGGTCGAACTGCGACAGATCCTCACCACCACCAAACTCCTCTGGGACCCCGAAAAAGTCGCCATCCCCAACGTCGAGGAAGCCAATGCCTTCCTGCGCCGAAGCTATCGCGAAGGCTGGACGCTCTAACCCTGCCCCACCCAACGACGCCGCCCGCCAGCTTAAGCGCGATCACCGTACATGGAGAACGCCGGACGTATCCGGCGTTCTCCTGCGCAGAATGAACAAGCACGCAGCACTCACTGCAACTTGTCCAACAGGCCTATAGCTAGCAGCTTGCCAAACCTGTTACCCGATTTCATTTCACTGATAGCCAACAGGTTGCATCACCCACTCTATCCCGGCCACCCTCAGCCAACCTCATTGAGCAGTGTGCCTGAACTGCAGCTGCATTGCAGCACCTCCAATCCGATTGCCAAGCTCGCAACCCCAAGGCACCCTCTCCAGATGCAAAAACCATCCGAGCCCCAACGCTCCAAATGGTTCCGCCCAGTGACGCTCTGTATCCCCCGATGGCGACTGGCCATCCCACTCCTGCTGGTCATCACCACTGTCACGCTCCTCACCCTGAAATACCTGCACCACTTCCTCTCCCTCACCCGCCCGGTCGACGCCAATGTCCTCGTCATCGAGGGATGGTCCCCGGATTATGCCATGTCCTCGGCCATCACCGAATTTAACCGGGGTGAATACGATCTACTGATCGCCAGCGGCGGCCCCCTCGATCAAGGCTCACTCATCACAGGTGCCGACACCTATGCCGAGCTCGCCTACAAATCCCTCCTTGAGTTAGGCATGAATTCCAACTCCCTGGCCTCCGCCCCCGCACCCGATGTCCTGCGAAATCGAACCTTCGTCAGTGCCGTCAGTGTGCAAAATCTCCTCAGCCACTCCAAAAAACAGCTGGATGGCATCAATATCATCTCCGTCGGCCCACACGCCCGCAGATCCTATACGGTCTACCAAAAGGTCCTCAAACAATCCTGCCCCGTCGGAATCATCTCCCTCCCCCCGCACAGCTATGATCCCGAACGCTGGTGGAAATCCAGCGATGGCATCAAGACTACCATTTCCGAAACCGCGGGCTGGCTCTATGAAGCCTGCCTAAACGGGGGGCGCTAAACCCGCAAATGGTCCACCAAAATGCCCAAAAACACGCCCCCGGTTTTGAACGCTTTGCTTTGACGCCCACTCTAAACACCAGTAACGTTTAACACTTGCATGGCGGTTGCAAACATCCATAAGCCTCAACAATCCTGGCTAGCCCTAGCCGTAGCCTGCTCGCTGCTGGCTGCCCAAGCCCAGGAATCCTCCCCCCAGCAACCCCAATCCCAAGGTCTCAATTTCTCCTCCGATAAGGCCTCCAAGAATACCATCCCCCTGACCAGCGAGGAACGAAACCGCTCCAGCCTGCGCGAGGAAGCCAGCCTCTTCAACCGCTCCTTGAGCTCCCCCTCCAGCCCCGCGTCAGCCGGAACCTGGTCCGCCCCCCGTGCCTCCACAACCGACGGAACCAACCAGAAAGCGAACGAACTGAA
>JBMTVN010000243.1:0-6311 GCA_049451415.1 Limisphaerales bacterium | reverse complement strand
AGACCGTGCGGCGTTGGTTGCGCGTGGTGATTTGGAGAGTGAGGGAGTTGGGGGAGAGTGTTGTGGTGGTGGCTTCGAGTTGGAGTTGGGTTCCCGGGCTGGTGAAGCTGCGGAGTTTGACGCCGGAGATCGTTTGGATGTGCCAGGAGGTCTGGTTGTGGGGTGGGGTGAGTTGATTGGCGAGGTGTTGGGCGAGCTGGAGGTTGGCGTGGACGAGGAGGGTTCCGGGGAAGACGGGGTTACGCGGGAAGTGATCGGCGAAGAAGGGGGAGGAGGCTGGGGGCACTTCGAGAGTGGCGTGGAGGGGTTGGTTGGGGGTGTAGGGATCCGGCTGGGGTGAGATTTCAGGCAGGCCTTGGAAGGCACCGGGCTGGGCGCCTTGTTGGCGGATGAGGTGGAAGCGTTGGCGGACGTCGTTGGGGTTGTCGAAGTCTTCGACGGGGAGCATGGGGCCGACGCAATCGGAGAGGCGGACGACGGGTTGGCCGTTGGCGGAGGCGAGGCCGGAGTAGACGATGGAGTCAGCGTCGACCGATTCCAGGTGGACTTCGAGGTCGAGCGACTGGCCGGGTTGCGGGGTGGAGAGCAGTTCGACTTGGCCGGCGATGCCTGCGAGGGGGCGGTGGGAGAAGTCGACTTGTTCCATGGCGGCCCAGGCGGCGAGTTGGCCGAGGGCTTCTGAGGCGAGGGATGACGGGAATGCGTCGATCCCTGCGGGGATTTGGTACTGGCCGTGGACCTGGCCGTCGGCCTCGATGCGCGTGATCCGGTCTACGAACGAAAAGGCCCGAAAATGGTGCTGCATGGAGGCGGCGACGGCGTTGATCGGCTGGTCGGATTAGGAGGCGCTGGATTCGCTGGCGGCGGCGCGTTGTTGGCGGATGACGAGTTTACAGAACGTCTCGATGGTGAAGAGGCGGGGGACATCGGCGACGTTGAGGGGGGATTTGAAGCGGTCGGCGGGGACTTCGCTCAGGAAGGATTTGAGGCGTTCGAGGCCGGCATCGGTGACGGTGCCGCTTTTCTCGAAGTCGGCTTCCGAGAGGTCGCCGCGGGCTTCCTCGACGATTTTGCCGCGGGGTATCTTGACTTGGAAGAGGCGTTGGAGCCGGAAGATGATATCGACGAAGTCGATCGACTCGGCACCGAGGTCGTCGATGAGGGAGGAGTCGAGTTTGACTTCCTCGGGTTCGCAGCCGATGGCGTCGGCGACGGCTTCGGCTACTTTGGGGAAGATGGCCTGGATTTCTTCGGGTTTGATTTCGATTTCGCTCATGCTGATTTACTCCATTTTAAAGCCGCCGTCGACGTGCAGGATTTCTCCGGTGATATAGTTGGCCCACTGGGAGGCGAGGAACGCGACTGCGTGGGCGATATCTTCGGGTTTACCGTAGCGTCGGAGCAGGATTCGGCTGAGGACCTGGTCACCGGCGCGTTCGCGGACGTCGCGGGACATTTCAGTTTCGATGACCCCGGGTGCGACGGCATTGACTGTGATACCGCGGGGTGCCAGTTCGACGGCGAGAGATTTAGTGAGGGCGTTGATGGCGCCTTTACTGGCGGCGTAGGGAGTTTGGCCGCGTCCGCCTTTTTCGCCGGAGACGGAGCTGATATTGATGATTTTGCCGCTGCGTTGGGAGATGAAGTAGGGGGCGGCGGCGCGGGCCATGTTGAAGACGCCGGTGACGTTGGTATCGAGGACGGCCTGGATATCGTCGTCTTCGAGGAGGGCGAGCGTGTTGTCGCGGATGATCCCGGCGTTATTGACGAGGATGTCGAGCTGGCCGGTGCGGTCGACGATTTTCTCGATGAAGGCGGCGCACTGGGAGGAGTTTCGGACGTCGACTTCTTCGGGGGTGATTTGGGTATTGGGGTTGGCGGAGACGACGGCCTGGGCGGCCTCTTTATTGGAGAGGTAGGTGAACGTGACGTCGGCGCCGGCGTGGGCGAGGGTTTCGACGATGGCGCGGCCGATGCCGCGGCTACCGCCGGTGACGATCACGGTTTTGCCGGCGAGGCCGGCGTTATGGAAAGCTGGGTTGCTCATCCTGAGATGCAGTATCCGCCATCTACGACCAAAGTATGGCCAGTGATCATGGCGGCTTCCGGCAGGCAGAGCAAGTACACGGCGTCGGCGACCTGATCCGGGTTGAGGGTGGGGCCGAGGGGGGTTCGGCGGGCGTATTCCTCGAGGAGTTGTTCCCGGTGGGGGAAGTATTTGAGGGCGTCGGTATCGACGACCCCTGCGCTGACGACATTGGCGCTGATGCCTTGAGGGCCGAGTTCCTGGGCGAGGCTACGGATCATGGCTTCGAGGGCGGCTTTGGAGGCGCCGATGAAGGCGTAATCGGGGATGGCGCGGGTGGCGCCGAGGCTGGAGAGGGCGAGGATACGTCCGCCTTTGGGCATTCTGGGGACGGCTTGTTGGGCGAGGAGGTTGACGGCGAGCGCGTTGGTTTCGAGGCAGCGGCGCCAGTGTTTGAGATTGAGTTGGAGGGCGGGTTTGAGGACGCCGATGGCGGCGTTGGAGATGAGGAAATCGATGGTGGGGAAGTCTTGGGCGCAGGTTTCGAAGGCTTCCTTGACGCTGGCGGGGTCACTGACGTCGGTTTGGATGGCGAGGCTGCGTTGGCCAAGCTGCTGGATTTCGGCACAGACCGCTTCGGCTTCATCGCCGGCGGTGTGGTAGGTCATCACGATATCGCAGCCGGAGGCTGCGAGTTTTTTCACGATCGCGCGGCCGATGCCGCGGGATCCGCCGCTGATGAAGGCAGTTTTGCCCTGGAGTGGCTTATGCATGTTGCTTGGTCCTTCCGTTGGTGGGGGCGGTGCAGTGGTGCATCCGGCTTTGGCCATCGGTTTGGGCAGGGAGGTTTGTACTGGCGGGTGGCTGGCAGTCAAGCGTTTGGGTGGATGCGGGATTTGGTTCGCCGAAGCCCGGTGTTACAGGGTTTCGGAGTTTCTGTGCTTCGGGGGGGTGTCGGCGGGTTCCGTTTTTTTGGAGGTTTCCGGCTTTACTCTCCTGTCTTCTGTTTGCTTGCGCGTCTGCGCGGGGCGTGGGTGGGGCTGGGGGTTGTTTCCGTGGTTTTGGGGTGGTATAGGGTGGGGGAGCCTAGGTTTAGCTGGAAGCGATCATGTTCAACATACATCATTTGGAGTTGTTTTATTATGTGGCGCGGCATCGGGGGATTAGCGAGGCGGTGCGGAACATGCCATATGGGATTCAGCAGCCGGCGGTGAGCGCGCAGATTTTGCAGTTGGAGGATCATTTGGGGGTGACGTTGTTTCAGCGTCGGCCGTTTGCGTTGACGCCTGCCGGGGAGCGGTTGTTTGGGTTTATACGTGCATTTTTTGATGGGTTACCGGGGTTGGAAGATGAGATGCGGGGGAGCAGTTTACAGCTCAGGATGGGTGGGTCGGGGATTCTGTTACGGGATCATTTGCCGGAGTTGTTGTTGAGGGTGCGGGAGCGGTTTCCCGCGGTGAAGTTCAGTTTGCGGGAGGGGCATGCGCCGCAGTTGGAGGCGTGGTTGCGGGAGCAGGAATTGGATTTAGCGGTGACCGTATTGGATGGGAAGGCTCCGGCGGGTTTGAGTGTGAAGCCGTTTTTGGAATTGGATCTGGTATTGTTGGTGAACAAGCAGAGCAGGATCAGGTCGGCCGAGGATTTGTGGAAGCGGGATCCGATTGATGAGGCGTTGATTTGTTTACCGCCGACGGAGTCGATACCGCGGCAGTTCCAGCAGGAGCTGGGTCGGAAGGGATTGGAGTGGCAGCCGCGGATTGAGGTGAGTTCGTTATCGTTGATTGAGACGTATGTGGCCTACGGGTATGGGGTGGGGTTGTATGTGGACATACCGGGGTATACGTATTCGCCGAAGATCCGGGTGGTGCGGTTGGGGGATTTTGCGCCGGTGACGTATGGTGCGATGTGGACGGGGAAGCTGACGCCGGTGATCGGGGCATTTTTTGAGGAGATGCAGGCGCGTATCAATGCGTTGAAGCACTGAGCTGCGCTCGGGGCAAAGCGGGAAGCAGGAAGCGCGGAGGGCTGATTGCTGAGGGCGGACTACGGCTCGGCGGGGCCTCGCTGACCTGGGGCCACCTGTCGGTGTCCTGACAACGGCTCCCCCGCGGTCGCGGGGTCGCTGACTACGGCTCGTCCGCATGTGCGGACTCGCGACTACGGGTGACCTGCCGTGGTAGGGTCACCGACTACGGACTACCTATGGATTTCGCTGCGCGAAATCCATGGGCGCTGATTGTTCTGAAACTCCGGGCGCGACGCCGCGTAGAACAAGGCAAGTAGGCGCGTTCGATCCCGATAGCGATTTCGATTTCGATTCCGATGGAATGAGGCTTTGGCTGTGCCAAATCCGGGAGCTTGGAGGGTGCAATGGATTGGCGGACCTCAGGGAGAGGCTCACCGGTCGCCAAAGCAAATCCCGACCGAGCGTGCTGCGGCAACCGTTTCGCACTCGGAATCGACCGTTCGCAAGGTGCCGACTGCACGCGCGATTGGCACCCCGCCGACGTGGTATTTGAGGTAGCTGACCATCTGCCCGAAGCGACGTTGCTCGATGAGGCGCACGGCGCCGACGCCGAACCGTGTGGCGAGGATGCGGTCCAAGGCGCTCGGCGTGCCCCCGCGCTGGAGGTGTCCAAGCGAAACTGAGCGGGCCTCCTGGCCGGTTGCCGCCTCGAGTTCTACGGCGAGGCGTTCGCCGATTCCTCCCAGCCGGACCTCGCCTTTCTTGCGAAGTTTCGCCTCCTTGGTGGCGAGGCTTTTCCCCTCCTCCTTCGCCCCCTCGGCGACGACGATCATGGTGCTTCCGAAGCCGTCGTGTGTGCGGTTTTTTACAAACTGCACCAATTTATCCATGAGGTAGGGAATTTCGGGAATCAGGATGGCATCGGCCCCGCCGCCTAGACCGCCGTGGAGGGCGATCCAGCCGGCATGGCGCCCCATGACCTCGACGACCATGAGACGCTTGTGGCTCCGTGCGGTCGTGTGCAGGCGGTCGAGGGCATCGACCACCACCGCCACTGCCGAATCGAACCCGAATGTCATTGCGGTGGCGTTCAGGTCGTTGTCGATCGTCTTGGGGACTCCGACCACTGGAATTCCCGCCTGCTGGAGTTGCAGGGCGGTGCTCAGCGACCCGTCTCCCCCGATGCACACCAAGGCGTCCAGCCCCAGTCCCTCGAAGGTTTCTCGGGCTTCCGAGAGGATTGCGCGAGGAATTGTCGCCTTCTTTCCCTCTCCGACCTTGGCCACGAAGCGGCCCTTGTTCGTGGTTCCCAAAATCGTACCGCCCATCGCCATGATGTCGTCGATCCCGCTGGCATCGAGGCGGCGGTAGCGCACCGGCGAGATCATGCCCTCGTAGCCGTCGGAAAATCCGATCACCTCCCACTCCCTCTCGGTTGCCGACCGCACCACGCCTCGGATAACCGCGTTGAGCCCTGGACAATCGCCGCCGCTCGTCAGCACACCGATTTTTTTGATGGATTTGCGGATCATGACAATTGCCGAAGCAGAGTCGGTGCCACCTAGGCGGGAATTGTCTGCCTTCCTCTTGTGTGTGAGCAGGCCTGGATCGCAGTCTTCCTGACAAACTTCCAGGCCGTACGGCTCATGGTTGGGTCTATCCGAGCCACGGTAACAGTCACTTCTGGCGCAGCGTGTAACTTCGCATATGGCTGCAACTCCACGCGGGTCAGTTTCTTTTTGGCGTAATTTGGGGGTTTGGGGGTGGGCTTTTAGGTTGCGGTGCTGGGGTGTTTTTTGGAGAGTGGCGCTCTCCACTAGTAGGTTGGTTTGATTGGCTGTTTGCGATCCTAGATTACGCCTGATGAAGATCCTGTGTGCATGGTGCAACAAGACGATTCGGGGGAGGGGTGTGGGGATGAGTCATGGGATCTGCCCGCCGTGTTTTCAGGATTATTTTCAGGAGCAGTTTGCCTTTGTGGATTTAGTCAAGGTGGAGGTCTCGGAGCGCGGGGGGCGTCGGCGTCGGGCGGTTGGTCGGTCGAGCTGTGGCGGGGTGGAGTCGGGTCGATTGGTGCAGCAGAATTTATTTGTGTGAGAGGAGGAGGTGCATGGGCATGGACAAGGACCAGGTGATTGCGGTGTTGGAGGAGATTGGGGTGTTGTTGGAGTTAAAGGGGGAGAATCCCTTTAAGACGCGGGCGTATGCATCGGCGGCGCGGCGTTTGGAGGGGTTGGTGGAGCCCTTGGAGCGGGTGGTGGCGGAGGGGAGATTGGGTGAGTTACCCGGGGTGGGGGAGGCGTTGCGACAGAAGATCAC
>JBMTVN010000242.1:0-6314 GCA_049451415.1 Limisphaerales bacterium | reverse complement strand
AATACAAACGCCCCACCCAAAGGGAAGACTTCCCAAGCGGAAGTTTTCCCTGCAAACTTCATCCTTATGCGCATTTCATGGTTCTCAGCACTAGCTTTGTGCCTCGCTGCCGTATCCTGCGGACAACAAAACTCCCCAGCCACCGGCACTTCCACCTCCACCCCCGCGCCCGCCGATAAACACCTCGTCATCGGCGTAGTCCCCAAGGGCGCCACCCACATCTTCTGGAAATCGATCCACGCCGGCGCCCTCAAAGCCGCCAAAGAACTCGGCAACGTCGATGTCATCTGGAAAAGCGGACTCAAGGAAGACGACCGCGACTCCCAAATCAAGGTCGTCGAGGATATGGTAATCCGCAACGTCGATGGCCTCGTCCTGGCCCCCCTCGACGATAGCGCTCTCCGCCCCCCAGTCCACGACGCCATCCGCGCAGGCATCCCCACGGTCATCATCGACTCCGACCTCAAGTCCGACCAATACACCTCCTTCGTCGCCACAGATAACTTCCAGGGCGGCGTCAAGGCCGGCGAACTCCTCGCCTCACTCCTCAATGGCAAAGGCAAAGTCGTCATGCTCCGCTACATGGAAGGCTCCGCCAGCACCATCGCCCGTGAAAATGGCTTCCTCAGCGCCATGGAAAAACACCCCGATATCGAACTCCTCTCCGCCAACCGCTACGGCGGCGCCACCGTCGAGGAAGCCTACAAAAACAGCGAAAACCTCCTGTCCCCCTATACCAAAGCCGACGGCTCGCTCGACGTCGACGGCATCTTCACCCCCAACGAATCCACCACTTTCGGCATGCTCCGCGCCCTCCAGGACAGCGGCCGCGCCGGCAAGGTCAAGTTCGTCGGCTTCGATAGCTCCAGCGCCCTCGTCAAAGCACTCGAAAACAAGGAACTCCATGGACTCATCCTGCAGGACCCCATGAATATGGGCTACCTCGGCGTCAAAACCATGGTGTCCCACCTCCGCGGCGAATCGGTGGAAAAACGCATCGATACCGGGTCCAACGCCGTCACCCCGGAAAACATGAACGAACCCGCCATCCGCGCACTGCTCGAACCCGACGTCGCCCGCTGGCTCGGCGAGGAATAACCCCACCCCTCACGACCCACCCACGCCCATGAGGGTCTCCGACCCGCCACACCCCACACCCCTGCTGGAAATGCAGGGGATCATCAAACGCTTCGGTGCCACCACCGCACTCGGCGGCGTCAGCCTCTCCGTCAGGGCAGGGGAGGTCCTCGCCCTCGTCGGCGAAAACGGCGCAGGCAAAAGCACCCTCATGAAGGTGCTCTCCGGCGCCCACGCCCCCGATGAAGGAGCCATGCGTCTCGAAGGCCGGCCCTACCAGCCCCAAAACCCCCTCCAGGCACGCCAACTCGGCGTCGCCATGATCTATCAGGAACTCTCCCTCGCCCCACATCTCACAGTCGAAGAAAACCTCCTCCTCGGCGTCGAACCATCCCGCTGGGGCTGGATCAACCACACCGAAGTCCGTAGCCGCGCCACTCAAGCCCTCACCCGACTCCAACACGCCGATATCCAACCCAACCAGCCAGTCTCAAAACTCTCGGTCGCCGCCCAGCAGCTCGTCGAAATCGGACGCGCCCTCGCCACAGGTTGCCGTATCCTCGTCCTCGATGAACCCACCAGCAGCCTCACCCGCAGCGACGTGGAAAACCTCTTCATCCTCATCGATGACCTCAAATCCCAAGGCATCGCCATCATCTATATTTCCCACTTCCTCGAGGAAGTCACCCGTATCGCCGACCGCATCACGGTACTCCGCGACGGGCAAACGGTCGGCGGTGGCCCCGTAAACGAACTCCCCGTCAACCGGATCGTAGAACTCATGGTCGGACGCGAAGTCAAGGACCTCTACCCGAAACACCAACGCACCCCCGGCAAAACCGTCCTCTCCGTCAATAACCTCAGCAGTCACCCCAAACCCCTAAACTCCAACCTCGAACTCAGGGCAGGGGAGGTCGTCGGAATCGCCGGACTCCTCGGCGCCGGCCGCACGGAACTCCTCCGCTGCATCTTCGGCCTCCAGGCAGTCCAGTCCGGAACAGTCCAGATCGGTCTCGCCAGCGGTCCTGCCTCCCCCCTCCAACGCTGGATCCAGGGTGTTGGCCTCCTCAGTGAAGACCGTAAACAGGAAGGCCTCGCCCTCAACCTCTCCCTCGCCGACAACGTCACTCTGGCCCGACTTGGCACCACCGGCGGCTGGGGCTGGATATCACCAGCCGAACTCGCCGGTTCCACTCGCAAATGGATCGAGCGACTCGGAGTCCGTTGCCAGGGACCCAGTCAAAAAACCTCCGCGCTCTCGGGCGGCAACCAACAAAAAATCGCCCTCGCACGCCTGCTGGAATGCCAGGCCAAGGTCCTCCTCCTCGATGAACCCACCCGCGGTATCGACGTCGCCGCCAAAGCCACCATCTACGAACTGATCGACCAGCTCGCCAGCGATCCAAAACACCCCCGGGCGGTCCTCGTCGTCAGTAGTTACCTGCCCGAATTACTCGGAATCTGTGACCGCGTCGCCGTCATGTGCCGCGGCCACCTCGGACCCGCACGTCCCGTGTCAGAAATCACCGAACATAGCCTCATGCTCGAAGCCGTCGGCAGTGATACCTAACCCCCTCGCCATGCCTCACCCCACCCAGCTCCTAGCCAAAGCCTGGAAGACCGACAGCGCCAAACTCCTCCTCGCTCTCGTCGGAGTCTTCGCCTTCTTCGTCGCCGCAGTCGCCCTCGATGGCGCCCTCCGCGCCCGAAGTGCCAACGCCGAGCTCGCCCCAAAACTCGCCAAAGCCGGCATCCCCGAAACGGAATGGGCCAGCCAACCAGGCTGGATCAACCCCCAATCCGCCGCCACCTCCGCCGCCCAACGCTTCCTCGGCCTCCGTAACCTCGAAACGCTCGCCCGCCAAACCACAATCGTCGGCTTCGGCGCCCTCGGCATGACGCTCATCATCATCTCCGGCGGCATCGACCTCTCCGTGGGATCGCTCGTCGCCCTCGGCACCGTCCTCATCGCCTGGTTCCTCAACCTCGCCCAGGGCATGTGGATGCCCCCAGCCGCAGCCATCCTCGCTGTCCTGCTCTGCGGCGCCTTCGGCTGGCTCAACGGCTTCCTCATCACCCGCCTCCGCGTCGTCCCCTTCATCGTCACGCTGGGCATGATGCTCCTGGCCCGCGGCGTCGCCAAAGGCGTTTCCCATGAACAGCGCGTCGATGCCCCGGAAACCTGGCTCAACGGACTCCTCGCCTCCCTCAGCTCCGGCCAGCGCTGGATGCTGGTCCCCATCGGAGTCTGGCTGCTCATCCTCGCCGCCATCGCCATCGGACTCACCCTCCGCTATACCCGCTTCGGACGCTACGTCTTCGCCGTCGGCTCCAACGAACTCACCGCCCGCCTCTGCGGCGTCCCCGTCGAAAAGGTCAAGGTCGCCATCTACTCGCTCGGAGGCATCTTCGCCGGCCTCGCCGGCACAATGCAGTTCTCCCGCCTCACGGTCGGCGACCCCACAGTCGCCGTCGGCCTCGAACTCGATGTCATCGCCGCAGTCGTCATCGGCGGCGGCAGCCTGTCCGGCGGTGAAGGCTCCGTCCTCGGCAGCCTCGTCGGTGCCCTCATCATGTCCATCATCCGGGCCGGCTGCTCCCAAATGGGCCTCCCCAACTGGGTCCAGGAAATCATCACCGGCATCATCATCATCGCCGCCGTCGCCCTCGACCGACTCCGCCACCGCAAAGCCCAAAGCTGATGAATGAGTTCGAACTCCTCAGTCGCCTCCTGCACGACCTGCCTCGCGACCCCTCCACCCTCGTCGGCCCCGGTGACGACTGCGCCGTAATCGACCTCGGGGCAGGGGACAAGTCGTTCCTCCTGAAAACCGACGCCGTAGTCGAAGGGATCCACTTCACCCCGGACACCGACCCCCGGCTCGTTGGGCGCAAAGCCCTGGCTCGATGCCTCAGCGATATCGCCGCCATGGCCGGCACACCCACTCACGCCCTGATTACTCTCGGCCTCCCCCCAGAACCCGATCTCGCCCGCACCGAATCCCTCTATTCCGGCATCAAGGAACTCGCCGCCGCACAGAACGTAACCATCGCCGGCGGTGAAACCACCACCAGCCCCCATCATACTTTTGTCTCGGTCTCCCTCCTCGGCTGGTGCCCGAAAGATCAGTGCATCCTTCGCAGCGGCGCCCAACCGGGTGACGCCATCTTCGTCACCGGCACTCTCGGCGGCTCCCTCCAATCTCTCCACCACCTCCACTTCGAACCCCGCCTAACCGAAGCCCGCTGGCTCGCCAAACACTTCCCCCTAAGCGCCATGATCGATATCAGCGACGGACTCGCAGGCGATGCCCCCCACCTCCTCCAGGCCAGCCACTGCGGCGCCGAACTCCTCGCCAAAGCCATCCCGGTCAGCCGCGCCGCCAAGCTGCAACACCCCGGCAAACCAGAAGCCGCACTCCGCGCCGCACTCACCGATGGCGAAGACTTCGAACTCCTCTTCACCTTGCCCTCCATCCACGCCGTCCCCCTCGCCGATGCCTGGCGCGAACAGTTCCCCGAAATCCGGTTGAGTTGCATCGGACGTGTCCTGCAGGATACTCAGCTCCGGATGCGAACCCGCCACGGCGTCATCCCTCTTAAGTTGAATGGTTACCAGCATTTCACAAAGTCCTGAAGAGACTTTCACTCTCGGCGAGAAATGGGGCAGGGAAGCCCAGCCCGGCTGGGTGTTCGCGCTCTCAGGCGATCTCGGCTCCGGAAAAACCCACCTCGTCCGTGGAATAGCCCGCGGCCTCGGCAGCCCTGCACGAGTCCATTCACCCACATTCGCCATCCTCACCACCTACGAGGGAGGACTCTGCCCCCTCCATCACCTCGACCTCTACCGCCTCTCCGACCCCAACCAGGTATTTCATGCCGGTCTCGAAGACTACCTCTACCCCCGTAACGCCATCGCCGTTGTCGAATGGGCCGAACACTGGCTCGGCCCCAAAGACAGCCCAACCCGAAACGGCATCCTCCACCTCCGCTCCGTCCACTTCAATAGCCCCTCCCCAACCACCCGCGAGATATCCTATGAGGATTTTGGCGCTTGAATTCTCCACACCACACCGCTCCGTCGCCTTCATCGAGGACGGACGTGTCATGTGCCGTGAAGAGGAAACCCCCGATTCTCCCGGCCCCAACAATCTCATCCTCAAACTCCTCAGCCAGGCCAACGCCAAGCCCTCGGACATCCAAGCCATCGCAGTCGGTATCGGGCCGGGCTCCTATACAGGAATCCGCGTAGCCATCGCTATCGCCCAAGGCTGGGAACTCGCCCACAGCACCAAACTCCTCCCCGTCCGTAGCGTCGATTGCCTCGCCTGGAGCAGCTGGCTCGAAGGCCCCCTCGGAACGGTCGCCACAATCGTCGATGCCCAACGCGGAGACTTCTACGCCGCGAGATTCCAGATCAACCACGAGGGCGTCCGCCCAGCAGAACCCCTCGCCATCCACCCCGCGACCTCCATTCAGGAATGGGTGGAGCAGGGGACCACACTCATCGGCTCCGACCTCCCCAACGCTCCATGGCCCGTCCACCCCAGAAGAGCCGACGCCGGCATGCTCGGCGTCCTCGCCAGTGACCAAACCAACTTCACCCCGGGCTGCGATCTCCAACCCGTCTACCTCCGCGAAACCCAATTCGTCAAAGCCCCACCCCCTCGCCCCATCCCGTCCCCGTAGCCCCCATATGACCCCCGCCTCTACCCCAATGCCCCGTTGCTGGGCCGAAATCTACCTCGACGCCATCCGCCATAATCTCGCCGCCATCCGCCAGAAAATCGGCCCCAACGTCCGCATCCTCACCGTCGTCAAGGCAGACGCCTACGGCCATGGCCTCAAGGCCATCGCAGGCCACCTGATGCGCTGCGGCACAGATGTCTTCGGAGTCGCCAACCTCGCGGAAGCCCAAACCATCCGCTCCGTCGGACGCGGCTGGCCCACGCTCCTGCTCGGAGCCTGCCTCCCGGATGAAGTCCACCTCGCAGTCCGCGACGGCATCATGCTCACGGTCTCAAACCGCGAGGAACTGCAGTGGATCTCCGAACAAGCCTCCAAACTCAAGACCACCGCCCAAATCCTCCTGAAGGTCGATACCGGTATGGGCCGCCTCGGTGCACCCCCCGATGAACTCCCCGCCCTGGTCCACACGCTCCATCAACTGCCCCACCTGAACAGGGCTGGCATATTCACGCACTTCTCCTCCGCAGAAGACGACGCCACCTTCACCC
>JBMTVN010000241.1:0-6410 GCA_049451415.1 Limisphaerales bacterium | reverse complement strand
ATCCCGGAAGGCGCCACTGATGGAGGTCAGGTGCACCTCGGCAGTGCTCAGGCTTCGCCCGCTCTCAATCATGCTGTCGATGTAGGCTTGAACGTCGGCGCCGGTAATGGCTAGCAGCGGGCGGTCTGCTCTCTCCTGCAAGGCTTCGATAAACCCGTTGATGGCTTTGCCGTAGCGCTCGCGTGTCCCGTCCGATTTCTTGGAAAGGTAGAACAGGAGCCACTGCCGGACCGATTGCTCCTCCAGTCGCTTGACCGCGCCAGTGCGCTCCAAAATCGTGTTCAACACCTCCCGCGCTTGCACCTCGGTCAAGATACCTTCCTTGGCGAGCCGTTCGGCCCTCTCCCATTCAAGGGCGAGAATCCGCGCTTTTTTTTGGTCCGTCTGCCTCGTTGAACGCATGCGGAACTTGCCGTCCGCCCCATACCACCCCGCATGCCAGTATTTGCTTTTCGGTCTTCGGTGAAGGGATGCCATTGCAGGTGCTAGCCTAACTGCTAGTGTCCATAACATCAATGGTGCTCGGAAGTGTCGTTTTACTTGGGAAAATGGGGTTTTTGGAGCGGGTGAAGGGAATCGAACCCTCGTCTCAAGCTTGGGAAGCTCGCATTCTACCATTGAACCACACCCGCAACCCAATGTGAGGAGATATCTACCAGAGAGACCCGCCGTAGGCAACTGCCCTTTTGCATGAGTTCCGAACAATAAATCGTGCTCAAGGAAATCGGGTTTCTCCCTGATCCAGCCGGGGAACTAGAGCTTCGTCATCTTCTCCAGCTCGCGCACCCTCGAACGAATCTGCGCCGGGGTCACCTTAATGGTCCGGTTCAGGCCGAAACCTTCACAGCAGAATGATGCCACCACGCTTCCATGCAGGATGGCTTTGCGGAACTTCCGCTCAATCGGCCCCTTCTCCGTAGCCATGTAACCCAGCATCCCACCAACGAAAGAATCTCCTGCCCCGGTCGGATCCACCAGCTTCTGCAACGGATAGGCCGGCGCCACAAACAACCCGTTCGGCCCTGAAAGAATCGATCCATGCTCGCCTTTCTTGACGATCACATACTTGGGTCCGAAATGGTGGATCTTCTTCAAAGCGACCACCACGTTGTCCTCTCCCGTCAATTGACGGGCCTCCGAATCGTTCAAGACAAACGCATCCACCCGACGCAGTAACTTCAACAAGGACTTCAACGCAATGTTCAGCCACAGATCCATCGTGTCCGCCACCACGAATCTGGGCCGATCCATCTGGTCCAGCACATGATGCTGCAAATCCGGGGCGATGTTCGCCAGCAGAACATAGGGGGTCTTCCGATACGCCTTCGGCAACTCCGGACTGAATGTCTCAAACACCCCCAGCTCCGTCTTCAGGGTCCGGCGGTTGTTCATGTTCACCTCATACTCCCCAGACCAATGAAAGGTCTTCCCCTCAACACGCTGCAACCCCTCCAAATCCATTCCACGCTTCTCAAACAGGTTTACATAGCGCTTGGGAAAATCATCCCCCACAACCCCCACCAAACGCGTGGGAGCAAAAAAACTCGCCGCCACCGCCGCATGGCTCGCAGACCCGCCCAGCAATTTGGGGTTCTCCTGGTAGGGAGTCTTGATGGAATCCAACGCCGTCGAGCCAACAACTAATACATTCATGATCTAAATTCGCTTCAAAGATTGCGACGAACCATACCCCGAACGTCCCCGACTGCAAGCCGTTGCAACCAGAACGTCCAATGACCCATGCCTCAGCACACGTCCAGCCGACGACGAAATTCCCGGCAGGCAACCCCAACATTCTCCGCGCGCAGGATCGCTGACACCACGCAAACGCGCGTCGCGCCGGCTTCCAGAAGTGCATCCAGATTGCCTAGATGAATCCCCCCTATCGCAAACCACGGCACACTCAGGTTCGCCGCAGCCCAGCGCACATAATCCATGGTCACAGGCGGTCGCCCCGGCTTCGTCGGGGTCGCAAAAACCGGTCCCACCGCCACATACGCAGCACCCGCCCGAACTGCCCGCCTGGCCTGCTCCGGGGCATGACTGCTTAATCCCAACAAGGGCCGACTCTCACCACCGCCAAAAACGCCGGAAACCGCGGCATGGCCGGCATCAAAGAAATCCTCCTGACCCAAATGGCAAATCGGCGCCCCAAGCGACTCCGCAACCTCGGGATAATCATTCACTACGAAATACACACCCGCCCGCACGCAGATCGGAAGCAAACGCTCAGCTACCCTCCTCACCTCATCGACGGACGCACCCTTGGCCCGGTATTGAAGCAGATCCACCCCGCTCTCGCACAGCACCCTGGCCAGTTCCTCTGGCTCACGGCCATCCAGATACCCGGTGTCTACAAAACCGTAGAGTCGACAGCTCGACAAAGGCTTCATAGACCCGCAACTCAAGAACTACGAACGCTCCTCGAACAATTCGCGTCTGGCCCCGCCAAGTAACTCCTCCACAAAGTTCGTGGTATAAACTCCGCGACGGAAGTTGGGATCCTGCAGAATCGCCATCTCAAACGGAATGGTGGTCTTTACACCGGTAATCAAGTACTCACCCAAGGCCCGACTCATCCGGTCCAACGCCTCTTTGCGATCCTTACCGTAGGTAACCAGCTTGGCGATCATCGAGTCGTAAAACGGCGGAATCGTATACCCGCCATAGGCATGGCTCTCCAAGCGAACCCCCCTGCCCCCCGGAGGATAATACATCTCAATCCGGCCAGGACTCGGCCGGAACCCCGCAAATGGATCCTCAGCATTGATCCGGCACTCGATGGCATGCCCCTTAAACTGAACATCGCTCTGCGAAAGCTTAATCGGCTCCCCCGCAGCCAGCATGATCTGCATCTTCACCAAATCCCACCCCGTCACTTCCTCGGTAATGCAGTGCTCCACCTGAATGCGCTTGTTCACTTCCAGGAAGTAAAACTGGCCGGTGTTGTCATCGACAATAAACTCAACGGTACCCGCATTGAAATACTGCGCGGCCTCGCCAATCCGGATCGCCGCCTTGCCCATCTTCTTGCGGAGATCCTTAAAGCGGTTGTCGATCAACGGCGAGGGCGTCTCCTCCACAATCTTCTGGTTGCGACGCTGAATAGAACAATCCCGCTCACCCAAATGAATCACGGTCCCGCGGCTGTCACCCAAAATCTGGAACTCAATGTGATGCGGGTTCTCAATCAGCTTCTCCAGATAAACACCCGAGTTCCCAAAAGCCTTCTCCGCCTCGGTGCGCGCGGTGTGATACCCCTTGATCAAAGAAATGTCGTTGTGCACCACCCGCATACCCCGACCTCCACCACCCGCGACAGCCTTGATCATGATCGGATACCCGATCTTCTTGGCCACAGCCAACGCATCCTGCTCCGTCTCCACCACACCCTCCGACCCCGGAGGAAACGGCACGCCAGCCTTCTTCGCCAGAGCCCGGCTCACCGCCTTGTCCCCCAACGCATTCATCGCCTTCGAACTCGGCCCAATGAAGCGAATGTTACAGTTCTCGCAGATGTCCGCGAAATGCGCGTTCTCTGAAAGAAAACCATAACCAGGATGGATAGCGTCAACGTCAGTGATCTCCGCCGCGCTGATAATACGGTCAATGCGCAGATAGCTGTCCGAACTGGGCCCCTTGCCAATGCAAATGGCCTCGTCAGCCAGCTGCACGTGCATGGAATTCACATCCGCCTCGGAATAAACCGCAACGGTGCGCACCCCAAGTTCCTTACAGGCGCGAATAATGCGAACGGCGATCTCGCCGCGATTGGCAACTAGAACTTTCTCGAACATCGGGTTATTAAACGCAGTCAGCCAAGGCCATTACCATAACGGCAAAACCATGGCTCACCACTGAAAATCTCCTCCCCTAGACGGGACGAACCTTGAAGAGCGGCTGACCGAACTCCACGGGCTTGCCGTTCTCCACCAAGACCTGAGTAATCAGACCCTTCACCTCGGCCTTGATCTCGTTCATCACTTTCATGGCCTCAATGATGCAAACGACCGTGTCGGGATTCACCTCAGCTCCAACCTCAACAAACGAGCCCGACTCCGGCGAAGGCGACCGATAAAAGGTGCCAATCATCGGCGACTTGATCTCCACTTCGTTGCTCTTGGCGCCTCCGGCAGCAACCACAGGAGCCGCAGCCTGTTGCACCGGGGCAGAAACCCCAGACGCAGGCAAAGCCATGATCGCCGCATCCTCCAACGCAGCAATGCCTCCTGCTCCGCCATTTAATCCAGCCCGCTTGAGCCGGATCTTGAAGTCCTCGCGCTCCAGTTCGAATTCCGAAATGGAGTTTTTCTTCATCAGGTCAATGATGGCCTTGATGTCCTTTAAGTCCACTGGCTTTATCTTAGGGTTGCGTTCAAGCCTCTTTTCAGATGCCCAAACTCTGATTAATCAAAAAAGCAGCAGCCGAAACCTCAGCCCTGCTTTGATTACTTGGTTTAATTTTCGGCGGGATTAAACACACCACCCGAAAAATCGTCAAGTAGCGATTATTACCCACACCGTTTCCCATGCTCAAAATCCTCAAAAAACCCACTAAAACAGCTCAAATGGCAGCGTTTTTTGCCGCGATAACATTAACGGCCGCCTGAAGCGCCAGCACGTATCCATGGGCCCCAAAACCCGCAATGACCCCCACACATACCGGCGCCATCAAAGATCTGTGCCTGAACTCCTCCCGCGCGTGAACGTTAGAGAGATGCAGCTCAATCACCGGAATACCTACCGCTGCAATCGCATCTCTAATCGCCACACTGGTGTGGGTGTAGGCAGCAGCATTCAAAATAATCCCGTCAAAATCACCCAACGCACCCTGAATCCAACCCACCAGCTCCCCCTCCCCGTTGCTCTGCCGAAAATCCACTGTGACCCCCTGCTCCGCCGCAGCCCGCCCAACCATCAATTCAATATCCTCAAGTGTCTTCGAGCCGTAGATGCCCGGCTCCCGCTGCCCCAGTAAGTTCAAGTTGGGACCGTTGAGATAGAGTAACCTCATCGACGGGGGGAAACTAAGGAGCCCACACCAGGTTGTCGATGCGAATGTTGACGGGTAGACACCCACCCCAACAACACCATCGCCGGCCAGCCAATGCCGGGAATAAATAATCCAAACTCCACGAACTCCTGCAAACACCACCCGAGCAACCCCAGCCACAGAAGTCCTCGCAACAAGTCCCCGCCCGCTAGGCGATACCCCCGCAACATCGCCATACCTACCCACAGGGCGAAAAGGAGCCCCCCGGGCAGCCCGGAATCCGAAGCCTGCTGCAGATAGTCGTTGTGCACTAGCCGGCTCATCTCCGCTTCCGGCTTCTTCCCCTGCCTGTAAACCTGCTCAAAAGTCCCGGGACCACTGCCTAGAAATGGACGCGACTTCACATTGGAAACAGCCACCGCCCAGTAATCAAATCGCGCCACCACACTGGTCGCCCCACCCCTGAAGTATTCCCGATATCGAATACCAAAAGCCGTCAGGGCCACAACGCTCCCAAGGACCACCAGCACCACACGAGCCCGCCGCCCCAAAGGCAAATGCAGGAAAGCCACGGACAATACGACAACAGCAATCAACCAGCCCGCCTTCGACCCGGTCCAGTAAAGACACGCCAAACCCGCATAAGCAGACAACCCGACCGCCACCGCCCGGAAGACCCGCAGCCGCTCGAATCCCACCCGGGAACAAAACCATAAGGTCCCGGGTAACAATAACAGGATCACCCCCGCCATCGCGTTGGCATAAAATAGGGTCCCAAAAACCCGATCCCGCTCCAACCGCTTCAAAAACTCCGGCGGAAAAGACTCCCACCCGGGTTGCTCATAGACAAACTTCCGCGTGGCCTCCAGCCCCCCGTAATGTTGATTGAACCCTTCCAGCAATGCCCAGAAGAAGCCCACTGCCAAAGGCACCCAGAACCACCCCATCCAACGCCGCCCCCCCGCAGCCAAAACCACCCCGCATCCATAGCACGCCACGATACCCGCGTAATGCCACCAAACCCGCCCGCTCATCCCCCTGTCAATGCTGCCCGCAACCGCCAGCGCCTGCCAAAAAAGCCACAACCCCGCCAGTAGAAGCAGCCAACGATGCTCCCTCCACAGGGAACCCCATTGCATCCCACCTGCCCGACACCCCCACACCCCAACTCCCAATAAAACGATCGGTACCCAGTTGAAGATCCCCGGCGGCCACGCAAATCGCAACCAGTCGCCCGCAACCAAGGGACGAGGAACCAAATGCCCCAGCACCACCGGGTTGCCCAGCTTCACCAGCGATAACCCTATGAGGAGCCCCAATAAAACCACCCATGTCCCGAATAATCTGCTCCCCGAACCAGCCGCATCCGCTTCCAGCCCCTGACCGCCGGGCACCTCCCCTCCAGCACGCCCCCGGT
>JBMTVN010000240.1:0-6451 GCA_049451415.1 Limisphaerales bacterium | reverse complement strand
GCAATTTACCCCCCTCAAAACAGGCCTACAGCCCGCTTTTTGCCGCCCTTTTCGCACCCATGCCGAATCATGCCAAATACCGCCGAATCTCACTCGAAGCCCACACTCGAACCTGACAGCGTGCTAGCCTCATATGAATAGATCCATCCGGTTGTGGCTGCTCGCCTTGGCTGTTTTCAACCCCGCGTTCGTTCTCTCCCCCATCGCCAGCCCCCAGCCCAACATAGTCCACATCGTCGCCGACGACCTGGGCTGGAGGGATGTCGGGTTCAATTGCGTAACCGACATCTGGACACCCAACCTCGACACCCTTGCCCGGGACGGCGCGCGCTTCACCCAGTTCTATACCCAGTCCATGTGCACCCCCACCCGCGCAGCCCTGATGACCGGCCGCTACCCCTTCCGCTACGGACTGCAAACGATCGTCATCCCCGGCCCCGCCAACTACGGCCTCGATACCACCGAATACCTCATGCCCGAATGTCTGAAGGACGCCGGCTACAGCACAGCCATCATCGGCAAATGGCACCTGGTGCACACAGACCTGAAGCTCTGGCCCAAGCAACGCGGGTTCGACTACCAGTATGGCGCCATGATCGGCGAGTTGGACTACTTCACCCACAGCGACGCCGGGGTCCTCGACTGGTTCCGCAACAACCAACCCGTTAGGGAACAGGGCTACACCACCCAACTTATCGGCGCTGACGCAGTAAAGTTCATCCGGCAACAGACGCAGCAAAAACCCTTCTACCTATACCTCACCTTCAATGCCCCCCACACAGCCTACCAAGCCCCTCAGGATTACATCAGCCGCTTCCAGCATATCAAGGAACCCACCCGCCGCACCTACGCCGCCATGATCTCCTGCCTCGATGACGAGATCGGGAAAGTACAATCGTGGTCGGACCAGAGCAACCCACTCTACCCGAACGCTTTAACCCGGATTACCCCCCACAAATTGAGTGTATAGGCCGCTTTTCGGGCCCATTTTCGCGCCTATGTAAGATTACACCATCCTCGCCTCCCCAACCCCGTCGCAGGTCCTCGACTGCTGAATGGCTTCGCTCTTTGCACCCCGCACGAGCAACGCTACCCTCTGCGGCATGCATCGAAATCGTCTCAGCCGCGAAAAATCGCCCTACCTGCTCCAGCACCAGTCCAATCCGGTGGACTGGTATGCCTGGAGCGAAGAAGCTTTCACTGCGGCCCGACGCGAGCAGAAACCCATCCTCCTCAGCATCGGATACTCCACATGCCACTGGTGCCACGTCATGGAACGGGAATCCTTCGAAAACACCAGCACCGCAGACATCCTCAACGCTCACTTCATCAGCATCAAGGTAGACCGCGAAGAGCGCCCTGACGTCGACAAGATCTACATGACCTTCGTCCAGAGCACCACCGGCCAGGGCGGCTGGCCGCTCAACGTGTTTCTCACCCCTGACCTGAAACCCTTCTACGGTGGAACCTATTTCCCACCAGAACCGCGCCACGGAAGACCCTCTTTCAACCAGCTGCTCGAACATGTGCATGAGATCTGGACCTCAAGACGAACCGAGCTCGAGGATTCTGCCGCCGAACTCCACGCCAAACTGGAGACGTTCACCCACCGCTCGCCGACCTCACCCGACACTCTGAGCCCTGACATCATCGAGAACGGCATCCGCCTCCTGCAACAGGATTACGACCCCGTGCATGGCGGATTCGGGGGGGCACCCAAGTTCCCACGCCCCTGTCAGCCCATCTTCCTCCTGCGCGCCACCACAGGCGCCCAACCCAGTTCCACCCTCTCGAAAATCACCCACACCTGCGAAGCCATGGCTCAAGGCGGCCTCATGGACCAGCTGGCAGGAGGCTTCCATCGCTATAGCGTCGACGACCACTGGCTGGTTCCACATTTCGAGAAAATGCTCTATGACAACGCGCAGCTAGTCCAACTCTACCTGGATGTGTTCGTCGCCACCAACGACCCAAACCACGCACACATCGTACGCACCACCCTCGATTACGTCGCCAACGACATGACGCTGCCAGAGGGCGGGTTCTGCTCAGCCGAAGATGCCGACAGCGAAGGCCAGGAAGGCAAGTTCTACTGCTGGACCCTCACTGAACTCCAGCAGCTCCTCGCACCCGATGAGCTGAAATTAGTCACCCGCAGGTTTGGAATCACCGCCCAAGGCAACTTCATCGACCATAGCCACCCAAACCCACTCCCCGAACTCAACGTTCTCAGCCTGGTCGACCAAACCTTGTCTCCGCAGGAAAACGACTCGGTTCTCCAGTCCGCCCTCGAAAAAATGCGGCGGGCTCGGTCACAACGAACCCGTCCCCTGCGCGATGACAAGGTCCTCAGCTCCTGGAATGGACTCATGCTCGGTGCCTTCGCCCGCGCTGGCATCATCCTCGACCAACCCCAATACATCCAGATCGCCCGCAAGAACCTGGCATTCCTCCAGGAACAACTGTGGGACGACAGCACCAAAACCCTCTACCACCGCTGGCGCCAAGGCCAACGCGATAATGTCCAACTGCTCTACGCGTACGCCGCACTGCTCAGCGGCACCATCGACCTCTACCAGGCCACTCTGGACCCCCAATGCCTGCGCTTTGCCGTCGACCTGGCCGACGCCCTCATCCACCGCTTCGCAGATAAAACCAACGGAGGCTTCTTCCAAAGCCCCCCGGACGACCACCTCATCCTTCATATCAAGGACGAATACGACGGCGCAGAACCATCCGGCAACTCACTCGCCACTCTCTCGCTCCTGCTGCTCGGCGCAATCACACAAAACAGGGATTATACCCTCGCTGCTGAAGCCTCCCTCAACTGCTTCTCATCGCTCCTCCGCCAACGCCCCCACGGCATGCCCACGCTGCTGCAGGCACTCCACCTCTCACTCCAAGACATCCACCGGGTCGTCCTCGTCAACCCTGCCCCCAACTCCACGCCCAACCACGAGATGCTGCGCGCCTTCCACCTTGCTAACCAATACTCCAAGGTCGTCCTCTCCCAACACGGCCCGGTCGACCCCTTCACCCAAACACTCAAACCCATGAACAACAAACCAACCGCCTATGTCTGCATCGGGACAACTTGTCGCCCGCCAGCCTGCAGCCCCGATGAACTCCAGCAACTCCTCAACTCCCCAGCGTAAAGAACAGCCTCTCTCCCTCAAATCCTCTCACCGCAACCCGCCCCACACCCTCCAGCGGAAGCCGCCCCCCCATCCGTTCTGCCGCCGGCTCGCTCAACAAAACCTGACGCCCCAGCTCCTTCGCCACCCCCTCCATCCTGAATACAAAATGCATGTCCGGCCCCATCAGGGTCTCCTCTCCCGGACTCATCACCCCCCCCGCCAAAACTTCTCCCAGATGCAAAACCCACCTGAACTCCGGAGCACCCGCACGCTGCATCTCGAGCAACCCCTTCAACGCTTCCTCCACTCGTGACTCCATCCCCGCTCCATCAGCCCAATTCCCAAAAAAACCATCTCCCAAGTACTGGTTGATGTACCCCCCGCAACCATCCATCAGCTCACGACACTTCGAAAACCACTGCCCTACCAGCAACGGCAGCTTGTCGGCAGGCACAGTCTTGAAATAGTGCGTGGAGTTCACAATGTCCGTGACCAGCAACCACACCGGTACCCGCCGCAAATCATGCATCGTCGCCGTCGTGCTCACGGTCTCATACGGCGGAGTCAAACCCATCACCGGCTGACGAAACACCCAACCCTGCCCACCCACCTCAATCCGTGCTCCGTCGCGCAACTGGGTCGGCAACGCAATCCGCTTGCCGTCTACTCTCGTCCCATTCACGGTCCCAAAGTCCACAATCCAATATTCCCCCGGCATCTGCATCTGAATCACCGCATGCCGCCGGGAGACCCGGATGTCGGTCAGCACAAGCTGGTTGCTCCGCGACCGCCCAATACTGCAGGTCCGTGACACCGGAACCCGTTGACCGTCCACCCCCTCCAGCCACGCTCCTGCTTCAAAGGCCGATGAACTCATATGCCGCAAACCCTCGCCCCCGGCTCCAAAAGTTCCAAGCCGAATCCCCAAGCCCCGCGCATTTGCAGTTGCCCCTCCCGGCCAAACACGCTACCACCCCCCATCATGCATCACCATCGTATCAACCGACGGAACTTCCTTCGGAGCACATCCGCCACTCTCCTCTCCGCCCCATTCATAACCAGCGGCTGGCTGCGGAGCGCGCCCAGCACCCGCGTGCGCCATGCCAGCTTCGGCGCCAATGGAATGGCCCTCGCCGATATCACCTCGCTCGCCAGCCACAAAAACCTCGACCTCGTCGCCGTCGCCGATGTCGACCTCTCCCGCACGGACGAAGTCCGCAAGCGTTTCCCCGACGCCCGCATCTATCAGGACTGGCGCGAACTCCTCGACAAGGAAAAGGACCTCGACTCCGTCAATGTCTCCACCCCCGACCACATGCACGCACCCATCGCCATGAGTGCCCTGCAACTCAACCACCACGTCTACTGCCAAAAGCCACTCACCCACGACATCTACGAATCCCGTCGCGTCACCGAAGTCGCACGCGAACGCGGCCTCGTCTCCCAGATGGGCATCCAAATCCATAGCGGCACGGAATACCGCACGGCCGTCCAGCGCATCCAGGAACTCCGCATCGGCAAAATCACCGAGGTCCATACGTGGAGCGGTAAAAAATGGGGCGATACGGAACCCATGCCCAAACGCACCGACCCCGTCCCTGCCGGACTCAACTGGGACCTCTGGCTCGGTATCTGCCAGGAACGGCCCTTCATCGGCGAAGGTTGGTACCACCCCGGTAATTGGCGCAAACGCCTCGACTTCGGCACCGGAACTTTCGGGGACATGGGCTGCCATATCTATGACCCCGTCTTCAAAGCCCTCGCCCTCACCGCACCACTCACGGTCCGCTCAACCGGCCCCGCACCCAATGCCCATAGCTGGGCCATCAATGCCCGGATCGAGTATGTCTTCCCCAATACCCCTTTCACCGAAGGCCCCACCGTCAAGGTAACCTGGTACGACGGCGACGAACGCCCGCCTCGTGAAGTCACTTCGGTCCTCGGTGACCTCGACGTCCCCGACCAGGGCTCCATCTTCCTCGGCACCAAAGGAGCCATGCTCCTGCCCCATATCGGACGCCCCGTCCTCCTCCCGGAAAAAGATCACGACAACGACCACATGCCCCGCGTCCCGGGCGATAACCACTGGCATCAGTTCGTCGAAGCCGTCCTCGGCAATGGCACCACCGCCGCCAACTTCAACTACGCCGGCCCGCTAACCGAAGCCGTCCTCCTCGGCTCCGTCGCCACAAGGTTCCCCAATACCACGCTCGAATGGGATGCCGACAAGGTGAAGTTCAGCAACGAAAAGGCCGCCAACCAGTACGTCCGCCGCTCCTACCGCAAAGGATGGAACGTCCGCGGACTGTAAACCCAAAGACCTCCCTAAAAACATTTACCCCGCGGCGAGATCCTCGCCGCGGGGTAAATGGTCGGGGCGGGGAGATTCGAACTCCCGACCTCTTGTACCCGAAACAAGCGCGCTAGCCAGGCTACGCTACGCCCCGAACCGAATTCGTAAGTTGCCGATCAGACGCCTGAATTGCAATAGGTATTTTCTCCAACCTCACCCAAACCGTTGCATCCCTCCCCATCCTCCGGTTTGATCCCCGTCGTGCCAGGTACCATCTTCAACGTCGCCGCAGTCATCGCCGGATGCCTATTCGGTATCCTCTCCCGCAAGGAACCGACCGCCGATACCCAGCGTGCCATCAAGTTCTTCCTCGGCATCTTCATTCTCTGGACCGGCCTCAAACTCTGCTGGACCGGCCTCAACGGCTCCTTCATGCAAATCCTTGGGCAACTCGGACTCACCATTATCGCCCTCTCCCTCGGCCACGCTACCGGTGGCCTCCTCCGTATCCAAATCGGCCTCAACCACCTCGGCACTTTCGCCCGCCACATCCTCACCCCATCCCAAACCCCCGCTAAACCGGGCTCCACGAGCCAGACTTTCCTCGCCTGTAGCGTCGTGTTCGCCCTGAACCCTCTCGGCATCTACGGCTCCATCCTCGAAGGCGTCCAGGGAACCTGGGAAGTGCTCGCCATTAAGGCCGTTATGGACGGCCTCTCTGCCCTCGCTTTCAGCCGCACACTC
The DNA here is from genome assembly GCA_049451415.1 of Limisphaerales bacterium. GTDB lineage: Bacteria > Verrucomicrobiota > Verrucomicrobiia > Limisphaerales > JAHDYP01 > JBMTVN01. Next base: position 277 of record JBMTVN010000240.1, on the reverse strand, counting down.
GGCTGGACAGTCCTGCTGTCCACCCTCCCCATCCTCGCACTCCAGGGAACTATTACCCTCCTCTCCCAATCTCTCGCCCTCCATGCCCTCAGCCCTGCAATGATCAACTCCATCACCGCTACCGGAGGCATGCTCGTCTTCTCAGTCTGCCTGATCGTCTTCCCCATCAAGAAGATCCGCCTCGCCGATTATCTTCCCGCTTTCCTCTACGCCCCACTCCTCGCCGCCCTCCTATCGTGATCGTGGTCTGACACACCATTGACACCCCGCCCTGCCC
>JBMTVN010000239.1:0-6485 GCA_049451415.1 Limisphaerales bacterium | reverse complement strand
CAAAGCCGCACCCACTCCTCAAACGCCGTCCCGCCCCCCCCATGAACCAACACCATCGCAGGCACCTTCTCCCCCGCTGCCACCTCCGGAACCCCTAACCACGCAAACACCCGGGTCGACCTCCCCTGAAAAGGTAAACCCGCAAATGTAATGGCCTGCACTCCCTCAGCCTGAGGCCTCTCCCACCGACTCCACTCCGGCACTTCGGATAATTCCGCCATGTCCCACAGCCCACCCGCCGCACCCGGGCCACTGCAAAAAGCCAACCACAAGATCACCACCACCACCCTCCAAGTCCCACCACCCGTGCCGAAGCCCGCAGCGGAACCACGAAACCCCAAGCCGGATCCAGCCCGCAAACGATAGCGAACAACTTCACTCACATTCATCCTCATCTCCTCACTTCCCAACCGAAGGTCCCCTCTCCCAGGTCCCACCCGACGCAGACACCCTTTCGCCTGCCAGAACAGGGGCATCACTTTGCTAGCAACGGATTCTCCCACCGCAATCCGGGGAACCGTGCGAAATCCACATCGCTCGTGAACAAGGTCGCTCGGTTCTCAATGGCATACGCCGCCAGAATCGCATCCGAAAGCACCGACCCCGCCGCCATCGCCGCAGTCATCAGATCCATGACTCGACCAAAATGCATGGCACTCGGAGTCAGCGTACGAAGTTGCGGCAACTCCAGCCACGACTCCACCACTCGACGTGCATCCGCCAAGGCCACCCGGGCCGGACCCAACCGGGGGTGGCTTGCAATACGAATGAAACCAAACACGACCTCAAAAGGCATACAAATCAGCTCGTCGCTGTTCATCACTCCCTCCCACCAACACCTCGCACGCTCGTGCTGAGGCATGTGCGGATTGTAGGCGTAAAGCAGCAGATTCAGATCCGGCAGGATCACGACGACAACTCCCGCACGGTATCCTCATCCTCCAACTCGGCAGCCAACTGGTTGAAACTACGGTCGCTGAATTCAGCGGGGAACGGCGCACGGAACAGCGGCCTCGCCTCCGCAGGACTGGTTCTCCCCCCCAAGGCACACTTCACCGCTCGATTCAAAACCACCTTGAACGACTCGCCGGTGCGAGAGGCCTCGCCCCGGATCAATGCCTCAGTGTCGGCATCCAGCGTTACTGTAGTTCTCATAACGGCACTGTCTCACCAGAGATGTTGCTGTCAAGACAGCACACCCCCAAAGCCCCACGGACCCCACTGGACCTTCGCTGTTTCAAACCGCCAATGGACACCCATTACCGCGCATGCTCATTCTGAACCGCGAATGGACACGAATGGACCTGAATTAGGATTGGCTTCGTGGTGAACGGGATTGGGGATGGAATTCCGGTTCCTGATTACGGGCTCCTGACTGCAGATCCGAACCACCGAAACTCTGAAACTCCGTCGGGGTCTGTGCGGGCGACCGCAAATGGAAGCAAATGGACACGAAGAGAGCCATCTCAGGAGTCAGGGGTCTAACTCCTATCTCCCATCTCCCCTCTCACATCTCCTGACCAAAGCGCCAGTTCCCTCTAGCCCGCAGCACGCCATGATGCCACGCTCCACCCACCTATGGCTGCCTCTCGCCGTCTGCTGATGACCTCAGTCCTGCTCTTTCTCGCCGCCTCCGGCGCAGCCGGCTTGGCATATCAAATCGTATGGATGCGCTACCTGGCGCTGTTCCTCGGACATACCAGTTATGCCGTCGTGGCTGTGCTGATTGCGTTCATGGGTGGCATGGCCCTGGGAAATGCCTGGCTCGGGGTATGGTCCGACCGCGCACGGCATCCGCTCGTGCTCTACGCGGTGCTGGAAATCGGCATCGGTCTCTACGCCCTCCTCTTCCCCTTCCTCTATGACCCTATCCAGCAGGGCTACATCTCCCTGGCCAAAGACCTCAGTCCCGGGATCCTCGCCTTCTCCTGCAGGTTCGCCTTCGGATTAATTGCGCTGCTTATTCCCACGGTGCTGATGGGCGGCACGCTCCCCGTTCTGGTCCGACTCGTCACCCGGTCTCTCGGTGAGTTGCGAAACCAAGTCGCCCTGCTCTACGCCACCAATAGCCTGGGTGCTGTGGCCGGTTGCTTCCTCGCGGATTTCTGGTGGATACCAGACCTGGGGCTCGACGCCACAGTGCTGGCGGGCGCCTCCATCAACCTGCTGGTGGGCGCCCTCGCCCTGGTCCTCGCACGCCAGTTCACCCCCGACCACCATGAACCGCTCCCCACCCCTTCCAGAGAACCCGATACCGAAACCTACTCGAAACCCGAATGGCGACTCGCGATCGCCGCAGCCGGAATCTCCGGCTTCACCGCCATGCTCTACGAAGTAGTCTGGACCCGAATGCTCGGACTCGCAGTGGGGTCAAGCACCCATGCCTTCTCCATCATGCTGATCACCTTCATCAGTGGTATCTCCGCAGGAGCCTGGCTGGTCACCCGCTATCGCGGATCCCGTCGATCGCTCGACGCCTTTGCCCTCGTCCAGCTGGCACTTGCCGCCGCGCTCATGGCTTCGATGTGGGCCTACGAGTTGGTCCCCTACTCCTTCGCCCGCATCGCCGCATCGCTGGCCAGACGGCCTGAAACCTACCTCTATTACGAACTGGCCCAGGGAGCCATCTGCTTCACGGTCATGATCCTCCCCACACTGTTGTTCGGCATCAGCCTCCCCCTGCTCACCCGCGTGGCCACACAGGAAATCAGCCACACCGGACGCTCAGTAGGAGCCGTCTTCGCCGTCAATACGCTGGGAACGGTCCTCGGGGCAGCCGTCGCCGGCCTCGCCCTCATTCCCTGGCTCGGACTCGCAACAACTTTCGCCCTCGGTATCGCCATCAATGCCTGGCTGGGCCTCTTCACACTGAAACGTAACCGATGGCTCCCCCACCCGGGCACCGCCATCGGAACAGCCTTCGCCGCCCTCGCACTCGCCACACTCCTTGGAGGCCTCTTCGATCCCACCTGGCAACGGGTCCTCAGCTTTGGACTCTGGCGACTGGAAGCCCCCCCCAACCTCAGCCAGTTCCGTCAAACCATCGCCAGTGTCAACCTGCAATACTACCGCGATGGAGCCGGAGCCTCCGTCTCCGTTGAGTCCAGACCGTCCGGAAACCACACCAACCTCACTCTCCGCGTCAATGGCAAGGAAGACGCCGGCACCGCCTTCGACATGCCCACCCAGATCCTCCTGGCACATATCCCCATCCTCCTCCAACCCAACCCCAAAAACGTCCTGATCGTCGGACTCGGCAGCGGTATCACCGCCGGCTCAGCCCTCCAGCACCAGGAAATCCACCAAGTCGATGTAGTCGAGATCTCCCCGGAAGTACTCGAAGCCTCAAACCTCTTCTCGCAGTTCAACCATAACGCCCTCGATAACCCAAAATGCCGCGTCATCATCGACGACGCAAAATCCTACCTCCAACTCGCCAACCACTCCTACGATGTCATCATCAGCGAACCCTCAAACCCCTGGATGGCAGGCGTCGCCACGGTGTTCAGCCGCGAGTTCTACAAAGCATGCCAACTCTCCCTGCGACCCAATGGAGTCATGGCGCAATGGGTACAAGTCTACGAAACGAACGACGAGGTCCTCCGCCTGATCCTCAACACCTTCGCCTCCGTCTTCCCCCAGGCCGCAGTCTGGCAGCCCACAGCCACCGACCTCATCCTCGTCAGCCGCGTCGATGCCCAGCCCCCAAACCTCCGACAACTCCAGGAACGACTGGCCGCAAAGACCATCCAGCAAGACCTCGAACGGATCGACCTCTACGGCCCCGTTGCCTTCCTCGCCCGCGAAATCATACCTGCCGGAAATGTCCAACACCTCATCGAACCCGGTGGACGCGTCCAGTCAGACTTCTACCCGCTCTTGGAATACGCCGCCCAGAAGGCCTTCTTCGTGCGTGGCCAGGCCTCCCTCCACCAACGCTATGACCAAAACAGCTCTCCCCGCCCCGGAACGCTTCTCGGCCAATACCTGCTCGAACACCCCCTGTCACCAAGAGACCTCCAGGCTCTAACTCTCTTCCACCTCACCCACGGCCTGCCCAACCCCAGGATCTTCAATTCCATACTCCACCGCTGGAAAACAGCCGATCCCACCTCACCCGAACCCTGGCTCCAGACTCTAAACAACCTCAATGGCACCTCGGCAGCCGCCTCCTACCTCAACGCCACCGCCACAGAGCATGAACAGCTCCTCAACCAGCAGGACACCCCGCCCGAACTCCTGCAACGCTATGCCGATGCGCTATACCAGGCCTATCGGGAACAACGATCCGCTTTCTATCTCCCGCCAACCTCCCGCCTTGAATCTGCCCTCGGGAGGCTCGCCCAGCTAGACCCCAACCGCAGCCCCACATGCCAGCTCATCCTGGCCGAGCTTGCCTGGGACCGCGGCGACGACGATACCTGCCTCAAGTTGGCGGAACCCAACCTCATACTTTCTCCGGGAACCACCCTGCCCGACCCCCTGATGGCGCAGGTCGTCATGGCCAAGGTGATTGAGTCGTTTGTGCGTCAGAATCGCCCCGCCGAAGCCGTATACTGGTCCAACGCCGCGAACCAGGCAGGCTTCCTACCCCCAGCCACCCGCTCACCTCACCCACCCCTCCGCCGCGCCAGCCGAAGAGCCTGGGCCATCTCACCATAGTCTACAAGGACAGCAACACCGTACTGCCCGCTCTACCAACCACGAATTGACACCCATTCGCGGTAAAAAATACCCCATCCGCGTCCATTCGCGACAAACAAAGCCTATTCGCGTTCATTCGTGTCCATTCGCGGTTAAGAACAGGAGTCGGGAGTCGGGAGTCGGGAGTCATCAACCCCTCGCTCCCCCCGGACGGCTCTTCATTCTTTGGGTGTTTCAGCGCCAAGCCCACCCGCACCTATCCAGTGCTATTCGCGTTCATTGGCGTCCATTCGCGGTTAAGAACATCCCCTTCGCGTCCATTCGCGGGACGCATCGGGGCTTGCCCTCGCCTTGCTTTTCGGCAAGCTTTTCTCCCCGCACCTTTGGGTGCCGGTCGTGCGCCCGTAGCTCAGTTGGATAGAGCATCTGCCTTCTAAGCAGAGGGTCCCGCGTTCGAATCGCGGCGGGCGTACCATTTTTGATTTCACCCACGGCATGCCTACCGATCGACCCGAACCAAGACGAAGGAAACCTATGGACTGGACCACGATTCTCATTGTCGTTGGAGCGATTGGCGCGGTGATGCTCTTTAAGAAGGCGGGGCAGATCTCGGCGGACAAGGCCGGAGAATTGATTCGTGAGGGTGCCAAGGTGGTGGACGTGCGCACGCCGCAGGAGTTCAGCGCCGATGCCGTTCCCGGGGTGATCAACATTCCACTGGACCGGATTGCACAGGACGCCCCGAAGAAGCTGACGGACAAGTCACAACCCATCTTGGTGCACTGCCTGAGTGGTGGCCGCAGCATGATGGCCAAGCGCCAGCTTGCCGGCATGGGCTACAGCAGCGTGCATAATCTCGGCTCGCTGGCTCGGGCAAAGTCGATTGTTAACGCCAATCGCACTTCACAATAGTAGCACAAGGATGCACTTGCGGACTCTCCCTGTTCACAGGGCACACACTCAACCCTCAAACTAGGTCTTTACCCTGCGTACTCTCGGACCATTCAGGAAGGCCCCTATCCATGTGTAACGGACAAGCCAATGGTAGGTCAGAAGCAGGAAACCGGTAAGCACGACAGTCAGGAGTGAGAGTTTGATCCACGCCGGCAGGTTCCACTGGCGGATAACAGCCTGGGCCGCAATGCAGAGCGGCAGATGGGCAAGGTATAGCCAATAGGAGGAGTCCGAAATATAGCGGATGGCATGATTCTCCTTCATTAACAAGGCCCTGAACATGCCGATGCAGGAAAAGGCCATCATCCAGGCGAACATGGACTGGAACAGGACCGAAGCCATGCGGTGGCTGGCTTCCGGCATGAGCCGCGCCCCAAAGCCAAACATCCCCGTCGCGAACTCAAGGGCCAGCGGAAAGACTACCAGCAACGTAAGCGGCAACATCCAACGCCACGATGCACCGAGGCGATTCTCACGGTCGTCGCAGTCGAAGTAGGCGACCCCAAAAAAGAAGAACAGCGCGTAATACACCAGCACGTGCGGCATTGGAACAATGCCCATGGACGTATCCGGACCAATGCCCGTTCCTGTCCCCATCATTGCAGTGGGAACGCAGGTCACTGGCACAAGCCAGACGAGATTGAGCGGCGATAAAAGCCACGTACCCGGCCTAAACCGCCAGCCGAACCGCCCAGCCACCACTGCATATAAGGCGAAGATCGCCACCAGCCATACCAGGAACCAAAGAAACCAGATCAGGATGAAAACCGGCTGGTAGAGAAGGAAGTTCAACACATCGCGCAGCGAAGACGCCGGCTCATCCGCTACCACCCCTCCCGCAGCCACCAATTGCTCCTCCCCACTCTTTCGCCCCTCCGCGCACGCAC
>JBMTVN010000238.1:0-6596 GCA_049451415.1 Limisphaerales bacterium | reverse complement strand
TTTCATCTGGAGCTGCGGGCGGCGGGGGAGCTGATGGAATGAGCACGAACATCGGTACGGTTTTTCTGGTGGATGACGAGCCCGGGATGCTTAGGGCGCTTACCCGATTGCTGAAGGCGGAGGGTTTCAGCGTGTGTGGATACACCTCTGCACAGGCCTTTCTTGATTCATATTGTGCGGAAGAACCGTGCTGTGTGGTCCTGGACGTTGCGATGCCGGGACTCAACGGGATCGAACTTCAGCAAAAGCTGACCCGCGCTGGTATCCTGATTCCGATTGTGTTTCTCACCGGCCGGGGCGATATCCCGATGACGGTGCAGGCCATCAAGGCTGGGGCCGCGGATTTCCTGACGAAGCCGGTTGCGGACGAGGCGATTCTGCGGGCGGTAAGGGCTGCTCTGAAGCGTGCAGCTGAGCAGCATGAAGAGGTGGTTGGACTCCGTTTGCTTCGCCGGCGCCACGATCAGCTGACGCCGCGTGAGTCTGAAGTGATGCAGCATGTTGTGGCTGGCAGGTTAAACAAGCAGATCGCTGCTGATTTGGGTACTTGCGAACAAACCATCAAAGTGCATCGCGCCCGGGTGATGGAGAAAATGGGCGTTACGTCACTCGCCGATCTCGTGCGTGCTGCTGAGCGGTTGGGGTAGAGTGAATCCTCCGTCCCCGGAACATGATCCATCATGCGGTTCTGGTCCGGTTTGTTCCTGCCCCCACCCCTCGTCAGTTCCTTGGAGGTGTTTAACTAAGGTGTAATATACCGGGTGGCATCCCGGTGGCAGGCTATTGTGGATGTGTCACAACAGGCCAGTGATTGCCGTATTGGACGACGAGCCGCAGATGGGGAAGGCCCTTGGTCGTCTTCTAAGGACGCATGGTTTCGAGGTGGTGTGTTTTACGAGTGGCGCGGAGTTGTTTGCGGCCTTTTCGGCACGATTGCGGGACTGCCTGGTGCTGGACTTGCACATGCCGCACCTCAACGGCTTTGAAGTGCTGGAACGGCTTGCCGCTCAACAAATTCCTGTGCCAGTTGTCGTCATTACCGGACACGACCAACCTGGCAACTCCGAGCGGGCCCGGGAGCTTGGGGCGGTGGACTATCTACTGAAGCCGCTGGGCGAATCCCAACTGCTTGCCGCCATCCGTCGAGCTATCGGTATGGACGCCCCTTCGATCGAGGCCTTGAGGCCCAGTACATGAATCAACAGCTCCGGAAAAGGGCGCAGTTTGCCCATTACACCCATATGAAAACAACCAACAACCCTACATTCCTTATCGCTGCGCTCATTGGGGGGATGTCCACGACCGTCTTTGGGGCCGAGCCGCCGAGGATGAAGATGACGACGGACATTCCGGAAGCCATCACTACGCCGGACAGCGTAAAGACGCGGATCGGCACGCTTAGATTCTTCGACGGTTTTCCGGACGACGAGACCACGCAGAGGGTCTATGACAATCTGGACTTCATGCGCGGGGTGGAAGCCTTTCTTCAGTGTGTGCCGGGAGCCTCGGCTGAGGCTGTCCGCACCGGTTGGGCCAGCGAGGGAGCGGATAACAACCAGACTTTGCTCATCATGGAAAACCTGATGGATTCGAAGTCGCTTTTCCTGACCCCGAATACCGAGAGTGTCTACCACATGGCATGGTTGGACACGAGCGAAGGTCCACTGGTGATCGAGACCCCGCCGAACGTGCTTGGGGTTATTGATGACCACTGGTTCAAGTATGTGGGGGACTTTGGAAACGCGGGCCCCGACGAGGGCAAAGGCGGCAAGTATCTGCTACTGCCTCCTGGTTACGATGAGGTGTTGCCGGAAGGTTGCATCGTGCTGCGATCCAGGACCTATGGAAACCTGATGTTCTATCGTGGCTTTCTGGACAACGGCAGCACGAAGACGTCCCTTGAGAACACCCGGAAGTTCTACAAGGTTTATTCGCTGGCCGATGCGAAGAACCCGCCGCCGATGAAGTTCATCAACGTCTCCGGCAGGGAATTCAACACGATCCATGCAAATGATTTCCGCTTCTATGAAGAAGTGAACGCGATCGTTCAGTCTGAGCCGAACGAGGCGTCGGACCCGGAAACGCTCGGTCTACTCGCCGCCATCGGCATTGAGAAGGGCAAAGAGTTCGCGCCGGATGCCCGCATGAAGAAGATTCTTGTTGAAGCCGTTGCGGTGGCCAATGCGACCGCACGCGCCCTGACGTTCCGTCCCCGTCTTGAAGGCGTTTATTACTATCCGGACCGCAAATGGTTCACCAGTTTCGCCGGCGGCAGCTACGAATTCCTGAAGCAACCCGGGGTGCGCAATCCGGATGGCCGCGTCCTGTTCCACTATTACGCCACCGGCATCACGCCCGCCATGGCGATGAAGATGGTTGGCGTCGGCTCACAATACGGCGCGGCTACCACTGATTCCAAGGGCAGGCCGCTGGATGGCGGCAAGACCTACAAGATCCACCTGCCACCGAACATCCCGGCAAGGAACTTCTGGTCACTGGTGGTCTATGACAACCAGACGCGCTCGATGCTGCAGACCGACCATCAGTTCCCGAGCATCGGTAGTCAGAAGAGAGGCGTGGTAATCAATGCCGACACCTCGGTGGATCTATGGTTCGGACCCGCCGCTCCGAAGGGACACGAATCCAATTGGGTGCAGACGGTTCCGGGCAAGGGTTGGAACGTCCTCCTGCGCCTCTACGGACCGGAGCAGGCGTGGTTTGACAAGACCTGGAAGCCGGGTGATTTCGAACTGGTGAAGTGACCGAATGAAGCAGCCAGGAAACGGAAATGGAATGATGAGAATATCACACAAGCAAAACCTCCTCGCGGCCGCGCTCGCCGGCGTGCTGGTCCTCGGCGTGCCGGGATTCGCAACCTCTAGAGCCTTGGCTCAAGCCCCCAAATACTCCGCCAAGGTTCCGGAATCGGTGACGACGCCGGACAAGGTCCGCACGGAGTTGCTCGGCGATCTCGATTTCTTCGACGGCATGCCGAGCAAAGATACCATCGAGAAGGCCTACGACTTCCTCGACACAACCCGTGGCGCGGAGGCCTTTCTCAACGGCATTCCCGCAGCTTCGGCCTACGCGTTGCTCGAAGGCATCAAGGAGGCCGGGGTCCATGTTGGCGATTTAGGCATTTTCGAGGAGTTGATGGATGCGCGCTCGCTCTTCCTGACCCCCAATTCGACCACCATCTACAACATGTTCGAGATCAACGTCAAAGATGGACCTGTTGTTGTGGAGGTCCCAACGGGTGTGCTTGGGCCCATTGATGACGCCTATTTCCGCTATGTCACCGACTTCGGTTTCACCGGTCCGGACCAAGGTCAGGGCGGCAAATACCTGTTCGTGCACCGCGACTACAAGGGTGATCTGCCTGAGGGGTATTTCGTGGTGAAAACCCCGAGCTATCGCAACCTGTCGTTCTTCCGGGCATTCGTCAAAGATGGCAATCTCAAGGCATCGGTGGCCAATGTGAAGGCTGGCTTCCACACCTACCCGCTCTCGCAGGCGGCGAACCCGCCCAAGCAGCGCTTCGTCAACCTCTCCGGAAAACGGATGAATACCGTCCACGCCAACGATTTCCACTTCTTTGAAGAACTCAACGCTGTCATCCAGTATGAGCCGGCCGACTCGTTCGACGCAGAATTGGTCGGGCTTTTCGCCTCGATCGGCATCAAGAAGGGCCAGCCCTTCGAGCCCGATGCGCGCATGAAGAAGCTTCTCACCGAAGGGGTAGCCATTGGCAACGCCACGGCACGTGCGATCACCTTCTCTCCGCGCAGTCCGCGTTACTACATCTGGTCCGATCGCAAGTGGAACACCCCGTTCACTGGAGGCGGCAACTACGCCTTCTACGACAACGGTGAGCGCATGCTCGACGACCGCATTTTCATGCACTACTACGCGACGGGTATCACCCCGGCCATGACGGCACCCAAGGTAGGGCAGGGGTCGGTCTATGGCATGACCTCGCAGGACGTGAACGGGGACTTCCTTGATGGCGGCAAGACCTACTCGGTCACGCTTCCGGCTCCAGTTCCGGCCAGGGATTTCTGGTCGTTCATGGTCTATGACGGCCAGCACCGCTCCATGCTTGAGACCGACCAGAAACTTGCCGGCCTCGACAGTCTGAATCCCTCCGTGAAGCCCAATGCCGACGGTTCCTACACGATGTGGTTTGGTCCGAAGGCGCCCGCTGGCCACGAGGGCAACTGGATCCAGACCATGCCGGGCAAGAGCTACAACGTGCTGATACGTCTCTACGGGCCACTCGAGCCTTTCTTTGACAAGACTTGGAAGCCGGGCGATTTCGAACCGGTGAACTAAGTAAACCATGCTGGTGTCCGCCGGCGCAGGGCGGCGGAGGCAGGCAGCCAATCAACCAACGGAAACTTGATTGTGAAATCAACACACCATCTGCCTGCGCTGCAGGTCGCAGTCGCAGCACTCCTCGTGGCCTTCTGTTCCGCCTTGGCGGCAGAACCCAAATACAAGGCTGATGTGCCTTCCAGTCTGGTCACCCCGGACCGGGTGGAGACTGAACTCCTTGGCGAGCTAGAGTTCAGTGACGGCATGCCCAGCGAGGCGACGGTCAAGAAAACCTATGACTTCATTGATCTGGCGCGCGCCACGGAAGCATTTCTCAATGGCATCCCGCCGACATCCATCTACGCCATGCTGGAAGGCATGAAGGCTACCGGTGCGAACCCGGGCGATCTGGTTCTTTGGAAGGATTTTGGTGACGCCCGCACGCTGGCCCTGACCTTCAATACCTCGACGCCCTACGCCTTTGCTGAAATCAATGTGAAAGCTGAGCCCGCCGTCGTGGAAGTCCCGCCCGGACGTCTGGTCGGCGCGGTAAACGATGCCTTCTTCCGCTGGGTCACCGACCTCGGGTTAACCGGTCCAAACCAGGGCAAGGGCGGCAAGTATGTCTTTGTTGGTCCCGACTATAAAGGTGCGCTTCCTGACGCCTGTAGCGTCGTGAAGACCCCCACCTACCGCAACTGGATGTTCCTGCGTGCGCTGGTCAAGGACGGAGACGTTGAAACGGCCACCCTGGGCCTGAGGACGGAGTTCCGCATCTATCCGCTCTCCCAGCTGAAGAATCCTTCCAAAGGACGCTGGGTGGATGCTTCGGGTGCGAAGATCAACACCATCCATGCCAACGACTACAGCTTCTGGCATGAGTTGGACGCGGTGGTTCAGTACGAACCGGCCGATGCCTTCAACCCCGAGCTGGTTGGCCAGTTTGCCGCGATCGGGATCAAGAAGGGCAAGCCCTTCGCGCCCGACACCCGCATGAAGAAGATCCTTGAACAGGGCGTGGCCATCGGCAATGCGACCGCGCGTTCGATCACCTTCCGTCCCCGTCTGGACAGCGCCTATTTCTACCCGGGCAAGCGGCAGTGGTATTCCTGCTTCACGGGGGGCAGCCATGAATTCATGAACAACGGCGAGCTGGTGCTGGATGACCGCATCATGTTCCACTACTACGCCACCGCCATCACGCCGGCCATGGCCATGCCGGCAGTTGGCACTGGATCGGCCTATGAAATCGCTGCCCACGATTCGGAAGGACGCTACCTTGACGGCGGCAAGACTTACAAGTGCACCTTGCCCGGTCCGGTTCCCGCCAAGGATTTCTGGTCCTTCGTGGTCTATGACAACCAGACGCGGTCGGTGCTTGAGACCGATCAAAAGACTGGTGGTCTCGACAGCAACAACCCGTCCGTGAAAGCCAACGCTGACGGTTCGTACACCATGTGGTTCGGGCCAAAGGCACCGGAGGGTCATGAAGGCAATTGGATCCAGACCATGCCAGGGAAGGGCTACAACATGCTCCTGCGCCTGTACGGTCCTCTGCAACCCTGGTTTGACAAGACCTGGATGCCCGGCGACCTCGAGTTGGTGAACTGATAGGACGCAGGAGGCCCGCAGACATGAATCCAACCATCTATGGCGTGATCTTCGCCGGCTGGCTTGGGCGACACTTCGCTGGTCAACCTGCCTCCCCAGGCAGGACTCTACGCGTGTTTATTTGACGGCCTGGTTTTCTGGCTGTTCTGCAGCTCGCGGCACACTGCCATCACGGTCACCTCCGCCATTTCCCTCTTGGTTGGCGCATCGCAGGGCGGCATGGCGGGCGGCGACCCGACGCATTTCGGCGCGCTCGCCGCGGGCACGGCGCTGCTCGTCGCATTGATGGCCTTCATCGCCTGGCTGGCCAAGGCGGGATCCATTGTCAACTTCATCTCCGAGAGCTTGATGGTCGGGTTCAAGTATGGCCTCACCCTGTTCCTTGCCAGCACCCAGATGCCCAAATTGTTCAGCATCCACGGTGCCCATGGCAATTGTTGGGAGAACAGCGGCACTAGGACTGTAGGCCTGAGGAGCCGTCCGCGACGAGGATGATGAGACATTACAGGAACGGCACCTCTCCGGAATCTTCTGTAATCAAGCCCGAGTTCACGACTGGTGCTTCGTTCTTTGGGGCGAGGCTAAGACATCCGTTGCCATTGGGGTGGGCTTGGCTATGGTTTGGGGCACACGGATGAGTAATACAGATATCGAGCTGAGCGGGGCGGGTG
>JBMTVN010000237.1:0-6611 GCA_049451415.1 Limisphaerales bacterium | reverse complement strand
ACCATCCAGGGTGGGGACCACCACCGATCCCACACCGCCCTCAACTCCCGCTCCAACAACCGCTTCACCGTCCCCGTCAACTCCCCCACCGTAAACACCTTCCGCTCCGGTGCCCGCTCGGGCGCCCGCTCCGGCTCCTCCGAAAACAACTCGCCGAAATTCCACTGCGACGTTCGCTTGCGCACCATCACCTCCTCCGTTCCTCAACCCGCATCCTGCAACCGCTCCGAAATCCTCCGGATCGAATACGCCTTCCCTGTGACCTCATCAATCTCCACCAGCGCTCCCTGTAACAGGATCCGCTCCGCTGCCACAGTGAACCGCTGCGGCATCCCCGTTAAAAATCGCTTCAAGACCGGCTCAATGTCCCGCCCCAAAACACTGTCGTGCGGCCCCGTAAAACCCGCGTCACACATCATCGCCGTCCCGCCAGGCAACACCCGCTCGTCCGCCGTCTGCACATGCGTGTGCGTCCCCACCACCGCCGATACCAAACCCTCCAGCAACCGCGCCATCGCTATCTTCTCCGAGGTCGCCTCCGCATGCATGTCCACAAAAATCACCGGCGTCACCTCCCTCAACCGCTCCACCGCCTCGCGAGCCACCAGAAACGGATTCTCCATCGGCGCCATAAAGGTCCGCCCCTGCACATTCATCACCCCCACCTTCACCCCCGCCGCGGTCTCCACCACGGTGTATCCCCGCCCCGGCGTCCCCGCAACATGGTTCACCGGACGTACAAAACGTGGCTCCGACTCCAGCAACTGTATCACCTCACGCTGATCCCATAAGTGGTCCCCGCTCGTAATCACATCCACCCCCGCCGCAAAAATCTCCTCCGCCATCGAAGGGGTAATCCCATTGCCACCTGCCGAGTTCTCCCCGTTGGCCACCACCACATCAACCCCCTCAGCCTCCCGCAACCCCGGCAAAAGCAACCGCAAGGCCCGTCGCCCCGGCTCCCCCACAATGTCACCAATGAAAAGTAACTTCACCCCGCGACCCTAGCCGCTCTCTCCCACCAGTAAACCTCTTTCCTCCACGGACCAACCACGCCCTTTTTCCATTGCCAAGCCTCCACCCCCAGATTCAGATTCCTAAATGCCTTTGATAAGACCCCAATATCTCGCAACTCTCGTCGCCCTCCTCATCTGCACCCCCTCCCTCCTCCACGCACACGAGAACCACTCCGACATGCAGGAAGCCGCCAACCGCTTCCTCGCCTCCCTCTCCCCGGATCAAAAAAACCAGGCCACCTTCCCTCTCGATAACGCCGAACGCCTCAACTGGCACTTCATCCCCCGCGACCGCAAAGGCCTCTCGCTCGGCCAAATGGCACCGGAACATCTCCACCTCGCCATCGGTCTCCTCGGCTCCGCCCTCAGCCAAAAGGGACTCCTCAAGGCCACCACCATCATGAGCCTCGAAGCCATCCTCAAGGAAATGGAACAAGGAAGCGGCCCCGTCCGCGACCCCCAGGCCTACTACGTCTCCATCTTCGGCCAGCCACATGCATCAAACCCCTGGGGATGGCGCTTCGAAGGCCACCACCTCGTGCTCAATTTCACCATCGTCGATGGTCACCCCGTCGCCGTCACCCCCAACCTGCTGGGCTCTAACCCGGGTGAAGTCCGCTCCGGCCCACGACAAGGCCTGCGCACGCTGGGGAACGAGGAAGACCTCGGCCGCCAACTCATGCATGCCCTCACGAAGGAACAACAGGTTAAAGCCACCGTCATGGACAAAGCCCCCAGCGACGTCCTCCTCGTCCCCGGACGCGACGTCACCCTGCTCGAACCCCTCGGCCTCCCCGCCTCCGAACTCACCACCAGCCAGCTCACGCTCCTCCATACCCTCGTCGAGGAATACATCCTCCGCTATCGCGCCGACCTCATGACAGAAGAACTCAGCCAGTTCAACTCCACCCCCCTCACCTCCATCTACTTCGCCTGGGCCGGTGGAACCGAACCCGGCCAACCCCACTACTACCGGGTGCAAACCACCAAGTTCGTCATCGAATACGACAACACCCAGAACAACGCCAACCACGTCCATGCCCTCTGGCGTGACCTGAAAAATGACTTCGGCCAGGATATCCTCCGCGATCATTACCAGCACTCCAACCACCACCAGCACTAACCCGCTGGCACCCTCCCGCCCCACAAACCACCTGCACGCACCGGGCTGGACACCAGCCCGGTTCCATCGCAACCTCGTGCACCGAAAACCGGCTGCAACCCCAACCCGGTAAGCCGCCCCCAAAAAAGCACCATGGCGACGCCAGATTCCAATCCCCACCCCAACCCCGAAACCACACCCCCAGTCCAAATCGGCCTCCAGATCGAGGTCGCCATACAAAGCGTGGCCTTCGGCGGTGAAGGGGTCGCCCGCCACGGCGATTTCGTCCTCTTCGTCCCTTTCACCGCCCCGGGAGATACCGCCCTCGTCGAAATCACCGAAGTCAAGAAACGCTTCGGCCGCGGCCGACTCGTCAAACTCATCCACACCTCCCCTGATCGAGTCTCACCACGCTGCACCTACTTCGGGGAATGCGGCGGATGCCAATACCAACACATAAACTACAGCAAACAACTCGAAATAAAACGCCAGCAAGTCGCCGACCTCTTCCACCGCATCGGCCAATTCCAGTCCGTCCCCGTCGACCCAGTCGTCCCCTGCCCTGAACCCTACGGCTACCGTAACCGCATCATGGTCCGCAGCCAATGGAGTAAACCCGAACAACGACTCGTACTCGGATTCCTCCGCCAACAAGATCGACTCGTCGTCGATGTCACCTCCTGCGCCATCGCCGAACCCGAACTCAATGCCCAGCTCGAGGCAGCCCGACTCAACCCTCCCCCCAGAGGCGGCCTCAAGGTCGCCATGCGCGTCCTCCCCCCCGACTGGACCGTCCCCCCGGATTCATTCTTCCAAAACAACTTCCACCTCCTCCCCGGACTCGTCGATACCGTCCGCCAACGACTCCAGGAAGGAGGCTGCCGCTACCTCGTGGATGCCTACTGCGGAGTCGGCTTCTTCGGCCTCGAAATGGCACAGCACGTGGAAGCCTTCGCCGGCATCGAGATGGATAAGCCCGCAGTTCGCGCAGCCCGCCAAAACGCCGAACGCCGCAACTGCACCAACGGCGAGTTCCTCCTCGGCAGCGTCGAGGAACTCCTCCCCAGCGTACTCACCAGGTTCAACGCCAACCACACCGCCCTCATCCTCGACCCCCCACGCCGTGGCTGCGCCCGGTCCGCCCTCGAATTCCTCCGCCAACAACAACCGGCTCAAATCCTCTACGTCTCCTGCCACCCGGCCACGCTCGCCCGGGACCTCCAAATCCTCACGGAAAACCAACAATACCGCCTCGAACGCGTCGTCCCCCTCGACATGTTCCCTCAAACCCAACACGTGGAACTCGTCGCCGACCTCCGCCTCCAGCCTTGCCAACCCGGCCCAGTTTGATTCTACTAAACACTCTTTACACTCATGGAAGCACCTGCCCAGTCTCCATTCGTGCGCTCACGCCTGCCGTGGGTCATCGCTCTCGCCGCCCTCGCCGTTTATCTGGTCACCCTAAATAAATGGGTCTCCCTGAATAGCCTCTCCGCGGTCACCAGCTTCCTGAACCCAAAACTGGCCGTAAGGGAAGTCCTCGCCGCCCCTCTCTTCCACCTCATCACCCTGCCATTCCAACTCCTGCCTGGCAGCATCCAACTCCAAGGCCTGAACCTCCTCTCCGCCACCTGCGCCGCCCTCACTCTAGCCCTGCTCGCCCGATCCGTCGCCATCCTCCCCCACGACCGTACCCGCGAAGAGCGCCACCGCCTCCAAGGCAGCAGCCTCCTCAATATCCCCCTCGCCTGGGCACCACCCGCCCTCGCCGCCGCCACCCTCGGCTTCCAACTCTCCTTCTGGGAACATGCCACCGCCGCAACCGGCGAAATGTTCAACCTGCTCCTCCTCGCCTACGTCATTCGCTGCCTGCTCGAATTCCGGATCGACCCGCGTGAAAGCTGGCTCACCCGCATGGCCCTCGTCTATGGCCTCGCCGTCACCAATAACTGGGCCATGATCGGCTTCTTCCCTCTCGTCCTCGCCGCCGTAATCTGGATCCGTGGCATGAGCTTCTTCCAAGCCGGCTTCCTCCTGCGCATGCTCCTTTGCGGCATCATCGGCCTGCTCCCCTACATCATCGTGCCCCTCATCGTCAGCCTCCAGGAAACCACCAACATCTCCTTCCTCGAGGCCCTGAAATTCGAACTCCGAATCCAATACGCCGCCCTGCGCGGCGTCCCCAGACTCATAGCCCTCCTCGGCGCCCTCACCTCGTTCGTCCCCCTCTTCCTCATCTCCATCCGCTGGCCATCCACTTTCGGCGATACCAGCGCCTTCGGAAACCTGCTGGTTAACTACGCCTTCCGCGTTGTCTACCTCGTCTTCACCGGCTTCATCCTCTGGATGATGCTCGGCGCCGACTTCGCTCCCCGTGCACAGTTCGACCGACTCCTCGCACGCCTCACCACCTCAAGCGTAGCCCCAGGATACCTCAGCACCTATTACCTCGCCGCCCTCTCCCTCGGCTACTTCCTGGGCTACACGCTCCTCGTCTTCGGTGTAACCGAACCCAAACGGCACCGGCGCAAGGATTCCACCCCTCAACCCCTCATGCAGGCCGCCGCAGCCCTGCCCTCCGTGGCAGCCCTCGCCGTCGCCCTCATCCTCACCTACTCCAATTTCCCCGCCGTCCAACTCAATAACGGCCAACTCCTCAAAGACTACACCAGCCGCATCCTCGAGGTCCTCCCCGACGAACCATCCATCCTCCTCGCCGACCAACCCCAGATCCTCACGCTCGCCCAAACGCTGCTCACCCAGCGTAACCTGGATGAAACCCACCTCACGGTCAATACGGCCGCCCTCGTCTCCTCCCTGTATCACCAGGACCTGCACCGCCGGGCCCCCAACCTCTGGCCCAACTACTTCGATAATACCAACCTCATCGGCAAGCTCATCCCCGCCACCCCTCTGGCCCTGGTCGTTTCCGAGGTAGCCACCAAATCCCCCACCTACTACCTCCATGCCAGCTTCGGCTTTTACTTTGAACGGCTTAACCTCCAACCCCAGGAACTCGCCTACCGGCTGACTTTCTGGAACACCAACAACATTACCCCTCCCCCACTCAGCCCGGAACTCCTGCAGAAAAACTCCGCCTTCTACGATAACCTCAACCTCTCAGCCCTGCTCTCCCCCGCAGCCCGGAAAGCCGCAGATGCGCGCACTGTCGCCCGCTGGTACTCCCAAGCCCTCAACTTCTGGGCGGTCACCCTCCTCCGCTCCAACACCAGCCAGCCCGATGCAGCTGAAAAACTCCTCAGCCTCGCCCTGCGGCTCAACCCGGATAACCGTTCAGCCGAAATCAACCTCCAGTCCCTCCAAGCCCGCACCCAAAATCAACCCTCCCCGTTCACCGGAAAAAACACCGACCAAATCCTCGGAAAACGCTACCGCCGCTGGGACCAGCTCATCAGCGTCAACGGCCCGGTCGATGACGCCACCGCCTGCGGCGAACTCGGCCAGCAACTGCTCGACAACCGGGATATGCGCCTCCCCCGCCAGGCCCTCACGGAATTCAAACGTGCCTATGACATGGCCACTCCGGAAGCCCGCCCCCTCACAGGCCTCTACCTCGCCCTCGCCTACAGCGGAGACTCCCGTCTCAATGAAGCCCTCTCCGTCATCCGCGAAGTCCTTAAAATCCACGGCCAATACCCCCTCGGGGAGGATTACCTCTTCTCTCTCTATGCGCTCGAAGCCGAGGTCATCTACGCCCGCGATAAAAGCCTCCTCGCCGCAGAAGCGCTCCTCCTCCAACGCCTCAGCGAATACCCCAACAACATCAGGTTGATCAACGCCCTCGGCAGCCTCTACTTGCGGGCCGGGGAAGCCAACCGCGCAATCACCCTCCTGGATGACCAGCTGGCTCATACCAGCCAGGATCCCAATGACCCCGACCGTGCTCAGCTGCTCAATAACAAACTCCTCATCCTCCTCGAACTAAAACGCTACGAGGACGCAGCCCCGCTCATCACCCAGTCCCTTAGCCAGGACCCCGATCATGCCGCCATGCTGCTCAATCAAAGCGTCGTCTACATCGGCACCTCCAACTACCTCGGTGCCATCGATAGCCTCAACCACCTCATCGACCTCTACCCCGAACACAAAAGCGCGAAATTCAACCGCGCTATCGCCCACCTCAAAGCCGGCCAGCTCGACAAGGCCCGCCAGGACTACCTCGACCTCCTCGAGGAAAACCCCAGCTTCTACCCGGCCAAGTTCGGCCTGGCCGATATCGCCTGGCAACAGAAGAACTACAAGGAAGCCGCCAAACACTTGTAAGCCTACCTCGCCCAAACCCCCACCCCCGACTCGGCCGAAGCTAAGGAGGTCAGCAACAAGCTCGAGCAAATCCGCGCCGGTAAACTCTAACACCCCCTCAGCCCCCCGACCCCTGACTCCTGACTCCTGACTCCTGACTCCTGACTCCTGACTCCTGACCCCTGACCCCCGACATCTGCCCCCGTGCCCCTCCATGTCACCCACGTGAT
>JBMTVN010000236.1:0-6630 GCA_049451415.1 Limisphaerales bacterium | reverse complement strand
TTCGTCGCGTCAATCGAAACGTAGTGCAGTCGGCCCGCCTGCTCCCGGACAGTCTCATGCCCCCCTGCCTCGGCAACTAAACCCGCACGCTTGAGTTCCTCCTCGGATACCTGCAAAAACCCCAGTTGCGCCCCCACCGCATAGCTCTCGTCCAGCGCCGCACTCCAACGCTCCACCTTCCCGCAGCATGGAGCCACAACGTTCAATGTCGCCTTGTTTGTCTCGACCTCCAGCACATCCTGGTCCGCCCTGACCTCCTCCCCCGGGTTGACCAAGAACTTCACTACGGTCGCTTCCGCGATAGACTCCCCCAGCTGGGGCATAATAATCGGTATCTGTGGCATGACTAATCAGCTCTAATTCAAAGCCTCAAAAGCTTCCGCAAAGCCGACGCAATCGATCGTGCAGTCGGGCGATGCGCACTCCATAAATGCGGATGAAAGGGAACCGGCGTGTTCTTCGCATTCAACCTCTGGGGCGGCGCGTCCAATAACTGCAACCCCTCCGCCGCCACCCGCGCCACAACCTCCGCCGTCACCCCACCCCAAGGCCACGACTCACCAACACACAGTAAACGCCCCGTCCGGGCCACCGACGCCATCACGGTGTCCGTGTCCAAAGGTTTCACCGAACGCAAATCCACCACCTCAACCTGATACCCCTCTGGAGCCAACTCGTCCGCCGCAGCCAATGCCTCATGCACCATCGCCCCATAAGCCACCACCGTCACATCCCGACCCTCACGACTCAGGCGCGCCTTGCCAATCGGCAGCGCCTCCTGCGGCAACGACTCAGCCTTCAGATGATAATACAACAACTTGTGCTCACAGAAGATCACCGGGTCATCCAGCGAGACCCCCTCCAACAACATGCTGTAGGCATCCTCCACAGTCGCCGGCGTCACAACCACCAAACCGGGATAATGCGCGTAAACCGACTCCAGACTCTGGCTGTGAAACGGACCACTCCCGACCGTGCCCCCCGATGGAAGCCGGATAACCAACGGACACGACCTTCCATTGCGCCAAAACTGCGTCGCCGCCTGGTTCACAATCTGGTTAAAACCAGCAGAGGAAAAATCAGCGAACTGCATCTCTATAATCGGCCGCATGCCCTCCAAGGCGCTCCCCACAGCCATCCCCACCATCGCATCCTCACTGATGGGCGCATCCAGCACCCGCCCCGGAAACTCCGCCGCCAGATTTTTCGTCGCCTTGAAGGCACCCCCAAACTGACCCACATCCTGCCCGTAAATGTAAACGCGCGGATCCTCCCTCAACGCCCTCGCCTGCGCCTCCCGAATCGCCTCCAGATACGTTATGCTCATACAGACACACCCCCACCTTCTACCAAACGCGAGGTCGACAAAGCCGACCAATCTTCCTTGAAGGGATCCGGAGCCGGCTCCCGCTGAACCAAAGCCAAGGCTTCCTCCACTCTCCTGACTGCCTCCCCCCTCCACTTGGACAACACATCCAGATTCACCCACCCCTCCCCGACCGCCCTGGTCTCGGCAACCTTCAAACAATCACGCCCCACCTCCGATTCCCTCAAGGCAGGATCAATGTAATTCGCATCATCATGCTCACCATGACCGCACAAACGCAGCAACCCCGCCTCAATCAATTGCGGACCTCCACCCCTCCGCGCCGCCTCAATCGCCCCCCCCACCACACGCAAACACCCCTCCAGATCCGTCCCGTCCACCTCATGCCCCGTCACCCCATAACCCACCGCACGCTCTACGAGCCGACGACAGGCAAACTGTCGGGAATTCGGCGTGGAATACGCGTACTGGTTGTTCGCCACCACCAAAACCAAAGGCAGCTTCTCCACCGCCGCCTGATTCAATGCCTCATGAAAAGCACCAGTCGATGTCCCCCCCTCTCCCAAAGTCGTCACCCCCACAAATTCACTCTCCCCACGCCAGCGCCGCGCAAATAATGTCCCGTTTGTGACCGCAATCATCGCCCCCAAATGGCTGATCATCGGCAATATCCCCTGGTCAATCCGACCACGGTGCACATTGCCATCCCTCCCACGCATCGGCCCTAAAGCCGAACCCAGCGCCGTCCGCAAAACATCCAAAATCTCCTCCCCAAACGCCAATCGCCCCGCCAAATCCCTGATCAAGGGCGCAAATACATCCCCACGGCGCAAATGCATCCCAATGGAAACACTCAAGGCCTCCTGCCCCCGCCCCAAAAATACGCCCCCAAATATCTTGCCTGCCCGATATAACGCCGCCAGCTTGTCGTCCAATACACGCGCCAAAATCATCCACCTAACCGCCGAGGTATAACTGTCCCGTCCTCCAAAGGCACTCCCCTCCCGCTGTTGACTGGTCGATCCTTGCGACATGCGCGCGAGTCTTGCCTCAACCCCATGCGAGTTCAACAGCGTTTTCACCGCCAAAGATTCGTTGAGACCCTCTCTCCCATGGCCTAAATTCCCCGCCATGCCTGCCAATGGCACCCTTATCGTATCGTGAACGCCGAAACCCACCCCAGCCAGGAACTGGAGCGCCTCAAGGCCCTCAGTAGTTACGATATCCTCGATACCCCACCGGAAGAGGCCTTCGATGACCTGACCCGACTCGCAGCCCAAATCTGCCAGGTCCCCGGCGCCATGATCGGTTTCGTCGATGACCACCGTCACTGGATAAAAAGCCGCGTCGGATTCGAAGCCCAAGCCTTCTCACGCGACGTCGCATTCGCCAGCTGGGCCATCCAGCAGGAGGACACTTTCGTCGTTCAGGACGCCACCACCGACCCCCGCTTCCAGAACCATCCCATGGTCGCCGGACCCGAAAATATCCGGTTCTACGCCGGCATACCCCTCAGAACCCCCGACAGTCACCACGCCGTAGGCGCCCTCAGTGTCATCGACCACCAGCCCAGGGAGCTTTCCCCCGAACAAACCGAAGCCCTCCGTATCCTCGGACATCAGGTCATCACTCACCTCGAACTGCGCAGCAATAACAAGCAACTCCGGGCCTCCATCGCGAGCCACTTCCGAACTGAAGAAGCCCTCCGCATCACCGAATCCCGCTACCGCGACATCTTTGAAAACGTCATGGAGGGGATCTACCAGTCCACTCCCGATGGCTACTACGTCAATGTCAACCCGATGCTCGCCAGGATCTATGGCTATAACTCCCCTGACGAACTGCTGAATAGCGTCAGTGACATCCAAAACCAAATCTATGTTCAGCCAGGCCGCCGCATGGAATTCATGCGGAAAATCCTCGAGCATGACCTCGTCACCCGCTTCGAATCCGAAGTCTACCGCCTGGACGGATCCACCATCTGGATCTCGGAATCGGCCCGCGTCGTGCGCGATACCGAGAATAATGTCCTCTACTACGAAGGCACCGTGGAGGATATCACCGACCGTAAACGCGCCGAAACAGCCCTCCGCGAATCTGAAATCCTCTATCACTCGCTCGTCGAATCCCTCCCTCAAAACCTCTTCCGCAAGGATACTCAGGGACGCTTCATCTTCGCGAATAAACGCTTCTGCGAAATACTCGGACTCACCCTGGAAGAACTCCACGGCAAAACCGATGCCGACCTCTTCCCCAAGGACCTTGCCGAAAAATACCAGGCCGACGACATCCACGTGATGACCACCGGCCAGACGCTGGAAACCGTCGAGGAACACCCCGGCCTCGATGGCCAATCCCGCTTCGTCCAAGTCGTCAAAACCCCCATCAAAGACCCCGAAGGCGGCATCCTCGGGGTGCAGGGCATGTTCTGGGACGTCACGGAACGAAGGCGTATGGAGGATGCCCTCGCCTACGAACGAAACCTCCTCCGTGCCCTGATCGATAACATGCCCGATGCCATCTACTTCAAGGACCTCGAGTCCCGCTTCATCCGCATCGGACGCGCCATGGCCCGCACATTCGGCCTGAATGACCCCGAAGAAGCCATCGGCAAAACCGACTTCGACTTCTTCGCCCCGGAACATGCCCAGGCAGCCTTCGAAGACGAAAAATGGATCATCAACTCCGGCCAACCCATCATCGGCAAGTCCGAACGCGAAACCTGGCCCGAAAGGGACAAGGGCTTCCATGAGAATGATACCTGGGTCCTCACCACCAAGCTGCCCCTGCGCGGTCCTAATGGCGAAATCCAAGGCACCTTCGGGATATCCAAGGACATCACCGAGCTCAAGGACGCCGAGCAAGCCCTCGCCGAAGCCCGTGATTCCGCCCTCGAAAGCGCACGCATTAAAGCGGAATTCCTCGCCAATATGAGCCACGAAATCCGCACCCCCATGAACTGCATCATCGGCATGACCGGATTACTGCTCGATACCACCCTCACCACCGAACAGCGCGACTTCAGCGAAACCATCCGCAGCAGCGCAGACTCCCTCCTCACCCTCATCAACGACATCCTCGACTTCTCCAAGTTCGAAGCCGGCAAACTCGCCATCGAATCCGTGCCCTTCGATGTCGTCGACTGCGTCGAAAGCACCGTGGAACTCCTCGCCGAACGCGCCGAATCCAAAGGACTCGAACTCGCGTCCTGGATCCATGGAACACTCCCCAAGCAGGTCTTCGGAGACTCGGGAAGGCTGCGCCAGGTCATCACCAACCTCCTCGCCAACGCCATCAAGTTTACGGAATCCGGCGAGGTCGTCCTGCACCTCCATACCATCGCCCACTCGGACGAATCCATCAGCCTCCGCTTCGAAGTCACCGATACAGGCATCGGCATCGCCCCAGAAACCCGCGACAGACTCTTCCAGGCCTTCAGCCAGGGAGATGGCTCCCTCACCCGAAAATACGGCGGCACCGGCCTCGGACTCGCCATCTCCAAACAACTCATCGAGCTCATGGGCGGCATGATCGGACTCCATAGCCGACCTGGCGAAGGCTCCACGTTCTGGTTCACCCTCTGCTTCCCCTGTCCCAAAACCCCCAACGCCACACCCACTCCTAATCCCCTCGAGGGAATCCGCACTCTCATCATCGATGACCACCCCGCCACCCGCGATGCCCTGGTTGAACTTGCCAGTAATTGGGCCATGCGCCCCGCCTCCGCCAGCACGGGCGAGGCAGCAATCCATGTCCTCACCCAGGCCGCCCTCGAGAACGATCCCTTCGAATTCGCCCTCATCGACCTCCAACTCCAGGAAGTCGAAGGACTAAACCTCGCCCAGAAAATCCGTTCCACCCCCAGCATCAGCCAAACCAGGCTCATCATGCTCACCACCATGGGACTGCACCTCGACAGCCATGCCTGGCAAAGCGTCGGCGCCGATGCCCACCTCGTAAAACCAATACGCCAAACCCGCCTCCATGCCTGCCTCCTCCACGCCCTCGGCCATACCACCTGCCTCTCCTGCGAACACCCCGAAACCAGCCAACCCCAAAACTATAACCTCGGACTCCGTGTCCTCCTCGCGGAGGATAACCCCGTAAACCAAAAAATCGCCCTGCGCCAACTGCGAAAACTCGGCTGCTCCGCCGACGCCGTCGCCAATGGCCTCGAAGCCATCGAAGCCCTCCGCCGCTTCCCCTATGACGCTGTCCTCATGGACTGCCAAATGCCCGAACTCGACGGTTACGAGGCCACCCGGCGCATCCGCCAGCTGGAAACTGACCTCGCTACCACCGGCCGCCCCAGCGTCCGCATCATCGCCATGACCGCCAATGCCCTCGACGGCGACCGCGAAGCCTGCATCAAGGCCGGCATGGATGACTATATCAGTAAACCCGTCAAACTCCCCGACCTGCAGTCCACCCTCAGTAAACCCCGGCTACCCCGACCTCCATCCCCCGCCGACGACAAGCCCGCAGCCGCCCCCGACACAGATACCCCCCCCGCCATCGACCCGGAGGTCTTCGCCAGCCTCCGGGCCCTCCAGGAACCCGGCGAACCTGACCCCGTGGCAGAACTCAGCAGCCTGTTCCTCGCCGATACCCCAGCCCGAATCCAGGCCATCCACCAGTCCGCACAAGCCGGACATGCCGCCCCAATCCGCGAGGCCGCGCACAGCCTCAAAGGCTCCGCCAGCAATTTCGGAGCAAAGGCCCTCGCCAGTCTCTGCGCCCAAATCGAAAAGGCTGCCGCCGAAGGAGATACCTCCACCGCAGCCAAACTCCTGCCCGACCTCGATAAGGAGTTCGAACGAGTCTGTTTTGTCCTTGAGCAAGAGAACAAAAAAACCAACATTGACCCGTCCTGATTACGTGCATGAACACCCCTGTCCGTCATACAACGGAGAAAGCCGCCAACGACCCTTGCCGGGTGCTGCTTATAGACGACGATCAGGAACTCCATGATACCCTCAGGGATGCGGTCCGCCTCGATGACATCGAACTCAAATCGTTCACCCAAGGACAACCGGCACTCGAAATCGCACGATCCTATCCCGTTCAAGCCGTCCTCCTCGACCTCTCACTCGACGGCCCCGGTGGGTTCACCATCCTCGAAAAGCTCAAAGCCGACTCCCAGCTGGCGGCCATACCCGTCATTATCCTCACCGCCTCCGGCTCCACGGAAAGCAAAATCAAGGGCTTCGAGCTCGGTGCCGTCGATTACGTCACCAAACCCTTCGACCTCGCCGAGCTGCGCGCCCGACTCCGGTCGGTCGTTCGCAATAAACAACTGCAGG
>JBMTVN010000235.1:0-6692 GCA_049451415.1 Limisphaerales bacterium | reverse complement strand
CGGTCTGCGAAAGCGAAGGCCACAATGTCCGGCTCATCCACTCACCCTATGCCGTCGATAACGCCATCCGAACCCAAAAACCGGATGCCGTCCTGCTCGATGTCATGTTCCCCGAAAACCCCAGCGCCGGCTTCGAGATCGCCCGCAAGATCCGGCGCGACTTCGGCCAGATCCCCATCCTCCTCCTCACCGCCGTCAACCAACGGTTTCCTCTCGGATTCAGCAGCCAGGATATCGACTCTAAATGGCTCCCCGTCACCGGCTTCGTCGAAAAACCCGTCGACTTTGCCGTGCTCAAGGAAAAGGTCGCTGAACTCCTTGCCGCGAAATAATCCCCCGCTCACGTCATTCCAACCAGTAAACCCTCGTGGTGCTCCTCCATGTGGGAGAGCTGCCGGAGACCAGGACACAATCTCCGGCTGCCAATCCCTCCACATACGCATGACATGTTCACGCGGTTAACCCTCCCCCCATTCATGTGCGGACTGTTCATGCGGTTACCCCTACGCCCTTCACACAAGGCAAGCTCACCGGCATCACCTTCCATTCATGCATGGAGACGTTCACGCGGCTAACTTTCCCCACATTCATGTGAGGACTGTTCATGCGGTTACCCCTCCCCCATTCACGCTCAGGGTTCGTACCCACGCCACATCCACACCAATGTGTCCGCCAAGGTCTGCTCAAAGACCCGCCGGTCGCAGTGCCGCGTAGCCAGGCTATACACAAACCGATAGTGATACCCCTTCGCCTTCAACGCCGCCGCCGTCCGCTGGTTCGCCATCACCCAGTTGTGATATGTCTCCTCCGGATCATTCGCTCGCAAATCGTTCTCCGAGACATGCGTGAAAATCCGCAACGGCTTCTTGTCCGCGTTCTCAATCAGCTTCATCCCGGAATGGTATTCCCACGCCCCCAAACGATAAGCCGACTCCTCCGGCGCATCATCATCCTGCTGATCCACAAAGGTCCCCGAATAGGTCACTAGCCGACGGAACAAGTCCGGACGAAACCACCCCATCGTCAACGCCGCCGCACCACCCGAACTGCAACCCATCACAGCCCGACCCCACGGATTCTCCGTAAACGCCAGGCGCGGATACGCCGCCAGAATCTCCGGCTGCACCACCACTACGGGCAAAACCTCCTCGTTGATAAACCGAGCCAGCCGGTCCGACATCGTGTCATACTCCAACCCCCGCTGGCTGTTCTTCCCATCGTCTCCCCCGTTCTGAACCGATACCACCACGAACGCCGGCAAACGGCGCTCCGGATCCTTCGATATCGTCAGGTTATCCAAGGCATTGCACACCAAATCCAGATTGCTTGGCCCATCGTGCATCACCATCACCGGGGCCTTCGTCCCATCCCGATAGGCCGCCGGCACGTACACGAAAATCTTCCGTTCCTCCCGCACCGGCTTGCGCTCCGGTTCCAACGTCGGATCGTCCCCACGAAAAATCCGGCTGTCCTCCAGCCGCATCACAAACTCAAAACGCTTCCCCTTCGGATTCCCCAAATCAGTCAAATCCGGATCCACCCGATACTCCGGCCCCACCACATAATCCCCATCCCCCTCCACCCCGGGATCGACCTCCCCCCTCAACCCCAACCCCATCACCAAGAAACCCAATACCAGCACGCAACGATACGCCACGCCCGCCATCCGCGTCTCCAACAGGACATTCAACATCCATTCTTGCTAATCTCTCAGCCCCCGGATTCAAGCCCAAAGCGTCCCCCTCATCGTGGTCGGACCACAGCAAGCGTCTGATTCGGAATGGGTTACCCCCTTTTCACCCCCCCTTTTGAGGCCTATGGGGCGCTTTTTGACCCCAAAACGCGGTCCATACGCATTTCGTCCCGCAGTGCCTCCCCCAAAAGACCCACCCATTTCCCAAGGGCATTTGCCCCCTGAGCCAGCGGTGTGCTACGGATCCGCAGCTCCCTGATCAAGCCAATGCAAATCAGGTTCTCTCTCGGCAAGGTGCTCCTCACCGGCATTCTTGCCCTACCCGTGCTCGGTTACGGAATCCTGGCTTTTGAGACTGCCCGAGAGAAGATCCACGCCCGTAGAGTCTTGGTCCCCACCCGCCCATTCTCCTAGCTGCTCGTCGAATTCGGAAAACCCAAGCAGATGTGGATTGGAACTGACAGCGTCCCCCGACGCTTTCAGGATGCACTCCCGGAATCCGCCCCCTCCAACTGCCTGGTTTACCACTACGCGCGCGATGGTCTTCCTTACTGGAGCATTCTTATGGCGATTGATCCTAACAGCAGCAACCTCGTCTGGGGCATTGTCACTCATCCATGAAGCTGGTTCATCCCCTTGGACCGGGTGGAAACATTGCGCCGATGGAGCTCACTCCACCACCGCTGGTCAGGAGTGAGCTCGTCGTTTGCACATCCCGGCAGTGAGCCTAGCCTGATAAGCCAGCAAATAGGTGGGAGCAGACTGATGGGGAGTGGTGGCTGGGCCCGGAATCGAACCGGGGACACGAGGATTTTCAGTCCTCTGCTCTACCAACTGAGCTACCCAGCCTCGGTAGGAGCGAAGATTCAAAGCTTCATCGACCTCTTTGGCAAGGTTAAATGCAGCGCAAGTTCCCGGCCCGCGCCAGGACCACCCAAGCTTCGCGCTTCGCACAAAACCCTGAAGACTCTATCCTCCGGGCCGTGACCCAGCAGCCAAATGCCACCTCGTCCAATCCTGCCACAGAACAGGACCTTTGTCTGAACTGCGGCCTTTGCTGCAATGGTGTGCTCTTTCGTGATGTCGAGTTACAGGCAGAGGATAACCCAACCCGACTTGGCGAGCTCGGCCTGCCCCTGAAAGTCAGACGCACCAAGCCAACAAAAACTGCCCCCGCAACCACAATCATCTCAACCCCCCAGCCCTGCCGCGGCCTGTTAGGCACTCGCTGAACCCTCTACGCCGAACGCCCCCTGCGCTGCCAGCAGTTCGATTGCGCCCTTCTACTCGATGTCCGCGCTGGAAGGACCTCCACAGACCAGGCACTCCGGACCATTCGAGCCACGCGCAAAGCCGCCGATAAAGTCCAGAAACTCCTCGCCGAACTCGGCGATACCGATACCCAAACCGCCCTCAGCCTGCGCTTCCAACGCACCCGTAAACGCCTGGAATCGACAGGCGGGGAAGACGAGGACGAAGCCGCCATCTACGCCGACCTCACTCTCGCCGTCCACGACCTCCAGCATCGAATGGCCAAGTCCTTCTACCCATGACCACAACCTCCGGAACCACTTCTCCAAACCCGCCCCTCTGGATGTCCATGCTCCTGACCGCCATGGCGGGGGGAATGGGCTGGGGCATCCGCGGACAATACGGACACGAAACTGGCGCCATGATCGCCGGCGTCCTCGTCAGCCTCGTGCTCGTCATGCTCTATTGCCCCAACGCCCACGCCACCCGCGCTGCCAGGGCCGCCGCGTGGGGCGCGGTCGCCATCGGGATCGGCGGCTCCATGACCTATGGCCAAACCCTCGGCCTCACCCAAAACCCCGCCGTCATCGGCAATCCCAACGCCCTTGCCTGGGGACTCCTCGGATGCGCCATCAAGGGAAGCGCCTGGATCGGATTCTCCGGACTCTTCCTCGGCATGGGCTTGGGTGGACTCCGCTACACACCCCGAGAACTCCTCGCCCTGCTCCTCGCACTCGTCGGCGTCTACTTCATCGGCGTCTGGTTGCTCAACGACCCCTTCGACCCAGCCAACCGCCGCCTCCCCTCCATCTACTTCTCCGCAACCTGGGAATGGGAGCCCAACGCCGAAAAACTCAAACCCCGTCGCGAAGTCTGGGGTGGCCTCTGGTTCGCCCTCATCGGCGCCCTCGCCTACCTCCGCTACTTCAAACAGGACCGACTCGCCACCCGCCTAGGCCTCTGGGCCATCCTCGGCGGCGCCATCGGCTTCCCCCTCGGACAAAGCCTCCAAGCCTTCCATGCCTGGAACCCGGAGCTTTTCAAAGCCGACTGGATCGCCCCACTCGCCCAACACATGAACTGGTGGAACTGGATGGAAACCACCTTTGGCGCAACCTTCGGTGCCATCTTGGGCTGGGGATGCTGGGTCCATCGACACGACATTCACTCCCCCACCGAGCCCGCCCAACCCGCCATCAAGACACCCCTCGAAATCACCCTTCTCGTCCTCCACCTCACCCCACTGGTCGTCTGTGGGTTCTGGGATGTCCCGTCAGTCGAACTCTACCAGGAAATCGGACTCGTCCTTGCCATCATCCCCCTCATCGCCATCGCCGCCGGAAACTGGTGGCCCTGGTTCGCCCTGCTCCCCGTCACGCTCACCCCCATCGCCATCAAGACGCTCTACCAGACCACGCTGCAGGATCACTACCTCCCCCCCATTCCCGGATGGTTCCTCCTCCTCATCCTTCCACTCACGCTCTCGGTCCTCGCTGTGCTCTGGGCCCACCGACAGGGCACCCGCAACCAGCCCGCCTCCAAAACCATCCCCCCCCTCCTCCTGCTGACCGCCTGGACGTTCTTCTCCCTCAACTACGTCTTTTTCCACTTTCCCTGGCCATGGTCCACCTGGACCAGCCGGACACCCAATGGCCTCGCCTTCACGCTCTGCCTCCTCGGACTCTCCTTGGGAGCTTTCCGATCCTGGATCAAACCCAACCGCCCTCCTGACCCCCAACCACTAGTCCACTTCTAAACGGAAGAAACCCGTCGGCACTTCCTCATGCTTGAACATCCCGTTCACGAATACCCCGGTCATAGGAACCTTGGTCCATGTCGAATGGGGCGTATCTGCCCGATATAAAACCCCCTGGGGAAAACTGCCCGGCCACATGACCTCGTTCCCCACCGCCCCCGGCCGAATCACCAACTCAGGCACCGCCGCAGTCGTCGGCGCATACACGCGCACGTAATCTACCCGCATCTGCGCAGGAAAGACTGTCGATGGCGGCGGGGTCCCCGGCCAAATCCCGCCCACGGCCACGTTCAAAATCAAATAAAAGGGGTCGTCATATACCCACTCGCCAAATGGCACCAGACGCTTCGGCAAGGTGAAATACTCCATGTTATCCAAGAACATCCTTATGGAGGTCCGGTCCCACTCCACCGTGTAAAGGTGGAAACCGTCGACAGAAACCGCTGAACTCAGGGTCTTCAAAGCCGTAAACCCTTCCGTCCCATTGAAACTCGGTCCGTGCACCGAAGCGTGAACAGTCGAGGGCTCGTGTCCCACGTTCTCCATAATGTCGATCTCACCGCAGTTCGGCCATCCCACGTCAGAAATGTTGTCTCCCAACATCCAAAAAGCGCTCCACAAACCGCGTCCTGTCGGCAGCTTGATCCGCGCTTCCATCCGCCCATGCGTCCAAGTCCGCAATCCCTGCGTCTTCAAGCGTGCAGAGGTGTAATTCCACGTCCCATCCCAAACGGTAAACTCCTCCTTTCGCGCTTCAATGATCAGGTGACCACCTTCGATCCGCGCGTTCTCCCGCCTGTCCCAAGTGTAGTACTGCAATTCCTGATTTCCCCAACCTCCACCTCCAACATCATACGCCCACTTGATGCTGGAAGGAGCCGTCCCGTCCCGCTGGTTGAACTCATCACTCCAAACCAAATTCCACGCAGGAATCTCCTGCGCCCGCATCCCACTCATCAAAAACACCACGCACGCCAGCCAAAGAAGGCCCCCAAAACGCCACACTACACCCTTGCTCAATCTCACTCGCAACATCATGGCTCTCAATCTAAGCAACATTCAGACCAACCAAAATCTCACTACCCTCTCCCCCAAGCCTGCGCCCAAGAACCCGTCCACCTTCAGGACAAATCGCCCAATCCCAATACACTCGAAACCCCGCAGCAGAAGGAACCCAAACACCCCAAAGAACCGCGACTCCTATTCCGCCAAACCGTGCTGCATCGCATATCGCGTCAATTCCACGTTGGTTCGCAAGCCCATCTTGTCCGAAATTCGACCCCGATAGGTACCAATCGTCTTCTCGCTCAAACCCAGGTCATAGGCGATCTCCTTGAGACTCCTGCCGGCAACCAACAAGCGTAAAACCTGCAACTCCCGGGCCGACAAAGACTCATGCGGAAGCACGGACACCTCTCCTCCCAATGTCCGCGCCAATGTCTCTGCCAAGGTCGCCGTCACATACTTCCCCCCCTCCAAGGCCTTGCCCACCGCTTTCAACAACTCGTCCGACGCCATCTGCTTGGTCAAATAGCCCGCCGCACCCATTCGAATCGCACGCACCGCATAATCGGCCTCGGGATACACACTCAAGACCACCACCGGCAAATCCGGCCGCAACTTCTTGATGTCTGCCAAAACCTCCAAACCACTCCGCCCCGGCAGATTGATATCCAGCAATACGAGGTCCCATGCCTCCCCAACCAGCAGCGCCATAGCCGCCCGCGAATCAGGCGCCTCCCCGAAATGCCCCCCCGGATGCGCCTCCAGCAACATGCCCCGCAACCCGCGACGCACGACCTCATGGTCATCAATGATCAAAAAACGTTTCATCCTACGCACTCAGTCACAGGCTGCAGCGGAAAATCCAAAACCACCGACATCCCCTCCCCCGGCGCAGACTCAAACCGCAACTCCGCCCCCAAGAGCTTGGCCCGTTCCTGCATACCCAAAATCCCCAAAGACCTCAGCCCCCCTATCTCAGCCATCGCC
>JBMTVN010000234.1:0-6694 GCA_049451415.1 Limisphaerales bacterium | reverse complement strand
CAGTTCAGGCCCAATCCCAGCAGTTCATGAAACAGTTTCTCCGGTGTCATCCCTGCAGGCTATCCACACCCCAAACCCTTTCCACTGACAATAGCGAGGAACCATTTCATACTGGACTCCCGCACCCTTCCAAGAAGACCGTTTTGGAAGTAGGCGGCAAGAGATACGTAGATAGTCTTATTCCAAACTGAAGACGTAAAGCCGACATCAGACTTACTTTCGCCTGAGAAACCTTGATGACGGGTCGCGGGCAATTCACCCGGAGCGAGTTGCTGCCCCGTCGCACCTGTCAGACTACGGGGTCTCTCTCGCTCAGCCAGTCAGACGCACCCCCTCGGAACATTACCGCGTAGTCTACGCAGACAGACCTGCCGCGGAGTCTGAGAACACCGCCGTAGACTCACTCAACCGAATCCACACCACCTCCAATCGTGGGATTGTTCGAGACCGGACCCGGCTTCACAAGCGTCTCAACGTCCACCTCCTTGCCACCAGGCGTAAGTCTGCCCCACCCAGGAGAGACTCCACAACGACCCTCCACCCGGAAAGTGTCTACCGGGAAGGGTGGCTGGGACCTATCGTTCACTATCCACCCGTAATCCCCAATTCCTCGGGACTTTAGCAAAGGTTTCGGAGGTTGCGCACCCTGGACCCGCCCTGACCAAAGGCCAGCTGAATCAGTGGCTCCGCCAGATTCGACTCATCTCAGGAAAGCAATGAACCCGGATGGCACTAGCCCTCAGCACTATTCATTGGACGGCGAAAACCCCGTCGGGTTCAATCGTCAGACCGCTTATTTCATATCAAAAAGCCAACAACGCCGCGCAAGTATCCTACACTCATTCTGACATGCATTACCGCTCGCTCACCATCCCGCTCGTTGCATTCACCCTGTTCCTGCTCGCTTCATCCGGGCGTGCCGCTGAACCTGGCACGACTCGAGGGGTCATTGAGATCCCCAACCCGCAACCTCCAGCTGATGCACTCCAACTCGTCAGCCCAAAAGGCTACAACTTGGTCCCGGAAACCGAAGGCAGGAACGGATGGACCTTCACTAACGGAGTGCTCACCGCACCCGTCGGATGGGACAGCCTGCTCACCAGGAAGGCCTATCAGGATTTTCGCATGCACGTGGAATTCAACGTCAACGAGACCAACGACACCGAGGACCGTGAGAGTAATGGCAACTCCGGGATCTACATCCAGCAGCGCTACGAAGTGCAAATCCTCAACTCCTACGGCATTGCCGAGGAGGACTACAAGGCCAGCTATTGTGGTAGCCTTTATCGGCTCAAAAAGCCTGACCAACTGGTCTGCAAAAAGGCGGGCGAATGGCAAAGCTACGACATCGTTTTCCGTGCCGCACGTTTCGAAAACCAACAAAAGATCGAGAATGCCCGCATCACCGTCTACCAGAATCAGCAGTTGATTCATGATGACTTTGCCATCCCCACCAAGACGGGAGCAGGAAAAAAGGAGGGACCGGAAGCTCTCCCCATCAAACTGCAGGGACACAACAACCCGGTACAATTCCGCAACGTCTGGATTCAGGAACTGGAGCTGAAGTAATCCCTCCCTCCCCCGACCACGAAGGCAATTCAGTTGCCGGTGTCGGAACTCCAATCCATCAACTCGACCTGGGCGGGCTCAATCTGCTGGGCAGTCAGGAAGAGGATCACCCGGCGACCGTCTGTCCACCATGGGTCCCCGGTCAGGTTGCGCCCCGGATCGTCTCGTGTCCTTGGTCCGACGCCCTGCATCCAGGCAAGCCGCCCCACGGAACCGGATAGGAGCATTTCCTGGGCAAGGTAATCGCGTGCCTCGTCGGTGTCGGGATCAATCTTGTGCGTCCAGAAACCCGGAGCCTTAAAAGCGAATCGGAGACCGATATCCCGACTAATCTGTCCCACCATCACATGGCGGCCCTCGACGGTAAACGGGGCCAACCAGAGGCGGAGGTGATTACGCTGGTGGATGGTGGCCCGGGCTTTCTGCATGGCGAGATCCTGGGGCCGGCCAAACACGTAGAGGGAACTGACGGGTGAAGTTCGCCACTCTGATTGCACGACAAAGGCGCGAACCAAGCGCAGGGCATTCCCCAATGTGAGCGCCTCAGTGACATCCCAGTTGTTGCGGAGCAGAGCCCTGCCAAACTCGTTGTGTTCGTCTGCCACCACGACCAGATTCAAGGGATCGCCTCCCCCGTTCGCTCTCTTGTCTGTGGTGTTTGCCGGAAGATCCTCAACCGCCTCACGAAACGCAGCCAGATCCAAGTCGGGAAAATCAACCGAGTCGTAGAGGGTCGCGAAATCAACCCTCTGGTAGTCGAGCCGGCGACCTGGAACCGGTGCTGAAAACTCGAGCACATAGTGTTCCCCATTACCATGAACGTCGATCCGGACAAACTTGGCTCCCGGATCGTAGTTTGAGAAAACGAAGCCTTCGTTGGATCCAGTGGCGGGCAACGCGATTGGAATTTCCCAGTGCTCCATCGCCTCCGCTATCTTCCGATTGCGCGAGGGATTCAGTGCCTTCCGATACATGTATGCGACTTCAGCCGAGGGGTGATAATCCGGGTCGAGGCCGACGGGCAGGAAATAGTATTGATTCGTGGAAGCGTTCTGGAGTCGCAGCCAAACAGGCTGGATGTTCCGCTTATGCAACGGCAAGCCGAATGTCCGCTCCGCTTCGTCACGATTCAGGACTACGACCGAGGCGGTTATGGGACCGGTGCTCTTGGTGATCGCTCTCTCCAGATAGGGGCGGTATGAGGCCGGGCCAGGTTTGTAGCTGGCACAACCACAGCCCAGGCACGTGAACAGTGCCATGAGACAGAACACTGGACCCAGCACCCCGTTGCGCAGCCCCAAGCCCCGGCAGGTAGATGGATCCAATGCGGTATCGATCGACGAGGCGGCGACTTCACCGTTGATGATGGGTTGGTTCATGGCCTGCTCATCTCACCCGGACTAAGCCGGATCGGCAATGCCTGCGCCGCATGCCCCCCCGACTGGGGTGATCCATGAATGACAAGCTACGCCCGCCCTGTGCGGTGATCCACGTGAAATTGCCTCTCCATTGGGACAGCCCTTTCACTCATCAGCTTCGACACCGGAGACCGAAAGGAGCGGGAGGGCAGATTTCCACGAACTGTTTACACCGTGGCCCACACGTCCTCGATCTCCTATCCCATTCTCTCCCCCGGCAGGAGGCCCCTTCCCTTCGCTAGACCTGGACCAACGCCTGTTGGTTACTGCAGCTATGGCGGAGCCCCTGAATCGAAATCGGAGTAAAGACTACCTCAACCCCTGGAGCATCAATACAGCGAGACAGATCCCACGAACTGTCCAGCCTGTCGTCCGCCAGATATTGGAACGCACGAGGCGTTGTAGAGCGTTGCGATCGTAACCCTGAGTCAGTGCCTGATGCAGTGGCACCTGACAAAACCGGGTGGAGCCCCAGTTCAAGAGCAGTGCACCCAGGCTTGTTGCGAAGAGCAGCGAACGTTCACCCAGATAGAGTAACCAGACAGCAGTACCGAGCTCAGTTAGCATCAGTGGTCCCACCACCCATGTGATGAGTGCCATATGGCGGGCGTGATAGGCGACAAAACCTTCACGCCCCACAGCTTGAAGCAGAGGGTAATGGACAACCTGAATCGTCCAGATCAGCCCGACAAGCGCCCAGGTGACCGCACAATGAATGACGAAGAGGAGCTGCATAACTCACTACCGAGGTTCCAGGAAGCAAAAGCCCTGCGTGCCCGTGCCCATACAAGGGTCTTTGATTGAAATGATGTCCATGATCATAGCCAGGGGGATTTGTCATGATCCCAGGATCGCGTCTGCGGTTCGCAGCCCCGAGAGGATTGAGCCCTCAATCGACGCACTCCAAAGATGATCCCCGCAGACGTACAGGCCGGCTTTCTTGCGGAAGCCCGGCCCGGCGAATCCGCTGCCGGGCGCCTGTCGCGGAAGCGCCTTTTCGATCCGATACGTGCGGAGGTGTCGCCACTGACGCACGGCGCTGCCAAACCACGTCTCAAGCTCTGCCAACACCGCTGATTGGAGGTCGGCAGGGTGAACGGTTCCCAAAACACTCACGGAAACCAGTGCCTGACCTGCCGGAGCATAATCCGGCGAGAGGTCCGATGGGACGCAGACGTTATTCACCAAGCCGGTGCCGGTTCCATTCAAAGCGATGATGGACTCACCAAGCGGGGAGCGGTCCGCTGCGAAATACAGGCAGGTCACCGAACGCCAGAGGGGCTCTGGAGCAGGTTCTTCAGGGATCAACGCGACCGCTGTCGATGCATCGGTGGCCACAACCACTGCATCGCCTTGAATCTGTTCCCCACTCTCAAGGGTGATGCTTCCCTGCTCCACTGACGTGACCCGGGCACCAAGACGAATGGAACCCGCCGCCAGACGCCGAGCCAATTGCCGTGGAATTTCCTCCATGCCCTTCGAAGGTAACGTGGCACTCCCCTGCGAAAACATTTTAAAGGTGAATTCGAACATCCGGCTTGAGGTCTGAAGTTCGCGCTCGAGAAAAATTCCCCCGTAAAACGACCGGAAGAACCCCTCAATCATCGATGCGGAGAACCCCTCGCGCCTGAGATAATCTTCTGTGCGTATGTCTTCATGCCGCACGATTTCCGCCGTGGAACACCTCATCAAGCGCCACCGCAGCCTTGCCACCCGAAGTTTGTCGGCAAACGAACCAACCGGAGCCATGGCGCTTTCGATGAGATGACGCGGCTCGCGGAAGACATCCATCACTCGCCGCATGCCGGAGTTCTGATAAATGAGTGCACCCGGTCTAAACGCACGCAGATCCAGCTTTCCCTTGTCCAGCAGGCTTCCGGCTTCCGGATACGCGTCGAGAAACACCTGGAAACCACGGTCCAGCCGGAATCCATCGACCTGATCTGTGCGGACTCTACCACCGACGGCATCGCCAGCCTCAACCACGAGGGGCCGGGCACCGGCCTCATGCAAGCGCACAGCACAAGCCAAGCCTGCCAGCCCGCCACCCGCAATCACCACCTGCTTTCCTGTAGCGCTCATGGGCGAAACTAAATCAGAGTTTGTTTTCCCGGGAAATCGTTTCCCGTCGGATGGCTGTCGCAATGAGGTAAACCTCTCGACCTCGGATCACCAGCAGTGAGCAACAGCTCCCCGCCTGTTCCATGCACCGCCTTCAACTCGCCCCTTCGAACTAAATCCCAGAGGCATCAGGGGTCGACCTGACCTTCAGCCTGCTTCGCGAACGGAATCCGGCATCACATTGCCGGGCCCCAACGAGGTTCGGCAGCTGCTCTTGCGCCGGGTTCACCGAGCCGGGGTCATATCGGTCACTCCACCTCTGTGTCATATCAAGCACGACAGGCCGGAGGTGAAGGAGGCCTCGCGGAACCGGCTTCACACCAGGCTGCCGCGCCCTGCCCCATCTTGCCTGAAAACTCAACCCGTCAATTTGGCTTATTTGCGAGTCCTGCGCTACTCTTCGGCATGTTCATCACTGGACTCGGCACCAGCATACCTCCACACCGCTACACACAGCGGGAGTGTTACGAAGCCCTTCAGACCTCTGGACTTTTTGCGACCCTGCAACCGCGCTCCCGCTCGATCCTGCGCAAAGTCCTCCTCGGCAACAACGGCATCGAAGCCAGACACCTCGCACTGAACAGCATCGCGGAAGGACTCGACCTCAACCCGGATACCCTGCACAACCGGTTCGCCCACCATGCACCGTTGATCGCCGCGCAGGCAGCCGAACAGGCGCTGAACAACGCACACTGCAAGGCCAGTGACATCGACGCCGTCGTCATCAGCACATGCACAGGCTATCTCTGCCCGGGACTGACCAGCTATGTGGCGGAACGCCTTGCACTGCCGGCCAATGTGCTTGCCCTGGACCTGGTGGGTCAGGGATGCGGCGCGGCTATACCGAACTGGAGAACGGCTGAAGCCTTGCTGGCCGGGGATCGCGCCAACAAGGTGCTGTCGGTCTGCGTCGAGGTCTGCAGCGCCGCGACCTACTTCGATGATGACCCTGGAGTCCTGATCAGCAACTGCTTGTTTGGCGACGGCGCAGGCGCGGCAGTATGGTCTCGAAACCCGGCTGAGCACTCCCGCCGCATGGAATGGAAAGGCGCTGCCTCGGTCCTTAAGCCAGCCCAGCGTGACGAACTTCGCTTTGAACAGCGGGGTGGTCTCCTGCGCAACATCCTCAAGCCGGAGGTGCCAGCCATGGCGGCCGACGCAGCTGCAGAGGTTTTAGAGCAAGCATTGACCAAGTCGTCCGTATCCCGCGAAGCCATCCGGGGTTGGTTGATGCATCCCGGCGGACGTGACGTGCTCAAGGCCTTGCGGCAAAAGCTGAACCTCGACCCGGACGATTTGCAGTGGAGCGCGGAGGTACTGCGGGAGTACGGCAATATGAGCAGCGCCAGCCTGTATTTTACCCTGCAACGTGCCCTCGCCGGAGGAGCCCGTGGAGGTTGGTGGTGGTTATGTTCGTTCGGCGCCGGGTTCAGTTGCCATGGCGCTCTCTTGCAGGTCCAATAATCTACCCTCCGCCGGCCGAATCATGAACAAACGGAGCCTCCATCCTGAGTTGCTGGACGAATTGCCGGCCAACGACCCCCTTGCAATTGGCTCCCGACGCGACTTGCGCTGGATTAATGCCC
>JBMTVN010000233.1:0-6698 GCA_049451415.1 Limisphaerales bacterium | reverse complement strand
AATGTCAGGTTGTTCCCGTAATGCCCGTCCTGCGCACTGCCAAAATAGTTGATCACCCCCGCGTTCTCCGCCACCACCCACTGCTGCAAAGCCGGGCTCGAAATCACCTGCTCCGCCGTCGACAACGCATCCACTGTCGTGGCCGCCTGGAAGTTCCTGACGGAAAAACCGGGCACAGAAGTCTCGTACCCCAACCCCAACGCCCCTGTCGCCCACCCCGAATCGTTAAAAAGCGCCGCCGTCCAGTTCTGCCCCAACGCCCCGTCAGAAGGCACCGAATACCTCACCACAGCATCACCAGCCACCAGCACGTTCGTTGTCACCAACTGGGATTCCCCATAGGAAAAATCGCGTTCCTGCGCCGGATAAGAGGGTGCAAAATCATAAGCCACGGTCACACCATCAGGCCGCACCAAGGCCAAATACTCCCCCGCCGCATCCAGGCTGAAGTTCGTGTGCAACCACGCCACATCATTGGTCCGGTCCTTGCCCGAGGCAAAGACGACCAAATACCCCTGCGCAGATATGCTGACCTCCGGGAAAGCCCACTTCGTCAACCACGCCGGGTCATCCGTCAAATACCATCCTCCCAAACTCGCACTCGTACCCCCGCTATTGTGGATCTCAATCCAGTCCGAGCTCTGCCCATCCTCATCCACCAGAGATGAACCGTTGCTCGCCAGGAACTCAGAAATGACAAACTGAGCCTGCATCGTGGAACTCAACCCCATCAAAATCCACAATGCCGCCGTCACTCGCCCAAAGAATCGATAAATACGCATAACGAGAATTAAGGCACTCTAGTGCACCTCGTCCGGAATGTCACACCTTTGGCGTCACTTGTCCCGTCGGGTTTTTCCCCCTCGAGCCCCAAGGGGAAACACCCCTCCAAGCCCCATTGCACCACCTCCTCCCTTGGTTTACTTTGCGCCCGTGACTGTGGACCAAATCATCGGACTCACACTAGCCTTGCTCCTCATGCTGGTCGGCGTGCTCGGCAGCCTGCTCCCAGCCCTCCCAAGCACACCCATCGTGCTCGGAACCGCCATCCTGCATCGCCTCGTCTTCGGCAATGAAAGCGTCAGCTTCCTCGTCCTCGCCGCCATGACCGGCCTCACCCTGCTTGCACTTGCACTCGACTACCTGGCCAGCATCTACGGAGCCAAACGCCTCGGTGCCACCTGGCGGGGCATGACCGGAGCCATCGTCGGTGCATTGGCCGGCATGTTCTTCAGTCTCCCCGGAATCATCCTCGGCCCCTTCGTCGGCGCTGCCGCCTTCGAACTCCTCGGAGGCCGC
Organism: Limisphaerales bacterium; assembly: GCA_049451415.1. GTDB lineage: Bacteria > Verrucomicrobiota > Verrucomicrobiia > Limisphaerales > JAHDYP01 > JBMTVN01. The sequence goes on along the minus strand of JBMTVN010000233.1, from coordinate 5,399 downwards.
AAGCACGAGGAAGCCATCCGCGCCGGAGCAGGCGCTGTCATCGGCGTGTTCGTCGGTGCCATCGGCAAGGCCGCCTGCTGCATCGCCATGATGGCCATCTTCACCTTGAGCGTCCTTCAGGCATCGACGCAGCTACCCACCCCCTAAACCTAGCAAGACACGCATGCGCAAAGGCCGCTCCGCCACCTTTCGGAATGCCGCCGAAACCGCGGGATCATTCGTCTCCACCCTCCTGCTGATACAACTCGCCAACTCTTTGCTGCAGTTCTACCAGACCGGCATCAACCTGCTCGGTCTCGGCATACGCCCCCTCAACCACCAGGGACTCATCGGCATCGCCTTCAGCCCCCTCCTCCACGGCAGCTGGCTGCACCTCCTCGCCAACGCAGTCCCTCTCCTGGTCCTAATAACGATCCTCTTCTGGGACCATCGCTATAAACCCCGCCGGACACTCACAACAATCTGGTTGCTAAGCGGACTCGGGACCTGGCTCATCGGTCGACCCGATAGTGTCCACGTTGGAGCGAGTTCCATCATCTATGGCCTTGTAGCTTACCTGCTCCTGGCCGGAATACTCATGCGCAGCTGGCGCGCGTTCTTCATCACTCTCCTGGTCGGGCTCGCCTTCAGCGGCATCTGGTACGGAATCCTCCCCCAAGATGGCCCCATCTCCTGGGAGGGTCACCTCTGCGGAGCCATCGCCGGCCTGATCGCCGCATGGCGCCAGCACTGAGTGCTGCCCTGCCCGGAACACCTCCCCTGCTAAGCATCCCTGGCCAAAGCCATCAGCTTCGCAATCACTTGCAGCTGCTGCCTGACCGGAGGCGCCAGCTCCTGCAGCTGACCCTCCTGCCCGATCCCCACCAGGACGGCACTCACGTCGGCTCCACGTCCCACCGGTAAAATCATCAATGGAGAATCACCGCTAACCTGGGTCAACCAGGCCAGCACAAAGGCCCGGATCCTCGCATCGCCCGGCCGCCCAAGTATCACCGCCTCTCCCCTCTCAATGCTAAGGCTAAAGACGGTCTTCTCCCCCAAACAAATCCGACTCTTCACCGAGAGCTGGGGAAACAGCGGCCCTCCCACAACAAAGGGCTGCAGCTCAGCCGCCCCCCCCATGGCGACGAAATACCCAGCAGTCAACCAAACCCAACGCCTCTATCACCCGTCCCGCGGCCGAGGCAAAAAACTGCATCCCCCTCACAGGAGACACCCCAAGCAAATCCGTCAGCCCTGCGATCGCCTCCATCAAAACCCTCCCCGGATCATCAGGAACCGCCTTCTTCCCTTCAACCGGTACCATCACGCACTCCTCAGCCACCACCCCCGCCGCGCCCACCACTCGCTGCTCCGGCCCCGGCAACCGCCCCTGTGCAACCCCCCGAATCCGCGCCAGTAAAGGCACTTTCCCCACCGCAGCTCCCAATGAAGACGGCCGCCGGTCCACCTCCGCAAACATCTCCTCCAAATCCCCCTTCTCCAGCTCAATCATGCCCCCGTAATCCCTCGTCAATCCCCGGGCCATCCCCTCGAAACCCTTAGGGACCGCCAGATCTCCCTTCACCCACTTGCTCACACGCTCCGAAAGATCCGCAGCCACAACCAGTCCCGCACGTGCATCCGGCAACTTCTTCACCTCCGCCACACCCGGCAACACCTCCAAGGTCCCCAATATCACCTCAGGCAAGCGCATCCCTTCCAATACCCGCTTCCCAATCTCCATCGGCGCCGCCCCAAATACCTGCGTCCACACACTCGCACCCTCTCCGGAAGCCAGCCGGCTGCGCACGTCCCGATAAGCCTCAGGCAAAAAAGTCGACAACAACAACTCTCCATAGTGACGCAGCGCAACACAGACAAAAGCATGTCCAGATTCCACCAAACCCATGCGCTCCGAAGCCACCTCCGCCAGCTGACCACACAACACTGCCATGACTGAAACCTCCCGGGACTCGCGCAAATGCCCAGCCTCCCCCGCATGACGCAACAAAAGTAACGACACCGCCAGATTCCTGATCTTCATGAACCCTACGGTCTGGATCGCCTGCCCCACGGTCTCCACCTCCACCCCCTCTGGATTGTATCCAATCGTGTTCGCTACCCTCAGAATCTCAGCCACCACCGCCACATCCCGCTCAATCAACTCCTCCAAATGCTGAACGGAAATCGTGTCCGGCCTGGCCGTTATCTCCCGGATCAATTCCACCACCCTCGCCAAACACACGGTCTGGTTGTCCCGTAGCCCCGCATCAATGCGCGCCAAGGTCCGGTCTGCTTACGTCGTCTCGGTCTTCGTTTCAACCATCGCAACACCCTGATCACCACCATTTCAACGTCCCAATAACCAACCTCATCCCCCAACACGCGGGCGGACCACAGGTCTTAATCGGCCACTCCCGCCCCCCCTTTAACAATCCATATCCACCCACCTTCACCAAGGTTTGCGCAACAATACCGCAAGCTGCCCAACCCATCGCCATGCACACGGATCCATCCTGTCCGCCAAACCCCGTCAAGTCTCCCCATCCGGCGCCACGCCCACTCCAGGTGCAGGCAAGACCACGATACACCAATGCCCCCCTCTCCCGACGGAACGCCCCAGCTCAATCAGCCAATCCCCTGACATCATACTCCCCTAACACCCCTCGCATAACCATCACGCCTCCCCATACTGCGGGATCCTCAACCGCTCACCACCTCTCATCGCTGACTCGTGAGCCACAATACCCGGCACCGTCATCGCCAAGGCCTCATACACGTTCACCAATGGCTCGCGATCCTCCAAAATCGAACTCACAAACTCATGCATCAACGGCCCATGCGAACCTCCATGCCCGCCAGCCGGAACCCCCGGAGGCAAAGGCGGACGCGTCACATCCGGAAAATCCGCCATCGATCCATGATAATGCATTCCCTCCATCCGACCCCGCTCCCCAAATACTCTCCCCGTCTCCTCCACATACCCGTGCACTGACATCGACATCAACATCCGCGAAACCCCACCCTCACTCGTCTCAAACATCGCCACCTCGTCCCCAAATGGGTTGCCATAAGCGTTGGCTCCCGGCTGAAACATCCCGATCTCGCTCCGGAAACCCACCGCCGAAACCGACGTAAACCGCTTCCCCGTCACCCCAACATAGTAGGCGGTGGAATGGGTCGGATACCACAGCGGAGGCATCCCCACCCGCCAACCCTGCCACGACGGAATCGGCTCCGGACAATGATGGAAATACTCACCCTCGGAATACACCACCCTCCCAAAACCCCCGGCACGGTAGATCGTCCGCATCGCATGACATCCAGCATGGAAACAACTGGTCTCCGCCATCATATACTTCTGCCCCGTCCGCTTGACCGTTTCCACCAGTCGCTCCGCGTCTTCCAATGAACCCCACACCGCAGGGACCGCCGTCATCACGTGCTTCCCATGCTTCATCACCTCCATGCAGTGCTGCGCATGATGCGGAGCATCCGTCGCCACAAACACCGCCTCAATCCCGGGATCCTTCACCAACTCCTCCAGCGATTCATACGACTTCCCACACCCCACAGCCCGCATCAACCCATCCCTCCGCTCCGGCACCAGATCACTCACGGCCACGACCTCCACATTGGGATGATTCTGAAATCCAAACTCCGCCCCAAAACGGCAGACTCCATACCCCACTATCCCAACTCGCACTTTGCGGTCAAAACGCGGCTCCCATAAAGCCGCTGATTCCTTCAACTCCGTTGCCCCAACTCCCATACCCAACATCCCGCCAAACATGCCCAAACCCAAGGTCGACAAAAACTCCCGCCTCCCCCCCGCACGCATGCCATCCACCATACCTCCAGACTCAACGCCGGTTTCATTAATGGGCTTCATAACGCCAGACACTGATTGATCCCACCCGCTTGTGCAAGCTTCCCAGACCTCCCCTCCGGATACATATTGGAACCATGAAAACCACGGTGTCCCCCACCGTCGCACCCAACGGCAAACAAGCCGCCTCCCCCTCCCGTCCATCACGCAAACGTCGCGTCCACCCCATCATCATCTACCCCTACCAACAACCCCGCTCCTACGATAACCTCCAGCACCTCTACGACCTCGTCGCCAAACTCAAGGACAACCCCGCCACCTACGCCACACCCGTCACGGTCGTCGATTGCAAAACCCTCGAGTCCAACCAAGGACACAAGGCCTTCAACACGTTTCACCAGCAAACGGTTCAACAATGCTCCCATGTCATCCATGCCTGGTGCGTCGATACCTGCCAGATGTGGTACACCGGCCTCGGCCACGCTGCCCAACAAGGCCAGCCCGGCGATGTCTACTGGATCATTCCCGGCGACTTCGACTACGGAAGCCATACCGGCAAGGCAGTTCTGTCCCAACTCCATGACCTCCCGGAAATCTGCCAGGAACTCCAGCAGGATATCTGCGTCGGCGAAATCGCCACCGATCACAGTCATTCCAAACAACTCATCGACACTTACGGCACCTTCGCACTCCTCTATAACTGGTTCCCTGCCGAAGGCCGCGAAATCCGCCAATATACCGAGCGCCCACGCTCGGAATTCATCGCCCTGCACCACGACTTCTTGTGCCAGATGCTGCAGCAACGCTGGTACGCCTACGAACAAACGGTTGTCCTCCTCCTCCAAGCCGTCTTCGCCCGCAGACGCATCAGCCGCTTCTTCGTCGGTCATGTCTCCGATCTCCCCCAAGGCAGTGACTCCCTCTCCTCCGCCCTGCAACAAATCGAACGAACCGAACGTGTCCTGAAATCCGTCTGGCGCGAACGCCATGAAAAACAAGCCGGCTGGATCGACCGCTACCGAACCCTCGAATCCCAGTCAGACCAAATCGTCCGCGCCGCCAGCGTCATCCTGCAAAACCTCCTCGGCTAATAATGAACCCATGAGCCACCTCAAAGCTCGGCGCTCAACCCGCGCCATGAATTTCTACTGCAACGATCCCTCAGCCAACGAGGTCAGCCTCGTCGGCGATTTCAACGGTTGGAACCCCAAGGCCAACCCCATGCGCCAGCAACCCGATGGCGTCTGGTTCACCACCGTGGAAATGCATCACGGACACCAGCGCTACGCCTTCCTCATCGACAAGGTACTCTCGCTCGACCCCATGGCCCAAGGGGTCACCAAAAACGACGAGGGAGACCGAGTCTCCCTCGTGGCTGTAACCGGCTTCTAGATAAAGCCCCCCTCCGTCCCAATATATGGTCAAGGCAGCTGAGGTGTAACCAGCCGGTAATACCGCCCGGCCTCGACCACCGCCTCGGCATCCACCACCACAATCTCGCCACTGACTTCAACGACCGGAACATCTGCCAGCCGAACCCAGTCCCCCTCAGTCAAACTCGACCGCACCAAAATACTGTAGCTCTTCC
>JBMTVN010000232.1:0-6723 GCA_049451415.1 Limisphaerales bacterium | reverse complement strand
AAAGACCCCCAACTCTTCACCCTCAGGGACCTCAAAAAGGACGCCTTCGGGTGAAGAAAAAACGGGATCACAGATCAGCGCAGGAACCGGAAATCCCCGTCCCGTTGGGTCAGCCCCGTCTTATCGAGCTGTTCCAACAACGGGATAGTCACCCGGCGATTACTTCTAAGCGCCTGACGCAAGTCGCTCGTGGTGGCCTTGCCGTGAAGCCGTAGGAATCTTCGAATGGTGATCCGTGCCTGGGTGAATGCTGCGTGACTAACAACAATGTCTGCTCCCAGCTGAACTGCATCACCACAACGGACCAGGTATGCCAATGCGTGACGACTTTCCGCGTCTGGCGCCAAATCCTTGGCTGACGGCACTTCCAGCCCCCGTTGCACCAACTGTAACTTGAGACGCTCTGCAGCCAACCGAAGGTGTGCAGGCAGTGATGGTTGAAAACTGGTCCTGCGGATGGTGTGTCCCTCAATTGTCATTCCGCGCGCCGCGAGCGCACCCAAGACACCCTCAAAGACCTCGGGCATCTTTGATTCGCGCTGTATCACGGACTTGAGCTCGGACAATCGAACCCCCGGCAACTCAGGGTGACTGGCGTGAAACGTCTCAACAAAGCGCACCCCTAACTCCACCAGTCCAATCCACCAGTTTTGATCAAAAAGCCACCCCTCCCATTCCACAATTGTCCCTGCTTCCAGCAGAATCCGCACCGCAGCCTGAATTTCCTGTTGGCTGTATTTGGACTGAACCAGAAGGTTCTGCTGAACTGTGGCACAGCGCTGGGCGACGAGAGCTTCCACCAGCTGCCCCGGAGATCCGATGGCAGCACCAAGCCTCGATAGTGATTCCTGATATAGCGTTCGATTCCACCCCCGATCCACACCATCCATCGCCAAAACAGTTCCACCCGCCAAGGTATTCCGCTCGGATGCATCGCGCAGAATGAAGCGGTCACCCACGAAAGCAGGCAGCGCTGACTGTAAACGCAGCTGACCAAACGAAATCTGGCCTGGCTTCAGACTCGCGCCGGCCGGAAGCCGCACCTTGGCCTTCACTCGGGCGCTCCCCAAATGAACCCACACCTGGCTGCCATGCTGAAGCGGACGCGACGCCGGGACCTTCTCTCTGAGCAAGCGACCAGACTTGCCCAACTCGACTTCCCAGACGCAGCTGGACCCGGCGAACGGTGGCAGAGTGATCACATCGCCACGTGCCACCTCTTTGGTCGCGTCAACATCCGCCAGATTCAACGCCACTCGCTGACCGGGCCTGGCCCGGTCCAGATTCAGGCTGTGGGATTGAATCGAACGAATACGGGACTCAACGCCACGCGTCGAAATGCATACGGAATCCCCTTTCCCCAACTGTCCTCCAGTCAAAGTTCCTGTGACGACTGTGCCCGTACCGCGAACCACGAAAACCCTGTCAACGCTCAGCCTTGGCTTGCCGATGTCCGGTGGAGCCGGGATGGTCCTGAGCACATCAAGTATTGCCTGCTTCAATGCTTCCACCCCCCTGCCATCATGAACGGCGGTTGGAACAATCGCAGCCGATTCAAAAGGGGAACCTGACAAACGGTGCCGCACCTCGCGTATTGCGCCCTCTAAATCTTGGGTCCTGTCCACCTTCGAAAGCGCCACAACACAATGTTTTACACCGAGATAGGTGAGGATCTGCAAGTGCTCCTCCGTCTGCGGCATCCATCCGTCGTCAGCAGAAACTACCAGCAACGCAATGTCCACAGAACCCACCCCTGCGACCATGTTTTTGACAAAATCCTCATGGCCGGGAACGTCCACGATCCCCAGGTCAAACACATCGGAACCATCACTATGCCTACCCTCCGCTTCCTCGATTGTGAGATGCGCAAAGCCCAGCTCTATAGTAATCCCGCGGGCCTTCTCTTCCGGCAAACGGTCAGGATCGACTCCAGTTAGCGCACGGACGAGACTACTCTTCCCGTGATCCACATGGCCTGCCGTCGCCAAAATGTAGTGCCTAAGCATACTGTGCGATTCTCGGCTGATAACGACCGGCTTGGCAACCCACATGGAATTGTCCCGAAACCGAAAAACCCGGTTGCATCCTCATGATTTACCGATTAACGAGTAATGAACCTGGTATACATGTCATGCAACACCACCCCCGCCCCACATGGACCTGTGTCATGCTTTTATTGCTTCTGGCAACGCTGTCATGCATCTCCGGCTGCTCCTCCAGCGGATACGCCAAGGGTGATAAGACCGCCGCGAACATCCGCAAGGCGGCCAACCAAATCGCGCTGCTCAACAAGGACATCGAACGTGCCCTAGGCAGCCTCAGCGATTTGGTGAACAACCCTCAGCCCGAGCTGAAGCCACAGTTCAAGCGCTTCTCGGCGGATGTCAAACGCGTTGAAGCATCCGCTGAACATATCTATGCGGCGCGACAGTCCATGGCCGACAAGGGCAAGGCTTTCTTTGAGCATTGGGACAATCAGCTCGCGGAAATCAACAATGAGGACATCCGGTCGCGAAGTCAGAGCCGCCGCGACGAGGTGGCTGCGAAGCTGCTCCAGATCAAGGTTCGCTACGAAGATGCCGCCAGGACGTTTAAACCGTTCATCGCCGATTTGCGTGAAGTGCAGCGCTTTCTTTCACTTGACCTGACCCCTTACGGCGTAAGCGCAGCCCGGGAACCGCTCAGAAAGGCCATGTCGGACGCCATCCCGGTTATCGAATCAGTGCAGGACCTAGCGGACGCCTTCGACGCACTGGGTATCTCCATGTCCTCCGCGACAGCGTCTGACTAAATCACCCTTCAGTGCCCGCCGAGAGCGTCCTCCTCAAGGCATCGACCAAGACCTTGTCCTGGTGAGGAAGCACCGTCCTTAGATCCAGACAAAACTTCTGGCCACCAAGCACACCGACTACTGCGGGTGTTCCAAGGCGCAGACGCTCGACCAGCTCCGTGAGAGGGATACGATCGGGACGCACCTCTACAACAACCGATGGGATCATCTCTCTTGGCATGGTCCCTCCGCCCACCTGACTGAAGGATTCAGCTGTCCCGAGCCCGGCAGGCAATCCCTTCAAGGCGTCGATGATCGAGGCAGCCCGCGCCCGCAACTCTTCCGTGCCCATCCTGGCCTGATCCAACCAAGGCACGCCCGATGAGCCGATCCGGCCATGACGTCCGGCGCCATGGTCCAACCAGAGATCAACAGTCGACTGAAGCGCACTCAGAACCAGCTTATCGCAGCGCAGGGCGCGGAAGAACGGGTCCCGCTTCAGGGCCGAAACACGCTTGGCGCTTCCAACAATGATCCCTGACTGCGGCCCACCGAGCAGCTTGTCCCCACTGAAACAAACCAGGTCTGCGCCAGCGCGAAAGACCTCCTGCACAGTTGGCTCATGGCGCAGCCCGGCCCATCGTGCGGTGTCGACGACCGCTCCGCTTCCAAGATCCTCGACGAAGGGAACCCGCTTTCGCGCAGCGAGCCGTCCGAGCTCTTCACTGCCGACAGACTCGACAAACCCTTCCATGAAAAAGTTACTCCGGTGGACCTTGAGGATCATGGCTGTCTCAGGACGAATTGCCGCGGCATAGTCCTCGAGATTCGTGCGGTTTGTTGTACCCACTTCGCGCAACACTGCGCCTGTGGTCTCCAATATTTCCGGGATGCGGAATCCGCCACCGATCTGCACGAGTTCCCCGCGAGAGATCACGACTTCCTTTGCTTCACCAGCCGTCAAATTGCGCAGGATCAAAATCAATGCGGCTGCACAATTGTTGACAACGGTCACCGCTGCCCCCCCGCACAATACCGCCAGTGCGTGTTCCAAATAGCTGGCACGACTTCCCCGCCGTCCAGTTTCCAGATCGAACTCCAGGTTGCTGTAGCCAGCAGCCACGGTGTTCAAGAGCTCGACAGCATCTGCAGCGATTGGGGCTCGCCCGAGGTTGGTATGAATCAATACCCCTGTACCATTGATCACGGGTTGAATCCGTTGACGTTCCAGCGAAGCCAATTGACTCCCCAACCCGGCCACGATCTCGTCGAAATCTGGAACCGCGCTCTTCGACCGCCTCAACCTTCCCAGCACGCGCCGAACCGCCTCCACCACCAATGCCCTAGGCAGACTCACTCCCTCCAGCGCACCCATGACACGATCAACTGAAGGTATGGCTCGAAGCCTGAGGGTATCCGCCGGGGAGGTTCGCTTTCGCGCAGCTGCGTTCATACTGCAGAAACACTGCTTCCTTCCCGCAGGAAGCAGAAGCGAGAAATGCAGTCCCTCGCCCTCTTACAACACCCGAATCCGCCCTTGCGGACCTCGAGTGATCTGTCCGATCACGGCGGCCAGCCCGGGTTTCCTTGAGCGGAGCATCTGCACCACGGCATCCAAATGCCTGCGTGGAACACAGACCAGCAACCCCCCGCTTGTCTGCGCATCCGCCAGCAAAAGTCTGTCCACATCGGATACCCCCGCGCCCCAGTCAGTCCACTCAGTGCACGCCTCAAGATTCGCTTTAGTCCCGCCAGGCACGCACCCATCCCGGATCAACTCCTTTACTTTTCTGCTGAATGCAGGAACAGCCCCGGCATCCACCTCGGCCCCAACCCCGCTGGCCCGACACAAACTTCCGAGATGCCCCAGCAAGCCAAAACCGGTCACATCGGTACCCGCCCTCACCCAACGCCGCTCCCCCAACTCCGCCCCGACATCGTTAAGCATCTTCATGGAAGAGACTGTTCTGGCCGCCAATGCAGGCGTGCAAAGCCCCCGCTTGATCGCGGTAGTCACAATCCCCGTTCCCAGGGGTTTCGTTAACACCAGCACATCCCCGGCCCTAGCCGCAGCATTGGTGATCGGGCGAAGTGGATTCACCAGGCCAGTCACCGAGAGCCCATAGACCGGCTCGGGATTCTTGATGCTATGGCCACCAACCACTAGACAACCCGCTTCCCTGACCTTGGCTTCGCCTCCGCGCAACATCTCACGTATCTCAGCATGTGAAACCGCTTCCTCAGGCATTCCCATCACGTTCAATGCAGTCAGCGGTCGCCCCCCCATCGCGTAAACGTCGGACAAGGCATTAGCAGCCGCGATCTGTCCGAAGGTGTAGGGATCATCCACGATCGGAGTAAAGAAATCGACCGTCTGCACCAAGGCTCGCCTCGCATCGAGACGAAAGACCCCGGCATCGTCAGCTGTTTTAGAACCGACGATCAAGCGTGGGTCGGCAGGACCCGTTTGCTGAGGCAGCACCTGCCCCAGGGCCTTTTGGCCCAGTTTGGCAGCTCAGCCAGCGCAGGAAGCCAGCGCCGTTAGCCGAACTTTCATATGACGTTTCATGTTGTCTCAATCATCCATGCCTTGGCTTCTCAACCTCCCAAAGCACGAGCTTGGCGGAGAGGGAGCGAATCGAACACTCCTCCCGATACAGGGTACCGGGACGGCGGTTTTGAAGACCGCGGCGGACACCAGCCACGCATCACTCTCCACGCAACCCGCGCATGCTGTGATGCCCAAGCCGTTTTGTCGATTCCTTGTAGATCCCAACCCTACTTCGGACAGCATACCGGACAGCGGGCTGCTCCAGCGCCTGAAATAGGGTTCCGCAACGCGAACCAAAAGTGCATCCGTCGGCAAGCAAACCCTCCGTGTCCTCGCCGCCAACTTGAACCCTTCCTCACGAAAACGCTCAAAGTGGAGGTCGGGCATCACCAAGTGCACCCGGGCATTGTGCCGATAAACCAGCGCCCTGCCTCAAGGGGCTTGCATCAATCTACCCCCAGCAATCAATCGCCGGCATGTGGGCCTCCATATCCGCAAGCGTCATGGCGAACCCCAGACAGGCCGTGGCGCTTGGCTCATGGCAGATGTCGCAATTCATCCCGCAGCCGTAGTCTCGGGGATGGTTGATGCACACCGCACTGCTCCCCGACTCCTTCCCACGCGCAAGTCATTCCACCCGGATCGTGACCATCTCATTTGCCCCAACGCTCAGCTTTCCTTGAACCGGCTCGCCGGCCCGCTCACTTGTGTCACTTCGGTAAATGGCTGCCGCAGATTCATCACGCCATTGCAAGCCCGACACCACCTCCTCATCCCCGGCATTCCAAATTCGAACTATCACGCCCGGACCATCGTCCGCAGGCTTCAGCCCCGTCACCAATAACTGCTGAGCCCCCAAGCGCAGCAAGGACTCCCTCTGCGGAGCTGCCCCTCGTGCACGCACAGGCAGCAAAGGCTGCGAGGCCGGCACAGCAAACCGACTCGCCACAGCGGCGTCGTATCCTGAATGAGGACGCACTAAATACCGGAAGACTACCGGCCCCTCCTGATAGGCCCGATAGTTCGTGCCCCAGTGATTGTTCATCGCCCACGAAACCAGGGTCTGCGTTTCTCCCACCTCCCGACGCCACACCTTGGGATCGGTGTGGGAGTTCAGCAAATTCGCCGTTACTCCCCCGACTTGGACCAGCGGAGCATCCATACTGACCCAGGTCACCCCATAGGAATCGTTGGAAACATCCGCCCACCGCCCCATGGTAAACCAGTTCTTACACGCACTCGGGATTTGATCTACATCGGGACGCACCACCCCGAACGGCACCTCCACGCGGACCTGCCCCCCTGGCATGGAAAAAGGAAAAGAGAAGTTCACGCTCTCCTTGCCGTCCTCCACGGAATGTGTCCCCGCCACCAAATCCATCCATAGTGTCTCCCCCTCCCC
>JBMTVN010000231.1:0-6795 GCA_049451415.1 Limisphaerales bacterium | reverse complement strand
CAAAACCGAAATCGCTTGCAGGTTGAGCCCCCGAATCTTCCCCGCTAACCTCCCCACCCGCATGCCGGATATTGTCCTCACAACCCTGAACGCAAAATACATCCACGCCTCGTTCGGCCTGCGATACCTCCTCGCCAACCTCGGCGACCTCCAACCCCGGGCAACCATCCTCGAATTCGACCTCCAACAACGCCCCCTCGAAACAGTCGAAACCATCCTCCAACAATCCCCTAAAATTGTCGGACTCGGCATCTATATCTGGAACGTAAGGGAAAGTTTCCAGGTCGTCCGCCTCCTCAAACAACTCCGGCCCGATATCACAGTCGTCCTCGGCGGCCCCGAGGTCAGCCACGAAACGGAACAACAACCCATCTGCCAGATCGCCGACTATATCGTCCAGGGCGAAGCCGACCTCCACTTCGCCTCACTCTGCCAAGAGCTCCTGAACCACAAACCACCCTCTCAAAAAATCCAGGTCGCTCAACTCCCCAGCCCTGCCGACCTCTCCCTCCCCTACCACCTCTACACACCCCAGGACATCCAACACCGCATCGTCTATGTCGAAGCTTCCCGCGGCTGCCCGTATACCTGCGAGTTCTGCCTGTCCTCCCTCGACTCCCCCGTCCGCGCCTTCCCCCTCAACACCCTGCTTCATCAACTCCAGCACCTCTTCGATCAGGGCCTCAGGCATTTCAAGTTCGTCGACCGCACCTTCAACCTCAATCTCCAAACCAGCCAGACGCTCCTGAACTTCTTCCTCGACCGCCTCACCCCGGATCTGTTCCTCCACTTTGAAATGATCCCGGACCGCTTCCCCGAAGCGCTCCGCTCCACGGTCAAGCAGTTCCCCCCGGGATCTCTCCAGTTCGAAATCGGTATCCAGACTTTCAATCCAGAGGTCGCAGAACGAATCCGACGACGACAAAACTACCAGCGCACGGAAGAAAACCTCCGCTTCCTGCGACAAGAAACCGGCGCTCACCTCCACACCGACCTCATCTTCGGCCTGCCCGGGGAGTCGCTCGAGAGTTTCGCCCAGGGATTCAATCACCTCCTCTCCTTCCACCCTCACGAAATCCAGGTCGGCATCCTCAAACGCCTGCGCGGGGCTCCCATCAGCCGACACGACCGCGAATGGGAAATGGTCTATAACCCCGAGCCTCCCTACGAAATACTCCAGAATAAACTGATCGACTTCCCCACGCTCCAGCGTCTGCGCCGCTTCGCCCGCGCGTGGGACCTCGTCGCCAATAGCGGCAGCTTCACCGCCACTGTTCACTTCATCTGGCAACGCCAACCCACCTCACCCTTCCACGCCTTCCTCAAATGGACAGACTGGCTACACCAGCAAAACGGCCAGCTCCACGCCATCGCACTCAACCGCCTCACCACCCTCCTGTATACATTCCTCACCACCGAGCTCAACCTGCCCAAAGACCCCGTCCTGTCCGCACTCGCTGAAGACTACTCCAGAACCGGTCGTGGCGACCTCCCCCCCTCCATCCGCCCCACCCACTCAGCCACCACTAAAGAACCCTCCCGCCGCCAGCGCCGTCAACAACGCCACCAGCCTTCACGCCGCCAGACCGGACGGGATTAACAGCAGCCCCCCAGCCGCACCGTCTCCACCGCATACACCATTCGCCTCCCCCCTTCGCACACTTCACCCGCGACCGTCGCGAATATCCCCGTGGACAGCCCCATCACCTCTGCTTAGACTCCCCCAACTACCTATGCAAAACATGCCTCTCTCCCGTCGTCGTTTCGTCAAAACCTCGCTGCTGGCCAGCGCCGCCGCACTCAGCTTGCCCGGCTTGAACCGACTCAACGCCGCCGGCAAAAAATTACCCGTCGCCCTGCAGCTCTATTCGGTGCGCGGCGATTGCAGCAAAGACTTCGATGCCGCACTCGCCCAAGTTGCCAAAATGGGCTTCGATGGCGTCGAGTTCGCCGGCTACCACAACTACAACGGCAAACCCCAGGAACTCAAAAAACGCCTCGATGACCTCGGCCTCGGCGTAGCCGCAACCCACATCGGCACCAATACACTCCGCGGTGACGCCCTCAAAGCCTCCATCGAATTCCACCAGGCCATCGGCTGTAAGTTCCTCATCGTCCCCGGCGATGGCGACTTCACCAAACCCGACAAGTGGAAGGCCCTCGCCGATACCTTCAATGAGGTCGCAGCAAAATTGAAACCTCTCGGGATGGCCACCGGCTACCACAACCATACCCATGAGTTCACCAAACTCGACGGTAAAACGTACTACGACCTCTTCGCCCAGCACACGACACAGGACGTCATCCTTCAACAAGACGTCGGCTGGACAGCCGCCGCCGGCCTTGACCCGGTCGAAATGATGAAACGCTACCCCGGCCGCTTCCGCAGCACCCACTTCAAACCCACGGTGGTGAACAATGAAGCCGGCAAAAAGGCCTTCCTCGGCCAAGACTCTGTCCACTGGCCCGAAGTCATCGAAGCCTGCCGTACTGTCGGCGGCACGGACTGGATCACCCTGGAACAGGAAGTCTACCCCGACGGTAAATCCCCCATGGAAGCCAGCGAAATCTCGTTCAAGGCTTTGAAAAAGCTGCTGGCCTAAACCCCATACCGCTTCAAACTGAAACGCCCGTCCAGCTCCTGCAGGACGGGCGTTTCTATTGCAAAAGAAGACCCTACCGCCCGTTGCGCTTGTTCCAGCCCTGTTCCTCAATCATTTTATCCAACGCAACCTGAGGACCAAACGGGGCCGCCACCACCTTCCACTTCAGCAAATACTTGAAGATATCGTTCAGCTGCTTCACCTGATCCTTCTTGCCCTGCAGCTCAGCCCCGGACAACCGCGTCACCGAAGCCACATATCCCTCCGCCAGTTCCACCGAACGTGCCATAGCCTTCTCATCCGGCGCATAGACCAGCGATTCCATCAAAGCCAGCATCTCCGGAACCGGATCCGCAGAGTTAGCTGCAGCCCGAGCCTGCTCCCTGGAAACAGCCGCAGTCTCCTGCCGCTTCGCCATCGCCGCCTCGGTGCTCAACCAACCATCCGTCCCCCCCTCAGTCGTTCGCGGAGGCAACGGCCGATACCACACATTCCGAAATCGCGTCGGGTTCCCGTGGTCCTGCAGCGACAAATATCCCTTCTCCGGAAAGGGGCCGGGCCGACTCCGACCCATGTGTCCTCCCGCCCCCTCCAAGGCAGTGTGGTCCTGAACCAAAACGCCATTCATGAACACGGTCACATACCCCGGATCCACCACCTCACTCCCCCGATAGACCGGCCGACGAAAAACAATGTCATAAACCTGGAACTTGCCCGGAGGATTCAACGGCAGCGCCAGCGGGGGATTCACCCCGTAATACGCACCGGCATGCCCGTCCGCATAGGTCACGTTGTCATAGGAATCCAAAACCTGGATCTCCAGCCTCCCCATGAGAAATATTCCGCTGTTGCCCCGCCCCTGACCATCTCCCTCCACCTTCGACGGCGCAGCATACTCAATGTGCAACTGGCAGTCCCCAAACTGCTCCCGGGTCCGAATCTCACCCGTACCGGGAACCACTTCCATATACCCATCCCTCACCGCCCAGCCCGCAGCACCACCCTTGTCATTCGTCCACCCTGACAGATCCTTCCCATCAAACAAAATCACCGCATCTGCCGGCGGCCTCCCCGCCCGCTCCTGCGAACTAAATGTCCCGGGAACTACGCGGACAGGCTGCGGCCGGTTGCCGTCATGCACCGCCCACGCATGATGCTCGTCCGGAGCATCACCATAAAAACGAGGCCCGCTAGAGGCCCCATAAGACAGTGACGTCGCCGCCAGAAATGTACCCAAAAAAACCGGTGAAGATAGCTTGGTGATCACCCCGCTACCTTGCCCATCCTCAGCCAAAAACGTCAATGCCACTCGCAAGGACAGACTTCCAAACCATCGGAATCTGAGTCAGCCTGCACCACCATGCACCCCCGGCTCACCCCGCTCGCTTTCCTGCTCCTCCTGCTCACACCCGCCACCGCAGAAAACTGGCCCGCCTGGCGAGGCCCGCGCGGCGATGGCTCAAGCCGCGAAACCAACCTCCCAACCCACTGGTCATCCTCCTCCAATATCCTGTGGAAATC
This sequence comes from Limisphaerales bacterium, assembly GCA_049451415.1. Lineage (GTDB taxonomy): Bacteria > Verrucomicrobiota > Verrucomicrobiia > Limisphaerales > JAHDYP01 > JBMTVN01. The sequence continues at coordinate 2,671 of JBMTVN010000231.1, read as the reverse complement.
CCCGGTACCAGGCTCAGGTCACGCCTCACCCATCATCTGGAATAACCAGATCCTTACTGTATCCTCACTCCCGGATTCCCGGGAGCGTGTCCTCCTGTCCTTCGATCGCACCAACGGCCAGCTCCAATGGCAAACCACCGTCCTCCAATCTCCGCTCGAAGATAAACACGGCCTCAATAGCCACGCCTCCAGCACCCCCGCCACCAACGGCAAAGCTGTGTTCACCAGCTTCCTCGACGCCGACCAAATGCTGGTCGCCGCCTTCGACCTCCAAGGCACACTCCTCTGGAAAGCCCAGCCCGGACCGTTCAATAGCATCCATGGCTATTGTAGCTCCCCCGTCCTCCATGCCAACCTGGTGATCATCAATGGCGACCACGACGGCAACGGCTACATCGTCGCCCTCCATCAGGAAACCGGGAAAGAGGTCTGGCGCATCCAACGCCCCAACCACACCAGAAGCTATTGCACACCCGCCATCTTCCAAACCGGTAACCGCACCCAGATGCTCGTGTCAGGCTCCATGTGCGTCACATCCTACAACCCGTCCAACGGCGAACTCCTCTGGATCATTAACGGACCCACGGAACAATACGTCGCCTCGCTGGTGCATAACGCCAGGGCCGATCTCTTCTTCATGACCGCCGGCTTCCCCGACCACCACCTGCTCGCCATCCAAACCGACGGAGTCGGGGACATCACAAATACCCACATCGCTTGGCGCCACGAAAACCCCCGCTACGTATCCTATGTCCCCTCCCCCGTGTCCTGCGGCGATTACTTCCTCGTAGTGTCCGACCCCGGCTATGCCTGCTGCTTCGAAGCCTCCTCAGGTAAGCTGATGTGGTCAGAACGCTTCGGCTTCCAGCACGCATCCCTCCTCACGGCAAACAACCTGGTCTATTTCATCAACGACAAGGGCACAACCCGCGTTGTGCGCCCCGGCCCCACTCTCGAAATCGTTGCCGAGAACGAGTTGCTCGAACAATGCTTCGCCTCACCCGCCTGTTCAGAAGGACAGATCTTCATCCGTACCTTCGACAACCTCCTGTGCATCAGCAACCCCTAGCAGATCACCGTAAATCAACCTCTTTCGCTTTCGACACACGGCTCTATACTGTCCCGCGTGACTGATCCGGAAATACAGCATCCCAACCGTCCATCGCATCGCCCAGCCAACAAGAAGGTGCGCTGGTGGCCCGCCATCATCATCCTCCTTCTCTCCACCGCTGTCCTGCTCGCCATCCAATCCCAAGACCAGCTGCCTTTCCAAAAGCGCAACCTCCAGTCCCTCGCCGCCCTGCTCGTCAGCCTCGCATGCCTCGCCCTCTGGTGGCTCCTGTTCTCCCGCACCTCTCTCAAGCTTCGCTTTGGCGTCATAGGCTTGGCTGTCACCCTGACCCTCCTCACCACCGCAACCTTCAGGATACGTGGCGTTACCGGCGACCTCATTCCCATCCTGGAATTCCGCTGGAAATCCAACCCAGGCGCACCTACCCAAGCCTCCCGCGAAAACGCCACCCCACCAACGCCGACAGACTCCTACGAATATGTCATCCAAACCGCCCAAACCGATTTCCCCCAGTTCCTTGGCCCCAACCGCAACGCCACCCTCCAACATATCCAGATAAACCCTGACTGGACCGGAAACCCGCCACAGATCCTCTGGAAACATCCCATCGGCACCGGATGGTCCGGCTTCAGTATCGTCGGCAAAATCGCCATCACGCAGGAACAACGCGGCCCCATGGAATGTGTCAGCGCCTACAACGCCTCAACCGGCGAGCTGCTGTGGTCCCATCAGGACGAAACCCAATACAATACGGTGATCGCCGGTGAAGGTCCCCGAGCCACCCCCACGATAGACAATAACCACACCTACACTCTCGGAGCCACCGGACTGCTCAATTGTCTCAAAACAGCAACGGGCGAACTGGTCTGGCAGCACGATATCACCAAAGACGCACAATGCTCAGTCCCGGAATGGGGTTTCAGTGGCTCACCACTCCTACACCAAAACCTCGTCATCGTGATCGCCGGAGGAAACCAGGGCCGCTCGATCCTGGCCTACAACGCCCAAACGGGTGATCTCACCTGGTCCGGTGGGGATGCAGGCGCAAGTTACAGCTCCCCCTTCCTCACCACAATCGCCAGCCAGCAACAAATCATCGCCTTCAACTCCCGCCAGATCGTTGCACACGACGCCGACAATGGCTCAGTACTCTGGACCTACCCCTGGGGCAAAGGGTTCCCCCACGTCTCCATCCCCGTCCAGTTCCAAACCAATCAACTCCTGTTCTCCAGCGGCTACGGCGTCGGTGCCGAACTCCTCCAAATCAATCCGCCCTCCAACCAAACCAATTCCTGGCAAGCCGAACGCATCTGGAAATCCGGCCGTATGAAAGCCAAGTTCTCCAACCTCGTATCAAAAGACGACCACGCCTACGGACTGGATGATGGCATCCTCGCCTGCATCAACCTCAAGGACGGTTCGCAAGCCTGGAAGGAAGGCCGCTACGGCCATGGCCAGGGACTACTTATCGGGGACAACTATCTGCTCATGGCCGAAGATGGACGCCTCCTCCTCCTCAAACCCACCCCCGAATCGCCCAACCTGCTGCATGAACTCCCCGTCTTCGATTCCAAGACCTGGCACCCCATCGCTCTCGCC
>JBMTVN010000230.1:0-6797 GCA_049451415.1 Limisphaerales bacterium | reverse complement strand
ATCCCCAATCCGCAATGCGCAAACCAATCGAAATCCCGGCAGGGACCAAAGCCGCAGCACCCGGAAGCCCGGCTGCCGCCAGCAAAAAGGAGGATTACTCCCCTGCTGAAATGCTCCGCACCTGGCAGTTCTATGCGCTCTGGTTCATGTATGCCTGCGGAGCAGGTGCCGGCCTCATGATCATCGGCAAACTCGCTCTCATCGCCAAGGTCCAGGCGAGCCTCGAACTCGGTTTCATCCTCGTCGCCGTGCTGGCAATCGGTAACGGAGGAGGACGCATCCTCGCGGGATTCATGTCGGACAAAATCGGCCGCAGCAACACGCTCCTCGTCTGCTTTGACATGCAGGCCGTGATGATCGTACTCGTCGCCCTGACCAGACAAGGCAGCGCATTGGCCAGCCCTGGCATTATGGCCCTGCTATCAGCCCTCATCGGAGCAAACTACGGCGCAAACCTCGCGCTCTTCCCTTCGGTGACCAAAGACTACTACGGGCTAAAGAACTTCGGAGTTAATTACGGCCTCGTCTTCACCGCCTGGGGCCTCGGCGGGTTCATGCTCTCTCTCCTCGCGGGCAAGGTCTACGACCAAACCCGGACCTTCAACTTCGCCTACTACTGCTCCGCCGTGTTACTCATCGCCGCAGCGGTGGTGACCTTCTTCGTCCGCCCCCCTACTTCCATAAGCCGCAATCAATAAAACCAAGGATTCCTTAAGCACACCCCACAATAAACCGTTGATTCCCATGCCATGAAAGCTGCTCTTCTGCCGCCGCGCACTCAGGTCTTCACCTGCTGCTGTGTGGTGGTAGCCGGACTCCTCAGCCGCCCCCCCGCAAACCAAGCCGCTTCCTTCACCACGCAAGCCGAGGTCTCGGCGCGTGTCGGCTACGATGGCAACATTCATCTGCAAGACGTGGAACCATCTGCGGCCAGCCGCCTTGAGGCCCGTGCTGCCGGCCTCGAAGTGCTTGATCCCAGCGTGGGATCACTCGTCACCGGAATCCAGCCGAAGCTCAGCGCCAGCGCCTCGCTCTGCGAGGAGTTTAACCTCTCCACCTCTTACTCTCCTGACTTCAACACCTACTCCGAGGACTCCGGCGAAAATCACATCACCCACCGGGGCACCCTCAACCTCAAGGGCCAGATCGACTCCCTCACCTGGGAACTCCCCAATACCTTCATCTTCATCGACGGCAACCGCATGGCCCCGGTTTACGGCCGTCCAGGAGATGTCCCCGCTATTGGAGGCATCCCCGTGCGAGACCGTCACGAGGCCTTCATCTTCAAGAACAGCTTTAAGCTCACCTACCGCACCGGAAAACTCCTCATCCGCCCCGTAGCCACGGCCTACCTTCACGACTTCCGCACCGAACAGCGTCCTTCCGGGGTTTCCTACATTTACGAGAACTACGTCGATCGCAGGGAGCTCGCAGGCGGATTGGACCTCGGCTATACGATTCATCCAGACACAGATCTCATCCTCGGATACCGGTTCGGGTCGCAGGAACAATACAAGCTACTGGGTGTCGACTGCCCCTATGACAGCTATTACCACCGGATCCTCGTCGGTCTGGAGGGCACCCCATGGCCATGGCTGAAACTCGGCGTTCTGCTGGGCCCGGACATCCGCGACTTCCACAACCCCCGGTTGGATGACGCAGTTCCCGCGTTTGACCAGGACGAGCTTCTCCTGTTCATCGACACCACAATGACGATCCTGCCGTCCGCATCCGACAGCATCACCTTGTTTGTCCGGCAATACGAACAACCCGCTTTCGGCGGTCCCAGCGTCTATGAAGACACCACCTATGACATCTCCTGGCGCCACGTCTTCCATCCTAGATTCAACGGTCGCCTCGGATTCCGCGCCTACTCGGGTGACTGGCAGGGACCGGTAAACCGTGAAGACTGGATCTTCACCCCCTCCGCAGGCATCACATGGAAGCCTCACGAGCACATCAGCGCCGATCTCGCCTATTCCTATGATTGGGTGGATAGCCGTGTCCCCAATACGGAGGGCAGGGAGTTCACCCGCCATCTCGTGACACTCGGAGCCACGTATACTTTCAAATAAAATCGGGAACCTACGGCGTCGACGAACAGGCAACATCGCCGCGTGCCCGCAGCCTCCCTCACCATCGCTAGAGTTCGGACTGTCGCACCCGCCGCAACCCCAACCGCATGGGCAGATACCCGACCACGATAGAAAGCACCCAAAAACCTCCCCATCCCAACCCGGTCCGTGTCCACGAGACCTCCCCCTCCGGCAGCCAGGACCACGGAGATCCTAGAGCCAGCAGAAGCACTCCGATCACGATATAAAGGAAGCTGAGCACCAGACACAGCGTTCCCCCGAAGCCGGATACAATCTTGCTCGGCTGATCTTCCTTGAGGTTGGGGTACATCGTACCCAACCCCATCGCCAAGCCGTTCATCGCAAAGGTCATTACTGCGACCTGGAATGCAAAGACCACGGTCCGCCAGCCCGAGAGCTGCAACATCACACACGACAACACGATCAACCCCACCGTCAGCATCAAGGAAAACACGCAACCCAGAACCAGTTTGGCAACCACCACCCGCACCAACCCCATCGGAGCCAGGCCCACAATCCATATCCGCTTTCCCTCCAGGCTGAATTGCGGAAATACAAAGCGCGTCGTCAACGTCGCCAAGTTCAAGGCACAGGCGCCAAGGTTCAAATAGGAGACCAAATGCACCCAAAACGGATTCGTAAGCTGGTGCGAAAAATGCCGGAGATTCAGTACATAAACCCCCAACAAGCCGAACAAGACCAAGGTTTGCCCCCATTGTGTCGTATCTCGCCAGAACACCCTGACATCCTTCACCATGATCCCTCTCATGCCCCCATCCAGCCCGGGAATCATGCCCACCAGTCGATCCAGCAGGCGCGGCGATAACGCCCGCCCCTCCTTCCGCTTTTGCCTGCTCTCAAACCACTTCCACTGCCAGAAAACACTACCCCGGCTCTGCACCGCCGAGACCGATCCATAGAACCACGGACCCGTGCAATAAGCCGCCAGCCAGCCGAAAAACATGGCATAGCTCAGCAGCAACAGCGCAAAGAACCCCGCGCCCCGAACCGCCCCCTCAGCCCACTGCAACACGCTCGATGACAACCAATAGCTCGGCAGCAGGGCACTCTCCGCAAAGCGGGTCTTGGTCAACAACTTGTCCAAAACCACCAAAATGCGTGACTCAAACAAATCCTCACTCAAGGGCTGCGTCTGCAACCACCACCCGGCAAGCACCACCAGTGAGGCCAGCAGAACAACCCCAATCACTTGAAAACTCCTGCGGTCCAGAAATCTCGCCAGATAAATCGCCAACCATGACCCCACAACCGCCGGCAAAACAATGAACAGCCCAAGCAGAACCGGCGTCGCTGCATAAAAATGCCAGGCCACCCCGGTGTGTAAACCGTAGGCCACAAGCAGTGGAGAAACCAAGAAGAGGAAGGCCCACGACGCCAAAAGCATCGACTCCACCAGCTTCCATCGAAAAACCGTCTGCGGAGTAATAGGAAGGGTCAGCAAAAAGGCAGTCTCCCGGTTGCGGAACAGGTTCGAATAGCTGATCACCAAATTGCTGAACACCAGCAAAATGAAGAGGAAGGCAAACAGCAGAAACATCAAGCGCTCCACCAGCAGATAGCCCAGACCCGGAAATGCCCCCACGAACCTCAACCCAATCCCGAATAACCAAAACGCCAGCACCACATAACTGCTCACAAAAAGCAGGATCAACGCAGACAAAAGCTTCGATTGCTGACGAATATCCCGCAGCCGCCTCCACGCTTGCACGAGGTGCAACCGCAACAACAGACCAAAAACCCCTTCCCCCTCCCCCGGTTGATCAATCCTGATTCCCATGGGGCAGCCCCGCTAACCTGAAACCTCCGCCCCGGTTAAACTCAGAAAACTCTGCTCCAACGCACCATCCCGGCCGCTCAAAGCCCGCAGTTCATCCCCCGTCCCCACCGCCACTAAGCGCCCTCGGTGCATGATCCCGATCCTGTCCGCCATCTCCTCCGCAACGGAGAGCTGGTGGGTAGAAATAAACACGGTCACCCCACGCTCCGACTCCTCCTTCAACACATCCTTCAGAATACGGGCATGCTGCGGATCCAGACCCACCATCGGCTCATCCAGTACGAATACCTCAGGCTGATGCAGCAACGCTGAGACAATGGCCACCCGCTGCCGTGTGCCATGCGAAAGACTCTCCACCGGCTGATGCAAATATCCCCCCAAATGAAACCGGTTCGCCAAAGCCTCCCCCCGCTCTCGCAACACACCCTCAGCTATCCCAAAAAGCTGCCCCGTAAAACGGAAGAACTCCCAAGGAGTCAGCTTGTCATAAAGAAAGGGAAAGTCGGGAACATAAGCCAATCGTCGCCTCGCCTCCATTGGCTCCGCCTGGATGTCAAAACCCGCCACAGAAGCCCGGCCGGAACTCGGCTTTACCAACCCCGTAAGAATACGGATGGTAGTCGTCTTACCAGCCGCATTCGGCCCGAGAATGGCAAAAAACTCCCCCCGGTTCACCCGCAAGCTCACGTCATCCACAGCCGTGAGCTTGCCGAAACGCTTTACCAGGTGGTCCAGCTCAATCATCGGGGACTGCCGCCTACGCGTCCGCCAATCGGAACGCCCACCGGCAAAACAAACCTGGCTCAACGCCAGGACCCGCCAAACAAAAACGCCAACTCAGTGGCGCGGGCGCAGAAGAATGGCCTTTTTCTGTGTCCCCTCCACCTCAACACTGTAGGTCTCCACGGTCAGATCCTCCTTCAGCGTGTTGTGCACCACACGGCGGTCATACGCGTTCATGGGTTCCAATTCCACAATGTCACCCCAACGCCGCACCTTCTCAGCCGCTTCCTTCGCTTTCTGAACCAGCCCGTCGCGAGCCTGGGATCGGTAGCCCCCCACATCCACCGTCACCTTCGCCACGTTCGCGTCCTGCTTGAACAACATCCGGTTCAAAATGTACTGCAACTGGCCAAGGGTCTGACCCTGACGGCCAATCAACCGTCCCGGATCGTCCGTCTGCACGTCCAGCATCAAGGTGCTGTCATCCAACTCGTGCTCATCAACGGTAACATTGAAGCCCATCTTCTCAAGGAGCTCCACTAAGGTAGCTTTGGGTCGCGCTGCCATAAATTACATGCCTTTCAAATCTATCTACTCAAGACCGCTTCGGGCGGCCGGCCTGCTTGGCCTTCGGTTTCACCCCAACCACAGGCTGCTCTTCGCCTGTCGTCCGGGTCAGCTTGGTCTGAACAATCGTCAACAGGTTCTGAACCGTCCAGTACAACGTGAGACCGGACGAGAAATTGTAGAGAATGAACAAAAACATCAAGGGCATGAATTGGAAGATCTTTTGCTGAACCGGATCCATACCCGGTGAAGCCGGAGTCAACCGCATCTGCCAAAACTGGGACAATCCCATCAAAATCGGGAGGGGGTTCACCGGAAAACCTCCGATCTCAAAGATCGTGTCCGGCTGGGAAAGGTCAAAGGCCCAAAGGAAACTCGCACCACGCAACTCAATGGCGCTCTGCAACATACGATAAAAACCAAAGAACACCGGAATCTGGATGAGAATCGGCAGACAGCCCGCCGCAGGATTGATCCGATGCTCCTTCATGAACGCCATCATCCTTTCGTTCATCTTCTTGGGATCATCCTTGAATTTCTCCTGAATCGCCTTCATCTCCGGCTGCAGCTTCTGCATCCGCTTCATGGAACGCGTGCTGGCCTGCGTCAGCGGCCAGAAGACCAGCTTGATCAGAATGGTGATGCCCACAATCGCCAAGCCGTACGACAATCCCAGCCCATGAAGACCGTTCATCGATAGCAATAGCGCCTTGGCAAAAAATCCGAAAAAGCCTCCAAATCCCATCACCTGATCCACGTCGTTCCCATATGTCGATCCCAGACGATCCAGGGTCTTGTATTCCTTGGGCCCGGCAAAAAGGTCAAACCACCTCTCCACATTCTCTCCCGGAGCCAGAATCACCTCCGGATAGCGAAAACCCGTCTGTATCGCAAAAGGCGATTTGTTCAGCTGCCGGTCAGCCCTGGCCTCCTCCAGCGAAGGAGGTGGCAGCGGGATGCGATGCGCCACAACCTGGGCGGCGGGAGCGTTGCTCGGAGGAATCGCAATCAAGGTGAAAAACTGGTTCTGGGCCGCAGCCCAAACCACATTGGAACTGCCCGCCGAATAGGAAGTCCTCGGAGTCCCGGGAAAACACCCCAGCGTCCTGTTCGCAAACCAGGGATCCGATACATCACTGGAATCATCCCCGTCATACCACTGCATCTTCACAAGCCGGCCGTCATCGTGCCGGTTGATCGGTGTCGCCGTCCCCAAAACCCACTCCTGAGGAGGCAAACGCAAAGCCTGGGTACTTACATTCTCAATGCGAACCGCCGCCTTCAGCAAATAGTTGGTGCCAGGCACGAAGTCCTTGATGATCCGCAGACCCGAGGGCAGGACAGACTCAGCCCGAAGCCCGTTTCCCAGCCGCTTCAATTGGAAATCACCGTCCGCAGGAAAAACCTCGGAACCATTAATCGTGAAAATCGGCAGCTCCGCTCCACGGTTCAGTGCCACTTTGGCCGCGTCCTCGGTCTTCCTCGCCTGTCGCCCCACTGTCTCGCTGTAGTCCAGCAACTCGATCTCCTTGATCCCCCCCCCACGAGAAGTGAAGACGTACCGCGCCAGCTGGGTCTCAATGACTTCCGTCCGCTCAGGTCGAATAGCAGGC
>JBMTVN010000229.1:0-6803 GCA_049451415.1 Limisphaerales bacterium | reverse complement strand
CGAAGCGCCAGACGCATGCGGAGGGCTCCGAAGTGTGGGTGGGCTTTCGGGAGGATCTGCCCCTGCGACCCGACAACATGAGCCCCCCGGAAAAGGTCTTCAAACTCCAGCCCTTCTTCCTCCAGAGCGAACTGGACCTGGCTGACGTGGATCCCGTCTCCATCACCCTGGGCAAACGGGCCTACCGGCCTTTGGCGCCCTTGAACCTCCGGGTTGGCGGGGATGGGGTCAACCCCACGTATGGGACTGGGGACGACATCGTCGCCGACTGGGACAAGGCCGCCAACCGCTCCTCCGAGGATCCCGTCACGAAGGTGATCAGCCCCGACATCGACCGCACGGCCCTCGAGGTCCTGACCACGGAGGATGTGCTCAAAGGCACCTTCGAGTTCTCCGGAGGCAGCGGGCCCCGGACCATCACCAACGCCCAGCTTGTCGAGGCACTGGGCAGCGAAACCGACTTCAAGCTGCGGGCATGGTTTGTTCGCAGCGGCTACAGAAGCCTGAACTCTGACCAGGTAACCGTAAGAAAGATCTGACCATGGCAACCATCACCCCTGGACGACTCCACGATGTCAGTAACGCCGCGGACTTCGTGGCGCTCACTGAAACCAACTTCGAGATCCTCACTGCGGAGGTGTTCAAGCAGGAAGCAACCTATGTTAGCGGCGTGCCGACGAGTACGGTGGGACCGCCCACCACCGGGTCGCACGTGCTGGCAGAGGTGTGGAAGGATGCCCTGGGCGGCGCGTGGAAATGCACCGCCGCCGGGGACCCGGGCACGTGGAAGCAGATCCTTCCGGCGGCCGTGACAGCGGATCCGGCCAGCGGGACGATCCCTACGGGTTACCTCATCCTCAACGTCACGCAAGGCACGCTCAAGCGCCACGGAGGCGGGTTCTCGTGGGAGGCGGTCGTCGGGGCCGCAGGAGGGAAGATCGGATTCTTTGGAGTGACGCCGGTCGTCCAACCCTCCGGGGCCGACCAGGCGGCGGTGACGCTCGGGAACGTAGACGGGGAGATAGGGGGGCTGACCGTCAGCAATCCGCCTACCCAGGCCGAGGTTCATGCGCTCAGGGATAAGTGCGAGGAACTCGCCGACGACGTCAGGGCGCTGTCGGCGTTGGTGCATGCCCTGCGAGGGGCGCTGGTCGAGGTGGGGGTGGTTAAGGGTGGGGTGTAGCCAACAACTGCTGACAGCACGAATTGCTGAGCAACAACCTGAACGGAGTCCTTCGATCTTGACACCACCTACGATTGTAGGTAGCGTTCACCTACAATCGTAGGTAAAGAGAATCCGTGATCCTCAAGAATCACAATCTGGAAAGCAGCGACATGAAGAAGACCGGCAAGAAGCTCCCTCCCCTGTCCGAAGCTCAGATGGAGATCATGAGGGAGGTATGGAAGCGGGATGAAGTCACCGTGACTGATGTCTGGACTTCCCTGCAACGTCAGAGGGGAGTGGCCCGAAACACCGTGCATACCCTGATGGAGCGTTTGACCCAGAAGGGCTGGTTGAAGCGACGTTTTGAAGGGCAAACGCACTATTACTCCGCTGCCTCGAGCCGGATAGACACCATGAGAGATGTTGTTAACAGGCTCGTTGATACGGCGTTCGAAGGATCGGCAGAGGGCCTGGTGCTCACGCTCTTTGATGGCCGAATGCTAACGGCTGCCGAGGCCAGCCGAATCCGCGCGCTGATCGAACACGCTACCGAGGAGGGTGAACAGTGAACGGTACCACTACTTGGCTCCTCGGTGATTTCACGAAATCCTGCCTGGAGGGGCTGCTAAGCCTGTCGGTGCTGCTGACCATTGTGGCATTGGTAGCTGCCAGTCTCGCTAGGAGGAGACCAACCCGGAGGCATGCTTTGTGGTCGGGCACCCTGGTGACTATCATTGCATACCCTATTCTCTCGGCTGGCTTCGAGGGAGTAGGAATCAGGGCCAAGGTCGTTCGTGTTCCCTCCTGGCTGTTGCGAGTCGAGCCACGGCAGTCCACCAGCTTGGAAAACCCGGTTCTTGCTCCCGGATCGCTCGAGGTACATTCAACCTCTGCCAACTCAACCACTCCCTCGGCTCCGCCGCGTTCCCAAGGCGCGGCCCCCCCCTCAGATGTAGATGGGCCATCTCCAGGAATCGCCCCCCGGCAATCTGCTACCCTGAGACTGGCGTTCATCTGGCTGAGTTGGCTGACCTGGGGCGGGGGCGTTTGCCTTCTGATAGCGAGGCTGGCGGTAGGCTGGGTCCGAACAAAGCGCCTCATTGGCGCCTCAACTCCTTTAGACATACACGTAAGAAGGGCTGTTTCTGATCGAGTTGATGCGATCCTCGGCTCAACTCGCTGGCCCCCTCTGGCCTGTTCGCGGCTCCTGTCGCTGCCCTGTGTGGTAGGCTTGTTCCGTCCTACAGTGGTCTTGCCGGGTCGGCTCATGGAGACCATCGATGACGACACTCTCGTTCGGGTGTTGGTTCACGAAATCGCGCATGTTCGGCGAGGTGACCCATGGGTGTTGCGGCTTCAAAGACTCGTCACAGTGCCCCTTTGGTTCCATCCACTGGTGCATTGGATGAACCGGGAGCTAGACCGGGCTCGTGAGGAGATATGCGACAACTACGTGATCAGGGACTGCCCGCCGGCTGACTACGCACGAACACTCTTGCGCCTTGCGGAAGGTGCCCCGACCAGAGGGAATCCCGTGGCGAAGCTCTGCATCCTTGATCGCGAGCATAGCCTGGTATTCCGAATTCGATGCCTGTTGGATAGTGCGCGTGATCGATCGACGACGCTCGCCGTACGGGAGCGACTTGCCGTTGCCCTAATCATCACGGGACTGTCAATCAGCACCAGCATTGTTCGGGTTCAAAGCAGCGTAGAGAAAGCACCGCGCGATCTGATGACCTTTCAAATGCCCGGGTATGAATTCACTGACCTTGTTCCCCAGTTTCGACCCCAAGCGATGAACGAGCGTCGCCAGATCGTCGGGAGGTTCCTATCAACCAACTACCTCCACTCTCGGGCCGCAGTCTGGTCGGCGGAGCGCGGTTTGGAGAAGGTTGGATTGACGTCTGCTGAAGACGCTACTGACTTGGCGTTGTGTGCTATCAATGACCACGGAGCAGTCGCGGGGTATGGCATGGATCTTGAGAACCGATGGCGGCCATTCGCTGGACTACCGGAGCACGGGCTGCCGAGGGTTCCAGACCTAGGCGGAAACCAAGCGCGAGCGTCTGCCATCAACAACAATGGCCAAGTGGTAGGATGGTCCGGCACATCCGGTCATCGTGTTCATTGGCAAGCGTTCTTGTTCACTCCTGGCGAAGGAACCAGGAGTCTTGGCACGTTAGGTGGTAGTCTGAGTCAGGCCTCCGCTATTAACGATAAGGGGTGGGTGGTGGGATACTCCGAGATCCAGGATGAGACGGAATACAAAGGACCAAAAACTCGGCCGTTTTTGTGGCGGCCCGACCACGGAATGGTCTCGCTTGGAGCGTTGGAGGAGTTTTCCGACTACGGCGAGGCTCTTGATATCAATGAGCACGGATTGATTGTTGGTAGTACCGCGAGAATCACACGGCGGAAGCTTACGAAAGAGCAAGGAGAAGAACTACGTGAAGAACTCGAAGCGGGTGTGCGATCGCACAATAGCGAAGGCAGAGCGGTCACTGGCCCGAAGATCGTGACGTTAGCCCTAATGCGACCGTTCCGTTGGAGTGAAGACACTGGTATGACGGCATTGCCATATCCGCCCGGTTTTGACAGCGTGCGCGCTGTTGCCATCAACAACCGGGGTACCGTCCTGTTGCAGGCCTACGACCTACCTCCTGATGGTGCGAGTGTACCATTCCAACACGGGAAACAGACCCACTTCCTATTAACGCCTGCAGGGATTGAGCGCTTGCCTAACCGGAAGAATTTCGAGCTGACATGGTACCTGGATATCAAAGACGACGGGTCGCTTGTCGGCTACGCATCAAACCTGACTAGCGATCTCTCGGGCCGGGTTGAGGAAGCAATCCAGGGATTCATAGCCATCCCGGTGCAGTAGTGGCCTGTAGGGGGGGTGAAGGACAGCCATCCTACTTCACACATTTCCGAGTTCGCACTCGCCACCAGGACAGTCCCATTCTGATCACCCAACCAAGTAATGGTGACCTTGGGCAACGTGGACGGGGAGATCGGGGGGCTGACCGTCAGTGATCCGCCGACACAGGCCGAGGTGCTGGCGCTGAGGGATAAGTGCGAGGAGTTGGCCGATGACGTGAGGGCGCTGTCGACCTTGGTGCACGCCCTGCGGGGGGCGCTGGTCGGGGTGGGGGTGGCTAAGGGAGGGGCCTAGTCGTTACCGGCGTCTGGTTGGCCGAACGTCTGAATATAAGTGCTGATCTCTCCGGTAAAGCCCGATTCTCGCAAATAGTCCACGTACTCTTGGGGCGTCAACTCCACAACTCGATCGTCCTCGCAGACCGTGATCCAGCCGCTTGAAGCATGGCGCTCTCCAGAGGTTCGTAAGGAGCTTGGAATGAACTGATGACCTCGAAGCGCTTCGGCCACCCTTGCCCTGTATCCGTATGACCAAGGTATTAGGAGCCGCCACTCCCCAACGATGTCGGGTTTCGGAATGCGAGACAACAGACTCTGATGTGGAGCGAGGTATGAATCCTTGGGCCCTCCCACCCAGACCCAACCGTCTCGACCGTTTGTGTTCGACACGGATTCAACGAAAGCAGACGCCCACGTTTTCAGGGGACGGTGATAGCTGTTGCTAATCACAAAAACGGCTTCGTCTCTAGGCACACCAAAGCTGTTGGTGTAGCCGACGAATCTCACATGAAGTGGCTGCAGGGATGATCCAGGGGAGTTCCAAACGATGAGCACAGTGAGTAAGGAAACGACGGCTGCACCACCACATGCCAACTTGAAGCGCAAACTAGTCATGCTTCAGGCACGCGGTTGTTCAGATAGATCGTCCCCTGCCCGAGGGCAGCCGTTCCACACCCCCAGCAGAGGGCGGCAATCAGCAATAGGTGTCTCATCTTGGTTCTCCGGTTTTGAATGACGCTTCAGCTTGGCCACCGGGCTTGTTCAACCAGTGGGTCTAGTCGAAGGTTCGTCCCCCGCCTCCGCTAGACCCTTTATTGTTGGGCATTTCGTCGCTCTCACTTCTCCCGCCTCTTCCGGATAAACAAATACACCGTAATCCCACATGCGGCAATTACCGGCCCAGCGAGTGCTCCTGCGCTTGCCCCTTTCGCAAAGCCTCCGGTGAAAACTCCGACAACACCGCCAAGAAGTGCACCGACTGATGCAGTCACCAACAAGAAAATCAGAAACTCAAAAATATTCACAGTGGTGAGGTCGTCTGTGAGTTGCCCAACGACAAAGTCCACCCACGCCGAGCCAGGCGCAACCGCAAAGCCCGACGACGCTCCTCGGCGTTGGGTGGGACGACTGGTTATGCGGGGGTTTCATCAGCTTGCGAAGCCTGCGTCTCATCCACATCGAACTCAAATTCTGCGGGGCTCCACCGAGGTTCATCTGGCAGGTGATCACGCAGCCAAAGGTACGGTGCCGCTGGCAGTCGCCACAACCCAGACTTCCTCCGGTGCACCTCCAACGACTCGCGCGAAGTGAGCTTCCTTATGCGGGTCCGAACAAGGAACGTCTCGGCCCCCGGTGGAAGGAGGATCCTCACTTTGACTCCCTTGTGTGGCTCCAGCCAAACATCTTTGGGCCATGCAGGCGTACCCCACAGGTCAACAGATGTAGGGGAGTCTTCAGTATTGGTCCGTACGGCCGCATCCAACGCCCCATAATCCAGGACGAGGGGACGACCCGCCGAATTACGGAACTCCACAAATGCGAACGCCCACGTACCGGTCGCGCCGCTATTCCTGAGCGGCTGGAATCGCTCCGCGTCGAAGGTCATGCGGCTAAGAAGCCGAGACTCCAACCTATAGCGGCCTGGCTTAACGGCCAATGCCACAACGGCAGTCACCGCAACAGCGATCGCAAGGACGACTCTACGATGCCGCATAACTGTTATTCAGCGACTGCCAGTCGCTGATTACTCTCAGGGAAGTGTTTCCTTGGATTCGGTGCAAGTCCTCCGGCGGCAACGACAGCCCCTGAAAACAGGCGTTTCCTGGTCCGTTGATCAGGCCGTCTGGACCCAGACCGACTCTAGTTCGTAACATGTTCATAATGAACCGAACCGCCTTTAATCATACGACCGCCAGTTCGGTGATTAAAGGGAAAAAGAAATCGCCAGTTCTTGCCGATGGTTGGACAGCCGTTGTCCAACCATCCCGGTTACACTCCGCCGCAGAATGAATGCAGAGTTGGCGATCCGACGATTGCAGGCGGTTGTGCGCCGGCAGCACAAGGCGCTTTCGACCGAAGAAACCTACGTGTATTGGCTGCGCCGTTATATGGCCGCCCTTCCTCGATATCCGGCTACCATGACCAGCGAACAAAAGGTTGAACGATTCCTGTCCGACCTAGTGCGTTATCGCGACATCTCGGTCAACCAACTGCCGATCCCTGCGGTAACCCCGACGTTCCCTCAAGCCCCCCCTAGGGGTCCTCTCGCCACCCCTCCGGATTTGAACCTCAGGACCCAAATATTTGGCCTTTATTTGGTTGCCTGCCCTTCGTGGACAGGTCCGGACAGGGCGCGACCAGAAAACGGGTGAATTTGGGCAGGGAGGCCGGAAAAGCAAATAAGCCGCTGGGAGCCAGCGGCTTAAGTCGTTGATGATCAACGGTAAATTGGTTGCGGGGATAGGATTTGAACCTATGA
>JBMTVN010000228.1:0-6817 GCA_049451415.1 Limisphaerales bacterium | reverse complement strand
TGCGGGAGGCGGGAGGTTGGGTTGAGGGGGAGGGTTTGGTGAGTTTAGAGATTCAGGGTTTGGGGGGATTACGCCGGACGGTGGAGCGTGCGGTGTTGGAGGTGGAGAGGATGTTGCCCAGGGTGGCTGCGCTCCGTCGGACTGAGCAGGCTTTGAGCGGGTTGAAGTTGGCGTTGAACTGTGGGGGGTCGGACGGGTACAGCGGGGTTACGGCGAATCCGGCATTGGGTTGGGCGGCGGACGAGCTGGTGCGGGCGGGTGGGGTGGCGGTGTTGGGTGAGACCCCGGAGATTTACGGGGCGGAGCATTTACTTTTGCGGCGTGCGGTTTCGGAGGAAGTGGCGGAGCGGTTGCGTGGGCGGATTCGTTGGTGGGAGGAGTATGTGGCCAGGCATGGTGCTACGATTGACAACAATCCATCCCCGGGGAACAAGGCTGGGGGGTTGACAACGATTTGGGAGAAGAGCCTGGGGGCGGTTGCCAAGGGTGGGACGGCTCCGTTGGTCGCGGTGCACGAGTATGCTGAGCGGGTTGAGGGAGCTGGCTTTTGTTTTATGGACACGCCGGGTTTGGACCCGGTGAGCATGACGGGGCTAGTGAGTGGGGGGTGCAACATTGGGGTATTCACCACGGGGCGGGGGAGTGTGTATGGGTGCAAGCCTGCGCCGTGCTTGAAAGTGGCGAGTCACAGCGAGTTGTTTGGGCACATGGAGGAGGACATGGATATCAATGCGGGGACGATTCTGGATGGTGGGGAGAATGTGGCTGAGGTGGGGCGACGGATATTTGAGGCAATGCTATCGGTTGCCAGTGGTGAGCGGACGAAGAGCGAACTGGCAGGGGTGGGGGATGAGGAATTTGCCCCGTGGCTACTGGGTCCGACCTTATAGGGGTGGTTGGTATTGGGGCGTTGTCCTGCTTGGTTTCTGGGCAAAGTGGGGTGTGATGGCCGTGAGTCCTGGCGCTTTTTGGGGAGCTTGGACATTGGTATGTCCTCTGCTGAAGTTGGCATGTTGAGTTGGTCCTGAGTCAGGAACAGGGTCAATTCCGGTGAACCGAAAGCGAATCGAAAGCTGGTGTTATGAGGATGTACTATTTCCTGACGACTGGAGCTCTTTATCTGGCGGGTTATTGCGGATGTGGTATGGCTGCGGGTTCATTTGACCCGCAGCTTATTTCTGTACTGGAGAATCCTTCATTTCATGAGGAGCAAGCCTACGGGATGAGTGTGGTGGTGGATGGGGCTTATGCGTTGGTTGGAGCACCGCAGGAGGCGCTCGACTCGGGGGATCCTTTTTCTGACACCATTGGGGCCGTGCATGTGTATCGGCGTGGTGATGCTGGATGGGAGCCGGTGCAGGTTTTGCGACCTCCGGGGGGCGAAGTGGCAAGTGGTTTTGGTGCGTGTTTAGCCCTGGACGAGGGCGTGTTGGCGGTGGGGGCGTATCAGGATGCCTCCGTTGGTTTTCAGAGTGGTGCGGTACATCTTTATGAATTGGCGAGTGAGAGTTTTGAATGGCGGCAGACCTTGTATCCGGATTCTGCGGTGGGGTTGCAGACCTTTGGTCGTCCTGTGGCCTTGAGCGGGGATCGTTTGATGGTGGGGGTGAGTGGCGAGTGGGGGTTCACTGAGTCGTGGGATTACTATGATGGTTGCGTGAACCTTTACCGGCGTGGGTTAAGCGGGAAGTGGGAGAAGGAAGAGCGGTTGGTGTCTCCGTCCTTTGATTATGAGGAGTATTTTGGTTGGTGGGCTGACCTGGACGGTGACGTGGTGGTCGTTGGGGCACCGTATGCTTCGATGGGGGCGGGTCGGGATGGGGTTGCTTATGTCTATGAGCTACAGGGTGGACAGTGGGGTCTGGCGGGGGTTTTAGAGAGCTCTGATCCGGTGGAGGATGGTTTCTTTGGTTATGCGATGTCTGTGCATGGGGATGAGCTGGTAGTGGGCGCGCCTTGGGGTGGGGAACAACACGGAGGGATGGTGGAGGTGTTTCGGCGCGGGGAGAGTGAGTGGGGTTGGGTGCAGAGTTTGGTGGCGGATGACATGGAGGGCATTGAGAGCTTTGGTGCTTCGCTGGATCTGCTGGGGGAGGATTTGGTGATTGGTGCGCCGTCCGATTCGGTAGTTGGTTCAGAGCGGGTTATTGCGGGAGGCTCGGTTTATCTGGCAGCGCGGGCGGGTGAGGTTTGGGAGGTGAAGATGGAATTGGCGCCTGAGGGCAGGACGGAGTGGTCGAGGTTGGGACAGGCTGTGAGCTTTGATGGGGAGCGCTTGTTGGTGGGGGCACCGCTGTTAGGCGGGCATGGCGGTGCGTTTATTTACGAGAGCGTGGAGGTGGTATCCGTTCCTGAGAATGGCTTGCCGGTGGCGGATGTTTCGAGAGTGGAGTCTCGTGTTGTAGGCGGCATTCAGGGGGCGTTGGTTCGGCTGGATGGCGGGGCGTCGAGCGATCCGGACGGGGATGCCCTGACCTATGTGTGGTATGTGGATGGCCAGGAGGCGGGTGAAGGGATGTTATTGGACGTGGTTTTGGCCGAAGGGGTTCACGAGCTTCGTTTGGTGGTCAGTGGTGGGAGAGATACGGCCGAAGCTGTGGTTCAGCTTGAAGTCCTGGGTTTGGGGCTGGCGGTGGAGCTATTCCGTGAGATGGTGGTGGAATCCGGTTTGCAGCAGGGAGCAAGGACGAGTTCGGCGGCGCTGCTGCGGGCGGTGGCGCGGGCGATTGAGCGGGGGAACATGGCTCAGGCTATGCGTCAGCTGGGGAATGTTCAGCGCACCCTTTACCGGGTAGAGGGCGATGGGAGGGGTGATGTGCCGGAGTTATTGGCCTGGGCGAGGAAGATCCGGGAGGCGATGGAACCTTGATGGGGTGAGTTCCCGGGGCTGGGCCCGGGAGGTGTGTGCGAGTGTAGGCACTCCGCCATGCTGCAGCAGGCAGCATGGCGGATGATTGCTGGTGGTTCAGGAGGTTGCTGCCGCGGCGTCGGGCGCGAATTCGAGGACCATATTCTGGAGGGCCTTGATCCAGTCGGGATGGTCATTGAGGCAGGGGATCATGTGGAACTCCTCGCCACCGGCCTCGACGAAGGTTTCTTTGGCGCGGATGCCGATTTCCTCGATGGTTTCGAGGCAATCGGAGACGAAGGCGGGGCACATGACGAGGATTTTGCGGACGCCGGATTTGGCGAGGCGCTCGATTTCCTTGTCGGTATAGGGGGTTAGCCAGGGGTCGCGGCCGAGTCGGGATTGGAATGCGACCGAGGTATTTTTGGCGTGGGTATAGTCATTGAAGGCGCGCACCGTGGCGAAGCACTGGGCCCGGTAGCAGGTTTGGTGGGCTGTGCTGGGGGTATTACAGCAATCGGGGACCTTGAGGCAGTGCGTCTTGGTGGGGTCACTTTTGCGCAGGTGGCGTTCAGGGATGCCGTGGAAGCTGAAGAGCAGGTGATCGTAGTCCTGGTCGAGGTAGGGTTTGGCTGTGGCACCGAGTGCGGCGATGTAGTCGGGGCGGTTGTAATAGGGTTGCTGGACCGTGAGTTGGAGTGATGGGTGGTTTTGGGTGGCGAGTTCCCTGACGCGTTCCACAGCCGTTTCGAAGCTGGACATGGCGAAGTGAGGGAAGAGCGGGATGAGGTGGCAATGAGTGACCCCTTGTTGGACCAGATTGGCGAGTGCGGAATGGATGGAGGGGTTTTGGTAGCGCATGCCGAGTTCGACCGGGATATTGATGCGCTGTTGAAGGAGGGATTGCACCTTACGACTGGTGAGCACGAGGGGTGAGCCGTCGGGTTGCCAGATCGTTTCGTAGGCTTCGGCTGATTGTTTGGGGCGGAAGGGGAGGATGACGCCGTGGACGATCATGAAGCGTATGGGCCAGGGAGCATCGAGGACCCGTCCGTCCATGAGGAATTCACGGAGGTAGCGGCGGACGTCGGGGACCGAGGGGGAGTCCGGGGAGCCGAGGTTGACGAGTAGAACGCCTTTTTTACTCATGATTGGCTGACTTTGGGGCTTTGGATATAGGCGGCGATACGTTCTGTGACGCGGTCACCGGAGATGATGGAATCGCCGAGAGAGATTCCCTCCCGGTAGTGTCCGGCGAGGAAGATGCCGGGGGCTTTTGCTTCTATTTGGGTCATGAGGTCTTTGAAGCGGCTGTAGCCGACTTCGTATTGTGGGATCGCTTTTGGGTAGTAGACGTGGTGTTGGAAGGTGGGTTTGCCCCGGAGGCCGAGTATTTTCTGGAGGTCTTCCGTGACGATTTGGGCGAGTTCATCCTGGGGTTTGGAGGCGAGTTCCGGGGCGCGTGTGCCTCCGACGTAGCTGGTGAGAGTGACGTGGTCTTTTGGGGCGCGATTGGGGAAGAGGGAGGAGGAGAAAATGGTTCCGAGGATGCGGAAGCGTTCCACTTCGGGGATGAGCATGCCGAAGCCATCCAGCGGGTGTTGGACGTCTTGGCGGCGGAAGCCGAGGACGACGGAAGTGACGGGGGGGTATTTAATATCGGAGAGAGGGGATGTGTCGGGAGGGTTGGGGGTATTGATTTTGAGTTCGGCGAGGCGGTAGGCGGGGATACAGAGGAGGACGGCCTCGTGTGAGTGAGTGATGGTGGAATCGTGGTGTTTGAGTGAGAGTTTCCAGGAGGAGTCGGTGCGTTCGAGGGATTGGATGGCGTGGTGGGTTTTGAGGGAGTCGCCGGCGAGTTGTTGGAGGCGATCGATGAGTTCCTGCAGGCCGTGTTCGAAGGACACCTTTGGGGCGTTTTGTTTGGAGACCTCTGCGCGTTTCTTCCGTTCACGGGCACCGAGGATTTGGCCCTTGATGAGAGAGCCGTATTTTTGTTCGAGGGCCTGGAGTTTTGGGAAGGCTTGAATAACGGAGAGGCGGGAGGGGTCACCGGCGTAGACGCCGGCGACGAAGGGGTTTATGGCGTAGTCGAGGAATTCGCGGCCTATGCGTCGGGTGACGAACTGGGCGAGGCTTTCCTCGATATCGGGGTTTCCGCGCGGGATGAAGGGTTCTGCGGCGAGGCGGAGCTTTGCGCCTATGGAGAAGAGTGGCGTGGTGAAGAAGGCGATGGGGGAGGTGGGGAGGTTGATGGGGCGGGAGTAGCGGACGATGAAGCGTTTATCGGCGGCGGGGTCGGAGTAGAGTTTGCGGTCATTGAGGCCGGCGTCCTGGATGAGCTGGCTGATGACGGGTGAGGTTTCGAGAATGGTATTGGGGCCGAACTCTGCGAGGTAGCCATCGCGTTCGATGGATTCGATGACACCTCCGGCGCGTGGGGAAGCTTCGTACAGGGTGAAGGGTATGCCGCGTTTTTGGAGGCGGAAAGCGGCGGTGAGTCCGGTGATGCCGGCTCCGATGATGGCGACGGAAGTTACGGGTTTGGGGGTAGTCATGGGGCGGGGTATGGCGGATCAGACGGTTTTGGAGTAGCGGCGGACATTTTCTGCGGGGAGGTGGGCATCGAAGCGCATGGCGACATTGCGGATGAAGAGGCGTCCACGGTTGGTGACCTCGAGGTGGTCGGGGTGGAGTTCGAGGAGGTTGTCGGCGGCGAGGTCGGACAGGGAACTCAGTTCCTTTTCAAAATAGGAGGAGAAGTTGATGCCGAGGCGTTTGGACATATCGGCGTAGGAGAGCGAGAGGTCGCACATGAGGCGCATGATTGTGTCGCGGCGGATGCGGTCATCTTCCGTGACGAGGTAGCCGCGGGAGACGGGGATTTGGTTGTTTTCCACGGCGGTATAGTAGTCTTGGAGTTCCTTGGCATTTTGCCAGTAGGCCTCTTCGGTTTGGGAAATCGAGGACATGCCGAAGGCGTAGATATCGGTGCCGCCGCGGGTGCTATAGCCCTGGAAGTTGCGTTGGAGAGTTTTTTCGCGCTGGGCTACGGCGAGTTCATCATCGGCGAGGGCGAAGTGATCCATGCCGATGTAGACATAGCCTTCGGAGGTGAGGCGTTCGATGGTGAGCTTGAGGATTTCGAGTTTCATTTCCGCCGTGGGGAGGAGGTCTTCCTTGATGATTTTCTGGGCGGGTTTCATCCAGGGTACGTAGGCGTAATTGAAGATGGCGAAGCGGTCGGGGCGGAGGGTGAGGACTTCCTCGAGAGTTTTCTCGAAGGACTGGGGTGTTTGGTGGGGGAGGCCGTAGATGAGGTCGATATTGACCGACTTGAAGCCGGCTTCGCGGGCCCAGTCGACGGCTTGTTTTGTTTGTTCGAAGGGCTGGATACGGTGGACGGCTTTTTGGACTACGGGGTTATTGTCCTGGACGCCGAGCGAGGCGCGGTTGAAGCCGATTTCGCGGAGGGCGGTGATGTGATCCTTGACGAGGCGGCGGGGGTCGATTTCGACGCCGGCCTCGATATCCTCGACGAGGTTATAGTGTTGGTGGATGGATTCCCCGAGTCGGCGCATGTGGTCTGGGGCGAGGAAGGTGGGGCTGCCGCCACCGAAGTGGAGTTGGGTGACTTTGCGTTGGGGGTTTGTAAGGGGTTTGATGCGCTCCATTTCCTGGTGGAGGCGCTTGACGTAGAGGTCGCTGGCGTTTTGGTTGCCGGTGATGACCGTGGTGCAGCCGCAGAACCAGCAGAGGGAGTAGCAGAAGGGGAGGTGGTAATAGAGTGAGATATCCCGGGTGCTTTCGTTATTGGTGCGTATGCAATTCTCGATGGTGTTGGCGTTGACGGATTCCGTGAAGTGGGTTGCCGGGGGGTAGGAGGTATAGCGTGGGCCGGCGACGTTGTATTTGCGGACGAGTTCGAGGTCGACTTCAAGTTGTTGGGTGGGGGTGGGATTCATGGGA
>JBMTVN010000227.1:0-6822 GCA_049451415.1 Limisphaerales bacterium | reverse complement strand
CAACCCAATCGGCCCCTGCCCCATCACCATCACCCGGTCCCCCTCCAATACCCGCAACCGCCGCACCGCCTTCAATACCGTGTTCACCGGCTCCAACATCGCCCCCTCCTCAAAACTGTTGCCACGCGGAATCTTCACCACCCCGGGTAATACAAAAGACATCACCCGCACATACTCCGCATATCCGCCTCCCGCCGGCTCAAATCCGGCCGTGATCCCCGTCCGCTTGTAGGTCGCACACTGCGCATAAGCCCCGTGCCGACAGTGATGACAATCCAGACACGGCACATGATGATGCAACGCCACCCGGTCTCCCACCCTCCAACCCTCCACCCCGCGCCCCACCTGCACAATCGTCCCCGCCGTCTCATGCCCGAACACCCTCGGCGGTGCCACGGTCGCATATTGGATCTTCTTGATATCCGTCGGACACACCCCGCACACCTCCACCCGCACCAACAACTCACCCGACCGAATCCGCGGCACCGGCAACTCCTCCAACCGCAAATCATTCGCCCCGCGATACACCACCGCTCTCATGGTCTTCGGAATCTTCACGCCCCCAAACATGCCCACCCCAAACCCACCCTGCCCAGCCCAAACACGGTGCGGCGGCGCGACTCGATTGGGTGCAGCCAAATCCATAAGCATCGCGATCCCGCTCGAGATCAAACCGCCCCCCCCCGCGCCAACCGCCAAAGGTCAGGGGGAACGCCCCTCTCCCAGCCACGCCGCTCCGCGCGCCGCAAAAGCCCTTCCCGCTTGCCTCTTGGCGCTTACCGCTATGCCCTCAGCCCTCAGCCCTCAGCGCTATGCGCTTCGCGCCCCCAACACCTCCCTCAATAACTCCATGGGTAAGCCTATGACGTTGGTAAACGACCCCCGCACCTCCTCTACTATCAACTCCCCGTAATCCTGGATCGCATACGCACCCGCCTTGTCCAAAGGCTGAATCCGCTCCAGATAACCCCGAATCTCCCCCTCCGATAACGTGCGAAAACGGACCTCCGTCATCTCAGCCACCAACCGCTCCCAATACCCCCGCAAATGAATCAGCGCCATCCCCGTCACCACTTGATGGGTCTTCCCTGACAAAGCCCGCAACATCCCCCGCGCCTCCGCCATGTCAGCCGGCTTCCCAAAAAACCGATCCCCCAAAACCACTACGGTGTCCGCACCCAAAACCAACGCATCAGGATGTCGCTTGGCCACCACTCTTGCCTTCCGGTGCGCATTCACCATCGCCAACTCCCGCGCCGTCAGGTACTCCGCCGCCAGCTCCTCGGCCTGGCTCGCCACCACAGTAAAAGGCAGCCCTAAAGTCGCCAGCAACTCCGACCGCCTCGGCGATACCGAAGCCAGTATCAAAGGAGGTAAGCTCATACGCGTTACTCAGTCCACCAAGCCACTACTCTGCGCTAACCCGAGACCAACCCTCATCCCCAAAACGTCCAAGTCACTGTCCCCCGGCCAGCATGCCATGCCAGCTCACCAACTCGTCCATCGAACGCCGCTGCGGCTCAGGCAAATCCACCGCCGGATACCCGACCGGCATCAACGCCACCGGAATCTCGTTCTCCGGCAACCCCAACAACGCCTTCACCTGCGCCGAGTCAAACGCCCCCACCCAACAACTGCTCAAATACTGCTCCACCACCGCCAACTGCGCATACGCCACCGCAACCAACGCATCCTGCACACTGTATTGCGTCTCCCGCACCGTCCCATGCTCCACCGCCCTTGAGGTGTCCGCACAAAAAACCAACACCACCGGCGCCTCCCCCACAAAAGCCTGCCCCTGGGCCGCCATCCCCAACCCCCGCCGCACCCCCTCCTCTGCCACCACATGAATCCGATACGCCTGTAAACCCGCCGCCGATGGCGCCTGCGCCACCGCCGCAAAAACCTCCTGCAACTGTTCTCTCGTCGGCACACGCTTCTCATAAGCACGAACCGACCGACGCTGCTTCAAAACATGCTGAAAATCCATGAGCTACTCCTAAAGGGAATGTCGCACAGTAAACCCCCTCCCCCGGGCTACGTCAAGAATCCCCCATCAACTCACCCAAAAGCCGCCGTCGTTCTGAACTTGTCGAACCACCGTCTCCCCTCCACCCTTCCCCCATGACAGGTCCCGCCACGCAGCTCAGCCGCCGACGCTTCATCGAAACCGCGGTCGCCTCAGCCGCAGTCGCTTCCACCGTACCTAACTCCACCGCCCAACCCGCCCCAGCCACTCCCGCCAAACGCCGCATCCAGGTCGGATTCGTCGGCTGCGGCTCCCAAGGCCTCCGCCAACTCATCCCCGCCCTCCAACACCCCGATATCCAAATCGTCGCCGTCTGTGACCCCAACCGCCGCAGCGATGACTACCCGGAATGGAGCCGACACGAACTCAACAACAAGGTGCGCGACTTCCTCAAGGACCCCGACTGGGCACAAGGAGCCCGCGGTGGCTTGTGTGGACGCGAGGTAGCCCTCGAGATCGTCAACCGCTACTACGCCAATAACCGACCTTCAGGAACCACGGTCGGCTGCCGTGCCTATAATGACTTCCGGGAAATGCTCGAACGCGAGGCCGACCTCAACGCGGTCTACATCATGACCCCAGAACACCTGCACGCCACCATCGCCGTCCAAGCCATGCGCCGCGGCAAACATGTCATCACCCATAAACCCCTCTCCAACGTCCTCGCCGAAGCCCGCCTCGCACGCGATACCGCCCGCGAAACCCGCGTCGCCACCCACATGTTCTGCGCCGCCGACAAATCATCCACCCCACTCATCCGCGAATGGCTCGCCGCAGGCGCTATCGGCCCCGTCCGCGAAGTCCATAACTGGTCCTCCCGCCCCTTCTGGCCCCAGGGAATGACCTCCCTCCCCACCGAAACTCCACCCGTCCCCGATGGCTTCGATTGGGACCTCTGGCTCGGCCCCGTCCCCAACCGCCCCTACCACCCCTCCTATACCCACGCCGTCTTCCGCGGCTGGTGCGACTTCGGCACAGGTGCGCTCGGCGATATGGGCCACTACAGCTTCTTCCAGATGTTCAATATCCTGAACCTGCAGGCCCCCGTCAGTGTCGAAGCCTCACGCTCGGAGTTCTGGCAAATCGAAAACTTCACCTGGAAAAAGCAGCTCAACCGGATCTCCTACCCCCGCGCCTCCTCCATCCATTGGAAATTCCCCGCGCGCAATGACCTCCCACCCGTCGATCTCCATTGGTACGACGGCGGCCTCCGCCCCCCCACCCCCTCGGAACTGGTTGCCGACGGCGAACCCATCCCCGAAGAAGGCCTCCTCCTCATCGGTGACCGCGGCAAAATCCTCGCCGGTTTCAGCGGCGATAACCCGCGACTCATCCCCGATGTCCGCATGCGCGAGTTCCAACCGCCCCCCGAATCCCTGCCCAGGCCTATCAGCGAACTCGACCAATGGGTCCGCGCCTGCCAGGGCGGTGAACCCTCCAGCGCCAGCTTCGAACGCGTCTACCCCTTCGCCGAGACTATCCTGCTCGGAACCATCGCCCAACGCGTCCCCTCCCGCCTGAATTGGAACTCCGAAAAAATGGAATTCGACCACCCCGATGCCAATGCCCTCCTCCGCCGCACCTGCCGCGAAGGCTGGCAACTGTAAGTCACCCCACTCCGCATGAAGCCCGAAATCCGCCTGCTGCGCGAACTCATCGCCATACCCAGCATCAACCCCGCCTTCCAAATGGGGTCCGACCCCGGCCCCGGTGAACAAAACCTCGCCGACTTCATCGCCGCCACCGCCGCCACCGCCGGTCTCACCATCCACCTCTCGCCCATCCACCCCAACCGTCCCAACCTCCTCGCCATCCTCCACCCCAAAAAGGAAACCCAACACCGCGTCCTCCTCGTCCCCCACCTCGATACAGTCGGCATCCAGTCCGCCAACCAACTCAACCCAACCACCAAGAACGGCAAACTCCACGGCCGCGGCGCTTGCGATACAAAAGGCTGCATCGCCGCCATGCTCACCGCCCTCATCCAAACCTCCAGAGGTCGCCAGCGCCCAAGCCATACCGAAATCGTACTCGCCACCACCGTCGATGAAGAAAACGGCCAAAGCGGCTCCCGCGCCCTCGCCCAGTCCGGTATCCAAGCCGACCTCGCCATCGTCGGCGAACCCACCCTCAACCGCGTCGTCACCGCCCATAAAGGCAACCTCTGGCTCGAAATCGAAACCCGCGGCAAAGCCGCCCACGGCTGCAAACCCCACCTCGGCCGCAACGCCATCCACGCCATGGCCCGCGTCGTCGAACAACTCGAGGGACCCTACGCCCAACAACTCAAGGAAACCCGCCACCCACTCCTCGGCCACCCCACCATTAACGTCGGTACCATCCACGGCGGACGCCAACCCAACATCGTCCCGGATTCCTGCACCATCACCATCGACCGACGCACCCTCCCCGGAGAAACCGACCGCGCAGTCCGCCAGCAAATCCGCCAGGCCATCGCCCTCGCCAAAACCAACGCCCGCATCGTCCCCGTTCGCTCCGTCCCCTGCCCCGCCCTCGAAACCCCGCACCACCACCCCTTCATCCAATCCCTCATGCAGCTCGCACGGCAACGACAACCCCTCGGCGTCGATTACTTCTGCGATGCCGCCGTCCTCGCCGCCAGCGGAATCCCCAGTATCGTGTTCGGCCCCGGCAACATCGCCCAGGCCCACACCCGCGATGAATGGATCGATACCCGCCAGCTCACCGACGCCACCAACCTCCTCTCCCGCTTCCTCGCCTCGCTCCCCTGACCGCACCCCGCCCCCGCACGCCCCCCCATGCGACTCGCCTTCCTCACTCACGAACCATTCTACCCCCCCTCAGGCGGAGGCTCCGCCGAAGCCATCTACCTCGTCCGTGAACTCACCCGACGTCAGCACGACGTCCACCTCTTCTGCCCCACCTTCCCCAACCACCACGACGTCGCCCGCCAGTTTAACTGCACCATCTACCCGTTCACACGGTGGCCCATGGGCCGTTACACCTCCCTCCGCACCGCCAAATACCTCCTCTACCCCCATTACCTCAAAAAGCTCGTCGCCCAAACCGCCCGGGAGACCCGCTTCGACGCCATCCTTTCCCAACACGCCATCTCCGCCGTCGCCGCCGGCCAGCTCGGGCTCCAGCTCCAAGTCCCCGTGGTCATGAACTTCCTCGACCACCTCACCGGCTTCATGGAAACCTGGCCCCGCTGGAAAACCCCACGCCCCCTGCTCAACCGCCTCAAAACCTTCGAATTGTCCCTCCCCTCCCGCTACAGGGCCAAAGCCGTCCTCACGGTCTCCGACCCCCTCGCCGACCTCTTCGCCCAAACCGGATTCCCCCGCACCCGAATCCATCCCATCTACTACGGCTTCGATGCCGACGCCTTCCAGCCACCACCGCCCGACTCCAAGCCCCAGGACCCGCCCGTCGTCGTCATGCACGGCTCCTTCGACCAGCATCACCTCGGCCCCATCGCTCTCCAGGCCATCCAAACCGTCCACAACCAAATGCCCCAAACCCGCTTCCGCTTCGTCGGACGCGAAACACCCTCACTCACTGCCTTCTGCCGCAAAGCCGGCTCGCTCATGCCGCGGCTCAATCTCGAACGCACCGGCTTCATCCCCTATGGCGAAACCGCCAGCCAGCTCCACCAAGCCTCGGTCGGTATCGTCCCCTACGAAGAATCCTCCGGCGTCCACTGCGCCTTCGTCGCCAAGATCGTGGAATACCTCGCCACCGGACTCCCCGTTGTCAGCACCGCACTCCACAGCGCCAGCCGCTACTTCAACACCGAACCCGCCGCCACCTTTACTCCCTTCAATGGCGAAGCCTTCGGAAACGCCATCCTCAGCTGGCTCCAAAAACCCCTGCCCCAACGCCAGGCCCTCGGCCGTACCGCCAGCCAATACGTCTCACAACACCTCAACTGGTCCACCATCTGCCACAACGCCGCCCAGTTCATGGAACAAGCCATCAACTCCAAACCATGAGCCACCACGAACACCCAACCGAATCCACCACCACCTTCTTCCGCCAAGGCTCATGGCTCGTCATCGCCACCGGCACCACCGGCGTCCTCATGCTCGCCTCCCAAATGGTCGCCAATAAACTCATGAACCCCGATGAATGGGGCACCTTCTTCACCCTCCTCCGACTCTATCTCCTCTTCAGCATCCCCGCCCTCGGACTCCAAACGGTCTTCGCCCAGCAAACCGCCGCCGCCATCACCCCGGACCAACACTCCCTCCTCGCCGCAACCACCCGCTCCGTCCACCGTGGCCTGTTCGCCTTCTGGATCCTCCTCGCCCTCATCGCCCTAACCTGGCAATCCGCCTGGCTCAAACTCCTCAACCTCCACCAACCCGCCGCACTCTGGATCACTCTCGCCATCGGCCTCGCCTCCCTCTGGGTCCCCGTCTGGAAGGGAATTGTCCAGGGCCGACAACACTTCGCCGGCCTCGGCTGGTCCCTCATCCTCGACGGCGCCGGCCGCTTTGCGGCAGTCACTCTCATCCTCCTTCTCGGTGGACAGGCGGTCGGCGGCATGGCCGGCGCCCTCTTCGGCCAGATCGCCTCGCTCGCCATCGCCTTCTGGGTCACCCGCGACATCCTCCAGCAGCCCGCCTCCGGCTTCACCTGGACCCCATGGCTCAAGAAAGTCATCCCCCTCACCATCGGCTCAGGTGTCTTCATGCTCATGACCACCATCGACGTCATCTACGTCCGCACCACCTTTCAGGAAACCGAATCCGCCCTCCTCTACAACCCCGCCTCCATGATCGGTCTGGCCCTCATGGTTATCACCA